>CANJOI010000007.1 GCA_947475365.1 Fidelibacterota bacterium | reverse complement strand
GGTGGCGATCAGCACGCCTTCACGGCGCGAGGCGATGTTGCCGCGATACGGACCATAGGAGTGGAACAGGCGGTTCATGACGCCGGTGCCGCGGGTGTCGGTGAGGAATTCGCCGTGATAGCCGATCAGGCCGCGCGACGGTGCGATGAACACCATGCGCACCTTGCCGCCGCCGGCGGGCTTCAGTTCCTGCATCTCGCCTTTGCGCATGGACATCTTTTCGACCACGACGCCGGAGAACTGTTCGTCCACGTCGACCACGACTTCTTCCATCGGCTCAAGCCGCTGGCCGTTGTCGTCGGTCTGGAACAGCACGCGCGGGCGCGAGATCGAAAGCTCGAAACCTTCGCGGCGCATGTTCTCGATCAGCACGCCGAGCTGGAGTTCGCCGCGGCCCGCGACTTCAAATGAATCCTTGTCCTGGGATTCAGACACACGGATCGCGACGTTGCCTTCGGCTTCGCGCGCGAGACGCGCGGCGATGACGCGGGTGGTGAGCTTGTCGCCGTCCTGGCCGGCAAAGGGCGAATCATTGACCGAGAAGGTCATGGCCAAGGTGGGCGGATCGATCGGGCGGGCCTTGAGCGGCTCGGTCACTTCCGGCGCGCAGAAGGTGTCGGCCACGTTGGCGTTTTCCATGCCCGCGAGGGCGATGATGTCGCCGGCTTCGGCGGTTTCCACGGGGATGCGCTCGAGGCCGCGGAACGACAAGAGCTTGGTGGCGCGGCCGGTTTCCAGCACCTTGCCGTCGCGCGACAGCACCTTCATCGGCATGTTGACCTTGGCGATGCCGGATTCAATGCGGCCGGTGAGGATGCGGCCCAGGAAGTTGTCGAACTCAAGCGTGGTGGCGAGCATCTTGAACGGGCCGGTCTTGTCGAGCTTCGGCGCCGGCACATGCTTGACGATGGTTTCGAACAGCGGCGTCAGGTCCTTGCGCTCTTCGTTCTCCAGGTCGCGCACCGCCCAGCCCTCCCGGCCGACGGCGAACAGGGTCGGGAAGTCGAGCTGCTCATCGGTCGCACCCAGGGCGGCGAACAGATCGAAAATTTCCGTGTGCACTTCGTCGGGGCGCGCGTCCTGGCGGTCGATCTTGTTGACGATCACAATCGGGCGCAGGCCGAGGCCGAGGGCCTTCGACAGCACGAACTTGGTCTGGGGCAGCGGGCCTTCGGAAGAGTCGACCAGCAGACACACGCCATCGACCATGGACAGGATGCGTTCCACTTCGCCGCCGAAGTCGGCGTGGCCCGGGGTGTCGACGATGTTGATCTTGATGCCGTTCCACTCGACCGCCGTGCATTTGGCGAGAATGGTGATGCCGCGCTCGCGCTCCTGGTCGTTGGAGTCCATCGCGCAGGTTTCCATGCGGGCATTGGCGCGCACCGCGCCGGACTGCTTCAGGAAGGCGTCGACCAGCGTGGTTTTGCCGTGATCGACGTGAGCGATGATGGCGATATTGCGCAGTTCCATGGATTTCATCTTCGGACGTTCAATCCGAAGCTCCGGCACAAGGCAGTGGGACCATAAACAAAACCGGGCGTGCCCCAAGGGGGGCCGCCCGGCCGTTTCGTGGCGGCTATATATACGGGACAGCCGCTTTATTCAAGTTAACTGGGGTCAAATGCACGAAATGTTCATGTGACCCATGCGTCTAGCGCTGGTTTCGCTGGCTTTTTAGAGGGCGTGCTTGACCAGCATTTCGCGCAAATCGGCCTCGGGGCGGGCGCCCATGTGGCCAATGACCTCGGCGGCGGCCATGGAGCCGATCTTGGCGCAGCCCAGGAGATCGCGGCCGTGGGTATAGCCATACAGGAACCCGGCGGCGAACAGGTCGCCGGCCCCGGTGGTGTCCACCACCTTGGCCACAGGGAAGGCCTCGACCGCGATGGTGTCGGAGCCGTCGAACACCACGGTGCCCTTGGCGCCCCGGGTCATACAGGCCAGCACGTCGGCCGACCGTAAGTGTTCGATGGCGGTGGCCAGGTCGCCGGCTTGGTAGAGGCGGAAGATCTCCTCCTCGTTGCCGAACAGGATATCGACGTCGTCCCGGATCAGGGTGAGCAGGTCGTCGCGGTGCCGATCGACCACGAACGGGTCGGAGAGCGACAGCGCAACCTCGCCGCCGGCCCCTTTCACGGCCCGCGACGCCTTACGGATCGCATCCTTGGCCTGAGGGGTATCCCATTGATATCCCTCGATATAAATCACACGGGACGCGGCCACCCGGGCCTCGTCGATGTCGTCGGGGCCGAGGGTGGTCGAGGCCCCCAGGTGGGTGTTCATGGTGCGCTGCCCGTCGTCGGTGACCAGGATCAGGCAGGTGGCCGTGGGCAGGTCGGCGGGCTTATGGCCGCCGTGGAAATCCACCCCGATGGCCTCGATGTCGTGGCGGAAGATCTCGCCCAGCTTGTCGTTGCCCAGTTTGCCGATGAAGGCGGGCGTGCCTCCCAGGGACGCGATCCCGGCCATGGTGTTGGCGGCGGACCCCCCGGAGATTTCCATGGCCTTGCCCATGCTGTCGTAGATCTGCTTGGCCTTTTCGGCCGAGGTCAGCGCCATGCAGCCCTTCACCAGGTCAAACCGGGCGAGCAGGTCTTCTTCGCAGCGGGAGAGGATGTCGACGATGGCGGACCCGATGCCAAGGACGTCAAACCGGGCTTCAGACATGGTGATTCAGGCTCTCTGTAAAGGGTGGGCTGGTGAGGAGGGACTGGGCGGGGGCGGCAGTATATCGCCTGTATTTCCCGGCTATACTCCAAATTAACTCGGCAAGATCAAACTGCTGCATGAAATCTTCGGCCAAGAGACTTTGAACAATCCCCGGCACCAATGACCGGGGTCAAAAACATGGGTGTGGGACGTGCTTGACCGTAATTCCGCGACCAATTCCGCCGAATCCGATGCCGCCCAAGGAAATCTGGTGCCGTCGCCGCATCTCGCGCTGACCCAGGGCCCCGTGGACCACGACCTCCGCCCGCCGGCCAAGCCGTTCAACGCCAAGCCATTGTTCAAGAGCCACCTGTTCACCAAGACTCTTGCCACCAAAAGCAATCAGGGGAAGATGATGTCCGACCGCTTCAGCTCCGACCGCATGGCCGCGTTCTCTCCGCAGATTGCGCGCCGCGTCGCCGACATCCCCAACACCGCCGCGGCCCGCGCCGCGGAAAATGACGGCAAGAGCCTGATCGTCGGCAAGTCGATCCGCGTGAAGGGCGAGATCTCCGGCTGCGAACGCCTGATGATCGAAGGCCAAGTGGACGCCACCATCAGCGATGTGAAAACCATCGAAGTAACGGTGAGCGGCCAGTTCAAAGGCACCGCCGAAGTGGAGAGCGCGGTGATCGCCGGTATCTACGAAGGCTCGCTCAAGGTCACGGGGCATCTGGAAGTGGCGTCGACCGGCGCCATCAAGGGCGCGGTGAGCTACAAGACCATCATGGTCGCCAATGGCGGCAAGCTCGAAGGCACCATTGAGCTGACTTAAGCAGCGCGTTTCTTCGTTGCGGCTTTTTTCTTCGCCGCTTTCGCCTTCACCGCCGACGTTGATCCGGGCGCGGGTGTCTTCGGTTTAAACGGACACAGGTCCGCCACCGCGCAGCGCCAACATTCCGGCAGGCGCGCCTTGCACACATAACGTCCGTGCAAAATCAGCCAGTGATGGGCGTGGCGCTTGAAGTCCGGCGGCGTCACCTTCTCCAGCTTGGCTTCCACCTCGAACGGATTTTTTCCCGGCGCAAGGCCTGTGCGGTTGCCGACGCGGAAGATATGCGTGTCCACGGCGATGGTGTCTTCACCGAACGCGACGTTGAGCACCACATTGGCGGTCTTGCGGCCGACGCCGGGAAGCTGCTCCAGCGCCTCGCGTGAGCGCGGCACGTCGCTGCCGTGCCGCTCCACCAGGATTTTCGACAGCGCCATGACGTTCTTGGCCTTGGTGTTGAACAGGCCGATGGTCTTGATGTAGCCGCGCAAACCCTGCTCGCCCAGGGCCAGCATCTTCTCGGGCGTATCGACTTTGGCGAACAACGGCCCCGTGGCCTTGTTCACGCCGACGTCGGTGGCCTGGGCCGACAGCGCCACCGCCACCAGCAGCGTATACGGATTGACGTATTTAAGCTCGGTCTGGGGATTGGGATTGGCTTCGCGCAGGCGGCGATAGAATTCCGAAACAGCGGCTGGTTTCATTACTGCGCCGAGAAGTCGCGATTGCGGGTGCGGTACCGGAACGCGCCCCACACCACCAGCTCCACCGCCACCACGGCGATGGCGCCGCTGATGCGATGGGTGGCGCCATACGCCAGGACTCCCGCGAAGCTGAGAAGTACGGCGTTGCGGATCATCAGCTCAGGTCCAGGACATCCGTCATGGCGTAGAGGCCCGGTGCGCGGCCGGCGGCCCAGACGGCGGCGCGCACGGCGCCCTTGGCGAAGAGTTCGCGCGACGAGGCCTTGTGGGTGATCTCGATGCGCTCGCCATCGGCCGCGAACATCACTGTATGTTCGCCGACCACATCGCCGCCACGCAATGTGGCAAAGCCGATTTCGCCCTTGGGGCGGGCGCCCACCTGGCCGTCACGCGTGCGGCGCGCGGCGGTATTCAAGCTTACGCCGCGCCCTTTGGCCGCGGCTTCGCCCAGCGCCAACGCGGTGCCGGACGGCGCGTCCACTTTATGCCGGTGATGCATTTCCACGATCTCGATGTCGTAATCATCGCCCAGGGTGGCGGCCAGCTTCTGGGTCAGCGCCAGCAGCACATTGACGCCGACACTCATATTGGCCGAGCGCACCACCGGCGCCTTCTTCGCGGCGGCGTCGATGGCGGTAAGCACATCGGCGCCAAGGCCGGTGGTGCCGATCACCAGCGCCGTGCCGGCGGCGGCGGCGAGGTCGGCGTGGATTTTGGTGGCGGCGGGGACGGTGAAATCAATGATCGCGTCGCTGGCTGCGAACAGCGCCGTGGCGTCGCCGGTCACCACGATGCCGGTGGCGTTGCCGCCGGCGAGGACGCCCAGATCCGTGCCGATCAGGGGACCCTGCACCTCGGTGCCGCCGGACAAGGCACAGCCGGGCGTGGCCAGGACTTCGCGGATCAACATCCGCCCCATGCGCCCCGCGCAGCCGACAATTCCGATCTTGGTCATGGTGGGATTATAGCGAGGGAGTTTCGCCCACTCCACAGTCACCCTCGGGCTTGACCCGAGGGTCCAGAGCCGTAACGAGGGCGGGCTTTAGAAAACGCGCCTGGCGATTGGCAATCGCATGTTCAGAGAGAACGTGCACCACACCCTGGATCCTCGGGTCAAGCCCGAGGATGACCTAAGCTACGCTTAGGTCACTTCTCGCAGGCGCCGAGAAACTCTTTCACCTTGCCGAGGAACCCGGTGCTTTCCGGATTGCAGGTGGTCTGGTCGCAGGCGCGTTCGAACTCCTGGAGGAGTTTGCGCTGGGCGTCGGTGAGGTTGACCGGCACTTCGATGGCGGCTTCCAGGAACATGTCGCCGCGCGCGGTGGAGCGCAGCACCGACATACCCTTGCTCTTCAGGCGGAAGCGGTGGCCGTGCTGGCAGCCCTTGGGGATCTGCACTTTCACCTTGCTGCCGTCGATGGCCGGCACTTCCAGTTCGCCGCCCAGGGCCGCGGTGGTCATGGCGATGGGCATGCGCATGTAGAGATTGGCGCCCTCGCGCTGGAACATGCGGTGGGGCGCGATGGCCAGGAACAGATAGAGGTCGCCGGCGGGCGCGCCATTGCGTCCGGCTTCGCCCTCGCCGGCGAGGCGGATGCGCGTGCCTTCCTCGACACCGGGCGGAATGGTGACGTCGAGGTTCTTGTCCTTGCGCGTGCGGCCGGCGCCGCCGCATTTCGCACAAGGATCGGTGATGACCTGGCCGCCGCCGTGACAGGTGGGGCACGGCCGCTCGACCGTGAAGAAGCCTTGCTGGCTGCGCATGCGGCCCTGGCCGCGGCAGGTGGGGCAGGTGGAGGGGGCCGCGCCCCCTTTGCTGCCCGAGCCCGAACAGCTCTCGCAGGTGATGGAGGACGGAACCGTGACGGAGGCCTTCTTGCCGAAGTAGGCTTCCTCCAGGGTGATCTCCATATCGAAGCGCACATCCTGGCCGCGGGCATTCTGCTTGGCGCCGCCGCGCCGGCCCATGATGTCGCCGAACATCTCGTCGAAAATATCCGCGAAGCCCGCGCCGAAACCGAAGCCGCCGGCGCCGCCGCCCGCGCCGCCGCCTTGTTCGAAAGCGGCATGGCCGAAGCGGTCGTAGGCCGCGCGCTTCTGTTCATCGCGCAGCACGTCGTAGGCTTCACTGAGGGTCTTGAATTGCTGTTCGGCGGCTTTGTCGCCCGGGTTCTTATCCGGGTGCCACTTCATCGCCAGCTTGCGATAGGCCTTCTTGAGTTCATCGCCGGACGCCGTCCGGCTGACTTCAAGGATTTCGTAGTAACACTGCTTCGTCGTAGCGGCCATGGTGGGTGTCGACTTCGGAACAGCTGCGGGTGACCGTCGATATATGACGGCCAATTCTTAATAAAAGGGGTCGCTCATGAAAGAGGGGCGTGGTCCGGAAAACCACGCCCCTTTTTACTTCGCTATTTCTTGTTTTTGTCGACTTCCTCGAAGTCGGCGTCGACCACGTCGTCGCCGCCCCTCGCTTCGCCGCCGGCGTTACCGCCTTCAGCGCCAGGCGCGCCCTGCGCCTGCTTATACATGGCTTCGCCCATCTTCATGGACGCCTGCATGAGCGCGTCGGAGGCCGCCTTGATCTTCTCGGCGTCGCCGGAGTCCAGCACCGCTTTGACTTCGGCCAGCTTGGCCTCGATCTCGGCCTTCTCGTTGGCCGCTACCTTGTCGCCGTGCTCCTTGAGGTTCTTCTCGGTGGAGTGCACCAGGCTGTCGGCCTGGTTGCGCGCTTCCACCGCGGCCTTGCGGGCCTTGTCCTCTTCGGCGTGGGCTTCCGCGTCCTTGACCATCTGCTGGATGTCGGCTTCCGACAAACCGCCCGAGGCCTGGATGCGGATCTGCTGCTCCTTGTTGGTCGCCTTGTCCTTGGCCGACACGTTGACGATGCCGTTGGCGTCGATGTCGAAGGTGACTTCCACCTGCGGCACGCCGCGCGGCGCCGACGGGATGCCCACCAGATCGAACTGGCCGAGCATTTTATTGTCCGCCGCCATTTCGCGTTCGCCCTGGAACACGCGGATGGTCACCGCGGTCTGGTTGTCCTCCGCGGTCGAGAAGGTCTGACCCTTCCTGGTCGGGATCGTGGTGTTGCGATCGATCAGGCGGGTGAACACGCCGCCCAGGGTCTCGATGCCCAGCGACAGCGGGGTCACGTCGAGCAGGAGGACGTCCTTCACTTCGCCCTTGAGCACGCCGGCCTGGATGGCCGCGCCGATGGCGACCACTTCGTCCGGGTTCACGCCCTTGTGCGGTTCGCGGCCGAAGAACTGCTTCACCACTTCCTGCACCTTGGGCATGCGGGTCATGCCGCCCACCAGGATGACTTCCTGGATCTCGCTGGCCTTCAAGCCGGCGTCCTTGAGCGCCTTCTTGCAGGGCTCGACGGTGCGCTGGATCAGGTCTTCCACCAGCGCTTCGAGCTTGGCGCGGGTGAGCTTGATGTTGAGGTGCTTCGGACCCGAGGCGTCGGCCGTGATGAACGGCAGGTTCACTTCGGTCTGCATGGAGCTGGAGAGTTCGATCTTGGCCTTTTCCGCGGCTTCCTTCAGGCGCTGCAGGGCGAGCTTGTCCTTGCGCAGGTCGATGCCGGCTTCCTTTTTGAACTCGTCGGCCAGGTAATCCATGATGCGCGCGTCGAAGTCTTCACCGCCGAGGAAGGTGTCGCCGTTGGTGGACTTCACTTCGAACACGCCGTCGCCGATCTCGAGCACCGACACGTCGAAGGTGCCGCCGCCCAAGTCGTAAACCGCGATCACGCCGGCGCTCTTCTTGTCCATGCCGTAGGCAAGGGCGGCCGCCGTCGGTTCGTTGATGATGCGCAGCACGTTGAGGCCGGCGATGCGGCCCGCATCCTTGGTGGCCTGGCGCTGGCTGTCGTTGAAGTAGGCCGGAACCGTGATCACCGCTTCGGTGACTTTTTCGCCGAGATAGGACTCAGCGGTTTCTTTCATCTTCTGCAGGATGAAAGCGGACACTTGAGAGGGCGAATACTTCTCGTTGCGCACATCCACCCAGGCGTCGCCGTTGTCGCCTTTGACGATCTTGTAGGGGACGAGCTTCTTGTCTTTCTCCACCATCGGGTCGTCGTTGCGGCGGCCGATGAGGCGCTTGATGGCGAACAAGGTCGCTTCCGGGTTCGTGACCGCCTGTCGCTTCGCGGGCTGGCCCACCAGGCGCTCACCGGATTCGGTGAAGGCCACTTGGGACGGCGTGGTGCGCGCGCCTTCGGCGTTTTCGATCACCCGGGCATTCTTGCCATCCATGACAGCCACGCAGCTGTTCGTGGTGCCAAGGTCGATACCGATAACTTTAGCCATGAGATTCTTCCTCCGTTGCGGCGGATCTCCTGGGCCCAACCCTGGCACCCTCGGACATCCCCTATATTTAAGTCGTTCAAAAGACTGACAAAGCAGCCCACCTGGACGTGCGGTGGAAGAGCCTTTCAGCCTCCGGGGCTATATAAGTGGAGGCTAAAATCACCGCAACGCCCAACCGACTCTTTTTGCTGGGAAATCCCGGAAATCCTGACCTGATGCCCCGAAAATCCTCCCAACCGCGCCTTTTTGCCGATGCGCCGGCGAAATTGCCCCCCGGCCTGTTCCATTGGCCAGGGCTGGTGGACCCTGCCCGGCAGGAAGCTCTGCTGGCCGCGGTCCGGGATGTGGCCGGCAGCGCGCCTTTTGCCCACGCGCGCACCCGCATGGGTCTCACCTCGGCCGCCATGACCAACGCCGGCGACGCCGGCTGGTGGAGCGACCTCAAAGGCTATCGTTATGAAACCCGAAACCCCGCCACCGGCGCACCCTGGCCGCCGATGCCCGCGATTTTCCGTGAGGTTGTGAGGGCGGCCGTGGCCGGCACACCCTGGCCGGATTTCGCCCCCGACGCCTGCCTGATCAATTTCTACGGTGTAGGGGCCAGGATGGGCCTGCACCAGGACCGGGATGAAAAGGACTTCGCCCAGCCCATCGTCACCGTGTCCCTGGGCGACGACGGCGACTTCCAGATCGGCGGCATGACACGCGGCGAACGCGCCGAAGTGCTGATCGTCCGCAGCGGCGACGCCCTGATCATGGGCGGCGACAGCCGCATGCGCTTTCACGGCATCCGGAAAATCCACCCCGGCACCAGCCCGCTCGCCACGCTCGCGGGCCGCATCAGCCTGACGTTCCGGAAGGCGCTCTGATTAAATTGTACCAGGTACAATTTAATTTTAGATGGTCGTGTTGACACCGCTTTGCGGCGGAGCGCCGGGCGCGGCCTCGCGCTTCGGGCCGCCCTTGGACACCACCACCATGGCCGGCCGCAGCAGCCGGTCATGGATCACGTAGCCATCCTGGAACACCTGCACGACCGTGCCAGTGGGAACGTCCTTGTTGTCCACTTCCTGGATGGCGTTGTGGAAGTTGGCGTCAAAGGGCTGGTTCAGGGAATTGATTTTCTTCACGCCCTGGTTCTCGAGCACGGCGATCAGCTCGCGCTCGGTCAGCTCCACGCCGGTGGCGAGGTTCTTCAGGGTCTCATTGGCGGCGCGCTGATCGGCGGGCGCGGCCAAGAGGGCGCGGGAGAGATTGTCCGCCACCGCGAGCAGCGCCTTGGCGATGTTGGACACCGCGTATTTGGCGTTGTCGGAAATGCGCCGGTCGGCGCGCTTGCCGGCATTTTCGGCTTCGGCCAGGGCCAGGAGCTTTTCGTTCTTCAACGTCTCCACCAGGGCTTCCAGCTCGGCGACGCGCGGCCCGAGGTCCAGCGCGGCCGCGGCGCCCGAGATCGAGGCGGGATCGGCGGGCGCGGCGTTTTCAGGGTTGGTTTCGGGCGTATTGGTCATGTCTGCTTTCCTTAGGATTCATAGCCCAGCATCCGGCCGACCAGCTTCGCGGTGTAGTCGACCATGGGGATGACGCGAGCATAGTTCAAGCGCGTGGGACCGATGACGCCGATGGCGCCGACGATCTGTTCGCGGCTGTTCTGGAACGGCGCTACCACCATAGAGCAGCCAGCCATGCCAAACAGTTCGTTTTGCGCACCGATAAAAATCTGCACGCCTTCGGCTTTGTTAACGAGATCCAGGAGCCGCACCATCTGTTCGCGGGCTTCCAGCGCCGAGAACAATTGGCGGATGCGGTTCAGATCCTCGATCGCGGTGACGTCCTTCAGAAGGTGCGACTGGCCCCGGATGATCAGGCCGCGATCGATGCTCGAACCGCTGCCGCTCCAGGTGGCGAGGCCGGCCTTCACCACCTTGGCCGTCAGTTCATCCAGTTGGGCGCGCCGCGTTTCCACTTCCTCGATAATGCCGGCGCGGGCCTCGTTCACCGTGCGGCCGGCAAGGCGCGCCACCAGGAAGTTTCCGGCTTCGACCAAGGCCGACACCGGCAGGTCACGCGGCACTTCGATCAGGCGGTTCTCGACCATGCCGCTTTCGTCCACCATCACTACCAGCGCGCGGCCGGGCTTCAGGTTGACGAATTCGA
This sequence comes from Fidelibacterota bacterium, assembly GCA_947475365.1. Taxonomy (GTDB): domain Bacteria; phylum Pseudomonadota; class Alphaproteobacteria; order Rhodospirillales; family Rhodospirillaceae; genus SHVO01. The sequence continues at coordinate 23,890 of CANJOI010000007.1, read as the reverse complement.
TGTGCTTCAAGGGTGCTTCGGTCTTGGGTGCCAGCACCAGCCCGGCGCATTGCGCGAGGCCGGCCAGCGCGCCGGTGGCTTGATTCAAGACCTCTTCCGGCGAGCGGCCCGCCGCCTGGCAATGGGCGTCGATGGCGTTGCGTTCGTCGCTGTCGAGGCCGCCGACCTGCAACAATCCGCTGACAAACATGCGCAAGCCCGCTTCGGTCGGCAACCGGCCCGCTGACGTGTGGGGCGCATAGAGCAGCCCGGCGTATTCCAGATCCGCCATGACGTTGCGGATGGTGGCGGGCGAGAGCGAGCCTTTGAGCTTACGTGCAATGGTGCGCGAGCCCACCGGTTCGCCGGTTTCGACGAAGGCGTCGACGATGTGGCGGAAAATCTCCCGCGAGCGTTCGTTCAGCGCGACAACACTATGAGCGTCGGTGGGGATCATCGACCTGTCGGAACCGGCCAAAATCGGGGTTAAGGGAGGCTGAGGCGTATGTAAGCCGCGCGCCCCCACCCGTCAACGTGGGGGCGGTTTCGCGAATTCATTATTCCCCAAAGACTTGGGCGAGTCCGCGTGCGACTTAGGGGGCGACTTTGGGGGCTGCCTTTGCCCTTGCGTCCCGCAGATGATAGACGAAGCCCTCATCACCCTTCTGGAAGACACCCTTCATGCCCACCCGTTCGCCCGCGGGCCGTGCCCCGTCAGCCCTCCGCCCCATCTCCCTCGACCTGGGGGTGAGCAAACACGCGGAGGGCTCGTGCCTGGTGAAATTCGGCGACACCCATGTGTTGTGCACCGCCAGCATCGAGGAACAGGTGCCGGGCTGGCTCAAGAACACCGGCAAAGGCTGGGTCACCGCCGAATACGGCATGCTGCCGCGCTCCACCAACACCCGCACCGCGCGTGAAGCGGCCAAAGGCGGACAATCGGGCCGCACCCACGAGATTCAGCGCCTGATCGGCCGGGCCTTGCGCGCCGTCACCGAGATCCGCGGCTTCGGCGAAATCCAGGTGCGCTTGGACTGCGACGTGATCCAGGCGGACGGCGGCACCCGCACCGCCAGCATCACCGGCGCTTACGTGGCGCTGCATCAGGCGTTCGGCACCATGAAAAAGCTGGGCGCCATCACCAAAATCCCGCTGCGCGAGCCGGTGGCGGCCGTGAGCTGCGGCCTGGTGGGCGGCGTGCCGCTGCTCGATCTCGACTACACCGAAGACTCCGGCGCGCAGGCGGATTCCAACTTCGTCATGACCGCCTCGGGCAAGCTGGTGGAAGTGCAAGGCACCGCCGAGCATCACCCCTTCACCGAGGAAGAGTTCCTGGCGCTGCTGGCGCTGGCGAAAACCGGCATCGCGGAACTCGTGCAGCATCAGCGGGCGGCACTGGCGAAGATTGGACTCTAATGGCCCGCAGGTTCACTGACGGCAAACTGGTCGTCGCCAGCCACAACGCCGGCAAGGCGCGCGAGATCGTCGAATTGCTGGAAGCCTTTCCGGTCAAGGTGATCTCGGCCAAGGACCTGGCCCTTCCCGAGCCCGAGGAAACCGGCCTTACCTATATCGACAACGCCGTGCTCAAAGCCGTGGCCGCGACGCAGGCCTGCGGCCTACCGTCATTGGCCGATGATTCCGGCATGAGCGTCGATGCCCTCGACGGGGCGCCGGGTATCTATTCCGCGCGCTGGGCGCCCAACAAGGACTTTGGGCTCGCCATGGATCGCGTGCGCCGGGAAATGGAAGAGAAAGAACGCGTCACCGGCAAGAAGAACGACCGCGCGCAGTTCAACTGCTGCCTGGCGCTCGCCTGGCCCGACGGACACGTGGAGCACTTTATGGGTGTTCTACAGGGACATCTGGTGTTCCCGCCGCGCGGGACCAACGGCTTCGGCTATGACCCGGTCTTCATCCCCGATGGCTACGACATCACCTGCGGCGAGATGACCCACGCCTTCAAGCAGACCATCAGCCACCGAGCGATGGCGTTCCGTCAACTGGTGGACGCGTGCTTCAGATGACGGGAGATGAGGGCTTCGGCCTTTATGTCCACTGGCCGTTCTGCATCTCCAAATGCCCGTACTGCGATTTCAACAGCCACGTCGTGAGCGGCGTCGACCAGGCCGCGTGGCGCGCGGGCCTTCTGCGAGAGCTTGAGCATTACGCGCGGCCCATCGCCGGCCGCACACTCACCAGCATTTTCTTCGGCGGCGGCACGCCGTCCCTGATGGCGCCCGAGACCACCGCGGCCGTGATCGCCGCGGCGCGCGAGCTGTGGCGCACCGGCGACGATCTCGAGATCACCCTGGAAGCCAATCCCGGCACGGTGGACGTGAGCAGCTTCACCGCCTTTCGCGACGCCGGCGTCAATCGCCTGTCCATGGGCGTGCAGGCGCTCAACGACCGCGACCTGGCCTTCCTCGGCCGCAAGCATTCCATCGCCGACGCCCGCCGCGCCTGGGAGAGCGCCGCTAAAATTTTCCCGCGCGTGTCGTTCGACCTGATCTATGCGCGCCCCCAGCAGACCGTGGCCGCGTGGCGCGACGAGCTGGCCGAAGCCCTGCGCGCGGTCGACGGCTGCGGCATCAGCCACCTCTCGCTTTATCAGCTGACCATGGAGACCGGCACCGCCATGCAGGCCGCCCATGAGCGGGGCGAATTCACCCTGCCCGACGAGGACACCGCCGCCGAGCTCTACGAATCGACCCAGGAGCTGTGCGAAGCGGCGGGCTTTCCGGCCTATGAAATCTCCAACCACGCCAAGCCCGGCCAGCCGAGTCGCCATAACCGTACCTACTGGCGGGGCGGGGACTACGTGGGCATCGGCCCCGGCGCCCACGGCCGGGTTACCGAGGCCGGCACCACCCGCGCCACCCGCCAAATCAAGGCGCCGGCGATTTGGCTGAAGGCGGTGGACGGGATGGGCCACGGCACCCAGGAGAGCGTCGCCATCACCCCTGACTCCCGCGCCGAAGAATTGGTGCTCATGGGGCTGCGGCTCACGGAGGGTTTGGACAAGGCGCGGTTCGCCCGGCTGGCGGGGCGGCCGTTGGACCAGGTCATTAACCCCCGGGCCTTGAAAACCCTTCTGGATGAAGGGCATCTGATCGACTCCGCCACCACTCTCTCAACCACCGCCAAAGGCCGCCTGACCCTGAACGCGGTCATCACCAGCCTCTTGGTCTGATTCAAAAGTCATTATTTATCATGGCCTTATGGGGTGTTTTTGAACCCTTCACGGCCCGCGCCCGACCTCAGGTATGGCCTGAGCATTGACCTAGATAGCGCTGATAACGCTATATTTTTTGCGTTCCGTTTACGTTTCGTATACTTTGTCCAAGGGAATATGCGGGAAGGGGCTTGGCCTAAAAGGCTAGGGACCCCGTCCCTATGCCTTGGTCATCATGTACAACACCCGCCTCGACGGCCTGACCGAATACCCGTTCCAGCGGCTGACGGCCCTTTTGGGCGGGCCCGCCCAAGGAAATATGGGGCCTGACGCGGTCAATATGTCCATCGGCGAGCCGCAGCATACGCCGCCGGCCCTGTTACATTCCGCCCTCGCAAAGCACCAAGCCGAGTGGGGTAAGTACCCCCCGACCGCCGGGTCGCCGGATTTTCGCGCCGCGGTCACGGCCTGGGCCACACACCGCTACGGCCTGCCGGCCGGGTTCCTGGACCCCGAACGTCACATCCTGCCGGTGGCCGGGTCGCGCGAGGGCCTGTTCATGGCCGCCCAGCTTTGCATCCCCCCCGACAAGGCCGGCCGCAAACCGGCGGTCCTGATGCCCAACCCGTTCTACCAGGTGTATTTCGGCGCCGCCGTGATGCACGGCGCCGACCCGGTTTACGTGCCGGCGGACGCCAGCACCGGGTTCCAGCCAGACTACACCGCGGTCGCCAAGGCCGACCTGGACCGCGCCGCCTGCGCCTATCTGTGCACGCCCGCCAACCCCCAAGGGGCGGTGGCGAGCCTTGAGCAACTCAAAACGCTCATCCGCCTCGCGCGCGCCCATGACTTCGTTCTGATCTCGGACGAGTGCTACTCGGAGATCTACACCGGTGCGGCGCCCGCCGGCGCGTTGCAGGCTTGCGCCGAACTGGGCGAGGGGCTGGCCAATGTGCTGGTGCTCAACTCGCTGTCCAAGCGTTCCAGCGTGCCGGGCTTGCGCTCGGGGTTTGTCGCGGGCGACGCCGACCTGATCGCCAAGTTCTCGAAGCTGCGCGCCCATGGCGGCGCGGTGCAGCCGCTGCCGGTGCTGGCGGCCTCCGCCGCCTTGTGGCGCGACGAGACCCATGTGGAAGACAACCGCGCCGCTTACCGCGCCAAGATCGACGACGCCGCCAGGATCTTCGGAAACCAGTTCGGGTTTTTCCGCCCGGCCGGGGGCTTTTTCCTGTGGCTCGATGTGGGCGACGGCGAACGCGCCGCCAAACACCTGTGGGCCGAGGGCCGCATCCGCGTTCTGCCCGGCGCCTATCTCGCGCGCACCGCGAACGGGAACAATCCCGGACAGCGGTACATCCGCGTGGCGCTGGTGCATGACCGCCAGACCGCCGCCGGCGCACTCACGCGTATGAACGACCTGCTTGGATCGCTTTAAGTTGGATTGCTTTTGGGGATTAGCATGAATACCGCCGTTCGCTCCGAGAACGTTCCGTTCCTGCCGCCCGCCTGGGCCGCCATGCTGAAGCGCGCGGCGCTGTTCATGGCCGGCAGCCTGGTGGCCGCCCTGGGCGCCGCGGTGCTGCTGGCGCTGCTGACTTACGCGCCTGACGATCCGTCTTTCGACACCGCCACCTCCGCCGGCGCGCAGAATGCGCTGGGCTATCCGGGCGCGGTGGTCGCCGATGTCTTGCTGCAGGCCGCCGGCCTCGGCGCGGGCATTGCTGGCCTCGCGATTCTGGCGTGGGGCGTGCGTCTCATGCGCGGCGAGTCCGTGAGCTGGCTGTGGCTGCGCACCGTGGGCGCGCTGGCGAGCATGCTGTTCCTGGCCGTGGGCCTCGCATTGATTCCCGCGCCCGACTTCTGGCCGGTGCGCGCCGGCATCGGCGGCTCCGCCGGGCGCGTGCTCATGCAAGCGATCACCGTGAAACACGACGTCGCCACGCGCCTTGGCACCATTCCGGCAGAGGCTTTATTGGCTGCGCGCATCCTGTTCGGCATCATTGCCGGCGTCGGCGGCGCGCTGCTGGCCCTGTGGAGCATCACCGTGCGCCCCGAAACCGCCGGCCGCACCGGCGTCATGGCCGGCCGCGGTGTCGTGGCTGGATTGAGCGCGTTCCTCGCGGGCCTGAAAGTCGCCGGCCAGCGCTTCAAAGAGGCGCGGCCGGAGCGCGACGAGCCCAAGCTGGCCAAACGCAAAGCCAAAGACGAAGACATCGAAGAAATCGAGATCGAACATATCGCCGCCGCGCCCGGCATTGCGCCCGAGATCGACGAGGACGATTACGACGACGAGATCGAGACCCCGCCGCCGGCGATCGAATACCAGAAGCCCAAGGAATCGGTCGTGGCCCCGCGCAAGGCGGCGAAGCCGTCCAAGCGCGACATGGAAACGCGCCAGGGCAGCTTGCTGCCCAACGCCAGGAAGGGCTTCGACCTGCCGCCGCTGGACATTCTCACCGCCGCGCCCCTGGTGGAACGCAACAGCAAGAACGTGTCGCGCGAAGCCCTGGAAGGCAACGCGCGCATGCTGGAATCGGTGCTGGAAGATTTCGGCATCAAGGGCCAGATCGTGAAGGTGCGCCCCGGCCCCGTGGTCACGCTGTATGAACTGGAGCCCGCGCCCGGCACCAAGACCAGCCGCGTCGTGTCGCTGTCGGACGACATCGCCCGCTCCATGAGCGCGGTGTCGGTGCGTATCGCCGTGGTGCCCGGCCGCACCGTCATCGGCATCGAACTGCCCAACGTGAACCGTGAGACCGTCTACCTGCGCGAAATGCTGTCCTCGGACGAGTTCGAGAAGAACGAAGCCAAACTCAGCCTCGCGCTGGGCAAAGACATCGGTGGCGTGCCGGTGTTCGCCGACCTCGCCCGCATGCCCCATCTGCTCGTCGCCGGCACCACCGGTTCAGGCAAGTCGGTGGCCATCAACACCATGATCATGTCGCTGCTCTACCGCAACACGCCGGCGGACGTGCGCTTCATCATGATCGATCCCAAGATGCTGGAACTGTCGAGCTACGACGGCATCCCGCACCTGCTGGCGCCGGTGGTGACCGACCCCGGCAAGGCGGTCATGGCCCTGAAGTGGACCGTGCGCGAGATGGAGAACCGTTACCGCGCCATGAGCCAGCTGTCGGTGCGCAATATCGCCGGCTACAACCAGCGCCTCCAGGAAGCCTCCGCCAAGGGCAAGTCGCTCACAAGAACAGTCCAGACCGGCTTCGAGCCCTCCACCGGCAAGCCGATCTATGAGGAGCAGGCCCTCGACCTGACGCCGCTGCCCTATATCGTCGTCATCATCGACGAAATGGCCGACCTGATGCTGGTAGCAGGCAAGGAAGTGGAAGCCGCCGTTCAGCGCCTGGCGCAGATGGCGCGCGCGGCCGGCATCCACGTCATCATGGCCACCCAGCGCCCGTCGGTGGATGTGATCACCGGCACCATCAAAGCCAACTTCCCCACCCGCATCAGCTTCCAGGTCACCTCCAAGATCGACAGCCGCACCATCCTGGGTGAGCAGGGGGCCGAGCAGCTGCTGGGCCAGGGCGACATGCTTTATATGGCGGCAGGCGGGCGCATCACCCGCGTCCACGGCCCGTTCGTCAGCGACCGCGAAGTGGAAGAAGTCACCAATCACCTGCGGTCGCAGTCGGAACCGGCCTATGTCGAGGAAGTGACCGAGGAATCCGACATGGAGGGTGTGCCGGGCTTCGGCGGCGATGCCAGCGGCAACACCAGCGGCGAGGACGGCCTGTTCGACCGCGCCGTGGCCATCGTCGCCCGGGAGCGCAAGGCCTCCACCAGCTTCATCCAGCGCCATCTGCAGATCGGCTACAACCGGGCCGCCCGCATTATTGAAGAGATGGAACAGCAGGGCATGATCAGCCGCGCCAACCATGTCGGAAAGCGTGAAGTTCTGCTGCCGCAACGTGACGATTACTGAGGCTCGACTCCGATCACACCCTCGCCATAGTGTGCGGCCATATTTTGATGACCGGCGTTATTGGCGAGGCATGATGCGCAAGATGATTCGGACGACTTTGGCCTTTCTGGCGGCGCTGCTGTGCGCGAGCCCGGCCTTCGCCCTCAGCGACGCCGAAGCCCTTGCCAAGGCTGAGCAATACCTCAACGGCATCAGCACTTTGCAGGCCAGGTTCACGCAAGTGAATCCGGATGGTTCCAGCAACGAGGGCGATCTCTACATCTCCCGCCCCGGCAAGATGCGTCTGGCCTACGATCCGCCGACGCCGATGCTGATGGTGGCCGACGGCGTGTTCCTGATTTACGTCGACACCCAGATGAAGGACGTGAGCCACATCGATCTTGGCGACACGCCCGCCGGGCTCCTGTTGAAGAAAGATCTGTCGTTCAAGGACGCCGACATCAAGCTGGGCGGCGTGAAGGCTGCCACCGGCACGGTCGAGATCGCCGCCTCCATGGCCAAGGATCCCACCGCCGGTAAACTCACGCTGGTGTTCACCGATGCGCCGTTTGGGCTGAAGCAGTGGCGCGTGCTGGATGCTCAACGCAAAGAGGTGGTCGTGACCCTCGATAAGATCCGGCTCGGGGGCAAAATGGACCCCGCGTTGTTCAAATATGAGGCCCGCAAGAAGGGCCAGGACCGCGGCGATAAGTAGCGCCGCGCCGGTCCGAAAAGGGGAGGCCGGTTTTCGGATGTGGCGACGCGCCCATCCTAAATCGCCGGCTAAGTGAGTCTGTCACGCCGTTGTGACCACCCCACAACTCTCTGATTTGTTGCGGATTTCCGCTTGCGCGGCGCGCTTGCTTGACGTGCATGGCGGATATGCGAACGCAACCCGTTGCAGAACCGGCGTTGCGGCCCATATTGCGCTCATACCCATCGGCACTTCACAGGAGCCGATGCGCCAGGAAAATAACGGTGTCCCCTGCCGTTCTGGCGTCGCGTTAGGCGCCCGGTGTTCCCCCCAACACCGGGCGCCGTCTTATTCGCCGCAGGCCTGTGCTACCTAGCACCATGCTTTGCATCGCCAGCTGGAACGTGAACTCCGTGCGCAAGCGCATGCATCAGGTGGAACGCCTGGTGGATGACACCGGCGCCGACATCATCTGCCTGCAGGAAACCAAGTGCAGCGAGGCCGCGTTCCCGGCGGCGGCGCTGGCTGAGCTAGGCTATCCGCACCAGGCTTATGCCGGGCAAAGCGGCTACAACGGCGTCGCCATCCTCTCCAAGCTGCCGCTCACCGCAATCCAACGTCATCATCATTGCGGCCGTGACGACGCGCGTCACATCAGTGCGCGCGTGGCTTTCGGCGGCGATACCGTCACGATCCACTCGCTCTATGTGCCGGCCGGCGGGCAGATTCCCGATATGGAGCTGAACCCCAAGTTCGCCCATAAGCTTAAGTTCGTCGACGCGGTGGGCGATTATTTCGCCGCGTCGCACGGCTTGCGCGATCTCGCCGTGGTGGCGGGGGACTTCAATATCGCGCCCTTGCCCGCCGATGTGTGGGATCACCGCAAAATGTCACGCATCGTCACCCACACACCGATCGAGGTCGAAGCCCTCGAGCGCATGAAGCGCTCGCTCTATTTCATCGACGCCTTGCGCGAGGTGGTGGCGGCCGATGACCCGGTTTTCACCTGGTGGAGTTACCGCGCCGCCGATTGGCAGGCCGCCAATAAAGGCCGGCGGTTGGACCACATCTGGGTAACCCCCGCCCTCAAAGCCCATATCGCGGCGGTGGAGATCCTCAGCGATGTGCGGCACTGGCAGCCGCCGTCGGATCACGTGCCGGTGGTGTTGAAGTTGCGCGCGCGCACAGCGCTTGAAACACCCGCCGGGACTCACCATCATTTCTAGGTCCTCCCCGGACCCGCCCGCCTTAAAACCGCCCGCTCTTAATTCGCCCGCCTTGAACCCGAAAGCTCTTCCATGACGACAATCCTTTCTGTGCGCAAAAACGGCCGCGTTGTGGTGGCGGGCGACGGCCAAGTCACCATGGGCGCGCAAATCGTCAAGGCCAATGCACGCAAAGTCCGGCGCCTGGCCGATGGCAAGGTGATCGCGGGTTTCGCCGGCGCCACCGCCGACGCCTTTACCCTGTTTGAACGCCTGGAAGCGAAATTGGAAAAGCATCCCAACCAGCTGATGCGCGCCTGCGTCGAGCTGGCGAAAGACTGGCGCACCGACCGTTACCTGCGCCGCCTGGAGGCCATGATGGCCGTGGCCGACAAAGACGTGTCCCTGATCCTATCGGGCACCGGCGACGTGCTGGAACCCGAGAACGGCTTGATCGGTATTGGTTCGGGCGGGGCGTTTGCCTTGGCCGCGGCGCGTGCGCTCATCGATCTCCCCGAACTCGACGCCGAAGCCATCGCCCGGAAAGCCATGGGCATCGCCGCCGACATCTGCGTCTACACAAACCGCGAAATCATCCTGGAATCCTTATGAGCTCTTCCTTTACCCCGCGCGAGATCGTCTCCGAACTGGACCGCTATATCGTCGGCCAGGGCGACGCCAAGCGGGCCGTGGCCGTGGCGCTGCGCAACCGCTGGCGCCGCCAGCAACTGCCGGAAGACCTGCGCAACGAGGTGCTGCCCAAGAACATCCTCATGGTCGGCCCCACCGGCGTGGGCAAGACCGAGATCGCGCGGCGCCTGGCCAAACTCGCCAACGCGCCGTTCCTCAAGATCGAGGCCACCAAGTTCACCGAGGTCGGCTATGTGGGCCGCGACGTGGAGAGCATCATCCGCGACCTTACCGAGATCGCGCTGACCATGACCCGCGAGCGCCTGCGCAAGGAGGTCACCGCCAAGGCCGAACTGGCCGCCGAGGAGCGTGTACTGGACGCCCTGGTGGGCGATAACGCCAGCACCGAGACTCGCCAGAAATTCCGCAAGATGCTGCGTGAAGGCGCCCTCAACGAACGCGAAATCGAGGTGCAGGTACAGGAATCCGTGGCCGCGTCCATGCCGACCATGGACATTCCCGGCGTGCCCGGCGCCCAGATGGGCATGGTGAATCTGAGCGAGATGCTGGGCGGCATGTTCGGCGGCCGGTCCAAGGCCCGCAAGATGTCCGTGGCGCAATCCTACGAAGTGCTGCTGCGCGAGGAATCCGACAAGCTGTTGAACCAGGAGCGCGTCACGCGCGAGGCCATCAGCGCGGTGGAGAACGACGGCATCGTCTTCCTGGACGAGATCGACAAGATCACCGGACGCGAGGACGCGCGCGGCGCCGACGTCAGCCGCGAAGGCGTGCAGCGCGACCTGCTGCCGCTGATCGAGGGCACCACCGTCACCACCAAGCACGGTCCGGTGAAGACCGATCACATCCTGTTCATCGCCTCCGGCGCGTTCCACCTCGCCAAGCCCTCGGACCTCTTGCCAGAATTGCAGGGCCGTCTGCCGATCCGCGTGGAATTGAAACCGCTCACCCGCGACGACTTCGTGCGCATCCTCACCGATACCGAGGCCAACCTGATCAAGCAGTACAAAGCGCTGCTGGCCACCGAAAATGTCACCCTGGATTTCGGCGACGAAGCCGTGGCCGCGGTCGCGGACCTGGCGGCGGAGATTAACGCCAGCGTCGAGAACATCGGCGCGCGGCGCCTGCATACGGTGCTGGAAAAATTGCTGGAGGACATCAGCTTCACCGCCACCGACAAGTCCGGCGAAACCTTCTCCGTCTCCGCCGACTATGTCCGGACGCAGGTGGGTGAACTGGCGCGCAAGGGCGACCTCTCGCGCTTTATCCTTTAGCGCTTTCGTTTGAGCAGCACGTAAAAAGCGCCCGAGCCGCCATCGTTCACGCGGGCTTCGGTGACCGCCAGCACCAGCGGCCGCAGGGCCGCCTGGTTCAGCCAGTGCGGCGTCTCGCGGCGGATTTTGCCTTCGCCGCTTTTGCCTTTGCCGGTCACCACCACCACACAGCGCGCACCACGGCCATAGGCGCCGCGAATGAACCCGGTCAACGCGCTGTGGGCCTGATCGAGCGTAAGATTGTGGAGATCGATGCGCCCATCGACCGGCAACTCGCCGCGCTTCAAGCGGCGCGCGGTGCGCTTGTCCATATCGGCGACCCGGCCGACACTGAGCGCGGGTTGCGGCGCGGGCGGCGGCGAAATTTCGGGAGGCCGCGAGACCACTGGCTTCTTGGATTCAGTCGACGGCGGTGCCGGCGCCTCTTCGCTAAGGTGCCGCGATCCGTGGTACGGATTCACGTTGCGCGTAACGTAGCGCCACAGCTCGGAATCTTCGGGCGTAAGGTCGCGGCGGCGGGACACGCCCGGTCACATGTTGATGTCTTGATAGCGCGAAGGCTGGTCCTTGCCTTTGCCTTTATCGTCGTCAACCGGCGTGCGGAAGGCGTTGTAGATTTCGGTGCCTTCCATGCCCATTTCCGGCAAGTAGCGCGTGACGAAGGCGCGCCAGTCCCCGTCCGGGGCCACGCAGCGGGTCTTGTTCATGTGATTGAGCGTGATCACCAGACCGCCGATTTTCCACAGCAGGTTCCAGTTGTGGAGGTTCTCGGTGGCGGCGTCGATGGCCCGGCGGTAGACGCGCTGAGCGATCCAGGGCCGCATGATCAGCAGGTAAAACAGAACCCCCAGCACCATGACGGCGATGCCGAGCAGCATCATAAAGAACATGATCGCCAGCGAGCCGATCAGGATGACCAGCAGCGGCGCGATATTCTCCCAGGGATTCCAGACCGGCGAGCCCGGATGGTTGAGGCGGTCGAAGTCCACGAAAATGCCGACGCGGTCGGCCTGATAGGATTCGATCAGGCGCGCGAATAGAGCGCGATCGCGCTTTTTTTCACCGGCTTTGGGGGCGGCCGTGTTCATTGAACCAATATTCCCGCGCGTCTCGACTCAGCTTCTTCCATACCGGCAGGCTTCCCGGAGAGTCTCATGACTTAGGGTCAGCCGCCGGACACCGCAGCCTAGCGGGGCCAGCCTAGCGGGGAATGTTTACCTGACTCTAAACGCCGCGGTTCGGGACGTCAGGCGCCCGGGGTGACGGGCCGGGGAATAAATATGAAATAGGCGCCCTGGGACTTCATGCGCGCGGCCTTTTGAAAGGCTTCCTCGCCGTGGCCCCAGAAATAGTCGCCGCGCACCGGGCCAGTGATGGCCCCGCCCACGTCCTGGGCCACGACCAGGCGTTGAAGGTCCACATTGTCGGGGTCTTTCAGGTCCAGCCATACCGGCGTGCCCATGGGTACATAGCGCTGGTCGACCGCCAGCGAGCGTCCGGGCGTGAGCGCGACACCTTGCGCGCCGATGGGGCCCTCGCTGTCGGCCGGGATGCGCCGGAAGAAAATGTAGCGCGTGTTGCGGTTCATGAACTCCGCGGCCTGGTCGGGATGCTGCTTGAGCCAGTCCCGCACCGCGATCATGGAGGCGCCGCCCGCGGGCAGCATGCCCGCTTCGATCAGGATGCTGCCGATGCCGCGGAACGACCGGCCGTTGTGGCCGGCGAAGCCGATGCGCACCTGACTGCCGTCGGGAAGATTGACGCGCCCCGACCCCTGAACATGCAGGATATGCACCGCCACCGGATCGTCGGCCCACAGCAGGACATCGGCGTCCTCGGCGATGGCGCGACCGCGATCGATCTCCTCGCGGGTGAAGTACGGGCGCAGGCGCCGCTGGTTGAGCCCGGCGTCTTCCGCATCCAAACGCCCCACCAGCACTTCGGGCACACCGGCCGGTACCGGCGCGGATTTGGCCATGAAGCTTTTGACGTTGGCGACGATCATATTGCGCGGCGGCCCGTAGATCGGAACCTGGTAGTTGCCGGTCTGTTGCAGGGAGCCGTTGAACTCGGCCTCGTAATAGCCGGTGAACAGGCCTTTGGGCATTTCGCGGCCCGTGCCGGTGGAGCTGGTCACGCGGTAGGGCGTGAACTCCCGTTCGAGCGTCGCGCGTAAATTGGCATCTCCGTCCGGCGTGGCCTCCACCTGCGCGCAGGCCGCGTGCCAGGCCGCGGCCGGACGGGCGATGGCGCCGTTGCCGATCATGGTGTCGCCAGACAAAGAACGCAGCGCGGCGCAGGAGCGCTTGAGGCTCGGCAGCGCCTGGCCAACCGCGTCTTGCGTCCAGCCGGGCAGGGCGCTTACCGCCACCGGCGTATAGATCGCGCCGGCTTCGCGCGGACCTTGATCCTTGGCTTGTTCGCGGTATTCCGCTGGCGGCTGCAGCCGCTGCATCACGCCGGCGCCGATGATGGCGCCGACCAGCGCGGACACGGCCGCGACAGCAAGCAGGCGTTGATTGGGTGTCATCGCCGGAGAAGCGCTAAGCCGCTATTCGACGCTGCGGGTCGCGACCAGCATCCAGTTGGGATCGCGGCTGGCGAGGTCGCGGCCGAAGGTCCAGACATCGGTGACGCTTTCCACGTGGTCACGGCTGCCTTCGAGCACCGTGCCGTCCTTGGCGCGGATCACGTTGACCTGTTCGCTCTGGAACCGCACCGCCACCAGCGCGCGGCGATCCACCACTTCGAGTGACTCGAGCTTGGGCGGCTTCAGCACCACCAATTCGGTTTCCGCGGTTTCGCCGCGGTCTTCGCGTTCCTGGATCGAGGACGCGAATCCGCCATAGACCTCGTCGCTCAAGAGCGGCTTCAAGGTGTCGGTGTCGTGCTTGGCGTAGGCGGCGACAATGATCTCAAACGCCTTGGCCGCGCCTTCGAGGAAGCGCGCCACGGAGAAATTGGGATCCGCGATCTTGAGCTGAACCAAACCGGCTTCCAGCGGGGTGCCCTGGTAGGCGGGTTCGATATCCATCACGCCTTCGCGGCCGCGGCGCGCCACGGGCGGCATCTGCACCACATTGTCGGGACTGGAGGGGCGGCCATATGCGTCGCCGGCCTGGGGCGTCTGCGGCGGTTCGTGGCCGGTGCGCCGGCCCAGCACGCTGCGCAACCGCAGCACGATAAAGCCAGCGGCCATCGCCAGGATGATGATGTCGATAAACTGAAAACCTTCCATCGTCCGGATCGCCTACAGAGGGGCCAAAAAAGCTCAGGGGGAGAGAGGGGGCATACGAATACTAACCCCAATATGGGGGCGGGCGGGGGCTTTTCACATATTTTTCGGCCCGTTCCGCTCAAATCCCGCAGAGATTTAAGAAAACCAGGCCCCGGCTTTGAATACGGCAAGGCGCCGCCGGCCCCCGCGCATGCCTTGTTTAAGCAGCCCGAAGCGTGTTAGTTCGCGGGCGCGTTAACGCGAGCCGCCGTACCCCGGAGAATCAGAGAGATGAGCGATACGTCCCTTCCCCCCGACGCCCCGTCCCCGGAGGCGATGCAGCTGGACACCCCGCCGCAGTCGCCGATCCGGATCATGGGCCAGTACATCAAGGACCTATCGTTCGAAACGCCGCACGCGCCGGATATTTTCGCCACCTTACGCACCGAAGCCCCTGAAATCCCTATCGGCCTGGACACCTCGGTGCGCCAGCTGTCCGGTCCCACCTTCGAGGTCACCTTGAGCGTGCAGCTCGAAGCCGTGGCCGGGGGCCGCAAGGCCTTCATCCTGGAATTGGCCTACGCCGCCGTGGTGGAAGTGAACCCCGAGCTGGTGCCCCAGGAACACGTCCATCCGATTTTGATGATTGAAGTTCCCCGCCAGCTGTTCCCGTTCGTGCGCCAGCTGGTGTCTGAAATCACCGGCAACGGCGGTTTCCCGCCCCTGATGCTGCAGGTGTTCGACTTCGCGGATATGTACCGCAAGAAGTTCGGCGACCCGACCCAAGCGCCGACCGCGCCGACCGACGGCGGCGAGCCGCCGGCGGTCCACTAAGTTCAGGACGGCGTTTCTTCGAGTTTGGGCCACAAGGCGTTCTTGATGGTCGCCATGAAGGCCGTGTGCGCCGCCAGTTCGTCCGCGGTGGGCCCGTGGGGCCTGGGCTCGCGGGCAACCCGTTCGACCATGATCATGGTCGCGGATGTGGATTCCGAGAGCGAGAGCGCGAGGCCCGGTTCGCGCCCGCCCACCAGTTCCAGATAAACCTGCGCCAGCAATTGCGCGTCGAGCAGCGCGCCGTGTTTGGTGCGCGCCGAGGTGTCGATCTGAAAACGCCGGCACAGGGCGTCGAGGCTGGCCTGGGCGCCGGGGAACTTGCGGCGCGCCAGCAGCACGGTGTCGATGGCCCGGTCGGGCGTCAGCGGCGCACGGTTCAGGCGCTTCAGCTCGGCGTTGATGAAACCCATGTCGAAGCCGGCGTTATGCGCCACCACCGGCGCATCGCCGATAAAAGCCAGGAAGTCATCGACGATGGCCGCGAACCGCGGCTTGGTGCTGAGGAATTCCGACGACAGGCCGTGCACCGCCTCGGCTTCGGCCGGCATGTCGCGCTCGGGGTTCATGTAGGCGTGAAATTCACGGCCGGTGGCGACGTGGTTGACCAACTCGATACAGCCGATTTCCACCACCCGGTGATCGATCGGGCTGAGGCCGGTGGTTTCGGTATCGAGGATGATTTCGCGCATCAGACGTCCTTTGATTTGCGGGCTACTTTGAGCAGTCGCTTCAGCCGGCGCAAGGTTTCGCGTTTGCCGAGGCCCGAAGGAATCACCGCGTCCGCCAGACGCCGTTTATGGTGATCGGCCATCTGACGCGCCAGCACGCTTTTGAGTTTTTCCGCCGACATGCCGGCGCGGCGCAAGGCGCGTTGCCGCTGCAGGAACGCGGGCGCGGTGACCACGGCCACCAGGTCATAGACGGCGCGGCTCTTGCCTTCGAACAACAACGGTACGTCGAAAGCCACCACCGCATCCCGCCGCAAGGCCGCCGCGCGCAGGAAACGCGCCCGGGCGTCATGTACGAGAGGATGAATGATGTGCTCGAGATCCGTGAGCGCTGTCCTGTCAGCAAACGCCACTGCGCTCATTTTTTTTCGGTCAAGACCAGCCGGCCCCACCAAGCCTGGAAACCGCGCGGCCAGCGCCGGCAGCGCCGCGCCACGCGGCCCGGCAACCGCACGCGCGACGGCGTCGGCGTCGAACACCGGCACGCCGAGATCGCGCAGGAAGCGGGCAGCGGTGCTTTTGCCCATGGCGATGGAGCCGGTGAGCCCCAGCGCAACAGGACCGGACCGTGTGCGGCCCATCTTCATGACGCAGCCAGAACATGCGCGCGCAGTTGAGGCGTCACGGCGGGCTTCACGCCGAACCAGCCTTCGAACCCCGCCTGGGCCTGGTAGAGCAACATGCCCAGACCATCGACGGCGCTGAGACCCCGGGCGCGCGCCGCCGCCAGGAGCGGCGTTTCCAGCGGCGTATAGACAATGTCGTTGACCACGGCGGTCGCGGGCAGGCGCGCAAGATCGATCTCCAGCGGCGGCTGACCGCTCATACCCATGGTCGTACAGTTGACCAAAAGACCAGCATTCTCAGTGGCTTGACTACGGTTTTCCCAGGGCTCCACCGTTGCCGGCGCGCCTAGGTGGCGCGCCAACTGCTCCGCGCGATCACGGGTGCGGTTCACCAGGCGGATGTCCGGGCAGCCGGCTTCCTGCAACGCGTGGCACACCGCGCGCGCGGCCCCTCCTGCGCCGATGACCACAGCCGGACTTTGGCGCGGATCGTAGTCCGGCGCACCCGCGCGCAAGGCGGTGATGAAGCCATAGGCGTCGGTGTTGGCGCCGGTGAGCCGGCCATCGCGCACAAAGATGGTGTTGATGGCGCCGATGCGCGCGGCCTCGGGCGTCACCTCATGGACCAGAGCCAGGGCTGCTTCTTTGTGGGGCACCGTGAGATTCGCTCCGGCGAAACCGTCACTCACCAGCTTCGCGAGCGCCGCCGGCAGGTCTTTGGGTTCGACCGGCAGGTGCACATAGCTTCCGTCGATGCCGTAGTGCTTCAGCCAATAGCCATGCAGCCGCGGCGAGCGCGAGTGGGCCACCGGCCAACCCATCACTCCCGCTTTAGTGGTCATTTCATGATGACCTGATGCTCACGCAGAAATGCGAGCAGCGGCAACAAGGGCAGGCCGAGGATGGTGGAGAAATCCCCGTCGATACGCTCGAACAGCTGCGCGCCCCAGCCTTCCAGCTGGTAGGCGCCCACGGAGCTGAGGATTTTTTCGCCGGTGTTGGCGAGATAGTGCTCGATGAAGGCATCACTGAAATCGCGCATGGTCAGGCGCGGGCTGGCGCTGTGGTGCCAGATCACCGACCCGTCGAGGATGACCGCGACGGCGGTGGGCAAAGTATGGGTTTTGCCGCGCATGGCGGTGAGATGAGCCCGCGCGCCATTCATGTCCTTGGGCTTGTCGAACCAGACGCCGTCGCATTCCAGCATCTGATCGGCGCCGATCACCAGCGCGCCCGGCACCCGCTGCGACACCTGCACGGCCTTGATCTCCGCCAGGGTTTCCGCGCACTGGCGCGCGTCC
Organism: Fidelibacterota bacterium; assembly: GCA_947475365.1. Taxonomy (GTDB): domain Bacteria; phylum Pseudomonadota; class Alphaproteobacteria; order Rhodospirillales; family Rhodospirillaceae; genus SHVO01. Next base: position 6,347 of record CANJOI010000007.1, on the reverse strand, counting down.
GCGCCTTCGGCCTTCAGGGCATCCTTGACCGCGTCTTCATCGGCATGGGCAGGAACCACATCAAATGTGAGCCCGGCCGCGGTTAGCAAATGCGCCCGGCTTTTGCTCGCGGAGGCGAGGACGACGTTACGTGCGGTCATGTGGCAAGGGTGTGATGGTGAGGATGACGTTGATTGTAAAGCTGGATGATCGTGGCGGCGGTTTCCTCGATCGAGCGGCGGGTGACATCGATTACGGCCCAGCCATGTTTGGCGAACAGGCGCCGGGAGTCCGCGATCTCCTCTTTCACCTTCTCGATGTCCGCATACCCTTCGCCGCGGGTGTCATTCATGATCCGCAGGCGGCTCTGGCGGATATCGGAGAGACTCTTCGGCTCACGGGTCAGGCCGACGAACAGCGGTTTGGGCGCGGCAATGATCTCGTCGGGCAGCTGAATCCCAGGCACAAGCGGGATGTTGCCGACCTTGAGCCCGCGGTTGGCGATATACATACAGGTGGGCGTCTTCGACGTCCGCGACACCCCGATCAGGATAATGTCCGCCTCCGTCATGGTGGCCAGGGACTGGCCGTCGTCGTGCTGGATGGTGAACTGCATGGCGTCGATGCGCTGGAAATAGCCGTCATCGAGTACGTGCTGCTTGCCGACTTCGCCCCCGGCCTGGCGGTTGAAGAAGCGCGAGAACGCCTGCATCACCGGATCCATGGCCGAGATATAGGGCATCTTGAGGTCGCGGCAGGCCTGCTCCAGGAGGGCGCGCACCTTGCCGTCCAGGAGTGTGAACACCACTAAACCGGGCGCCGCCTTGATTCCTTCAATCACCCGGCTCATCTGGCCGGCCGTGCGCACCAGCCACCAGTAGTGCTCTGTTACATGGACATCGCCGTACTGCACCAGGCAGGCGCGGGCGATGTTGGTCACGGTTTCGCCGGACGAATCGGACACCAGGTGGAGGTTGTAAATCGGTTGCTGCATGCCACCAGCTAGACACTACTTGGGAGAAAAACCATCTCAAAACGCATGGGCAACGCATGGGCGCGGCCGGCGGTATAACTTAGGAAACCTGGGGATGACTCGGCTTTTCCGCGACCGCCGCCTAAACCATGCACCCTGAGACGGATTCTATCCTGTTACGCCGGCACTGTGGATAGCGCCGGGCGGCATGGGTGAATCCCGGTATAACTCGCCCTGCCGCGTCGGTACGCCGTCTTTAATACCGTATCAAGCTGCGGGTGAACTGGAGCGCTATGCTCCCACCACGGAGGTTCTCCCCACAGTTCACACTCTCCGCCGCCGGCCGCCCCGGGAAAAGCCCGCGTATGGGGACAGTCTTAGGGCCGGCGGTAATCCCCCTGACTCACAGGACCAACTACTCTCCTCAACCAATCGAGAATCTTTTTCATGATGAGAAGGAACCGGGGATAACTCTTGGGTCATTCGAGTGGGGACCTGCGTTGGCGATTGACTTAAATTCAGGCCTCGGGTATCGCTGATGACGTCAGACCCAGGGTGCCAGCCCGTCCAGTTTTGTTGACTGACACTTTCTCCATCCGGCCGATTTCTTACGTCCCTCGGTTCGCTCCAACGGCCCATGCTTCAAGGCATATGCGCCGCTGATCCTCCCAAGCTCCCTCCATCTCACCCTCAACATTTTCGAAGCACATGCACCTTCAGGACTTGAAGCGTAAAACCCCGGCCGAATTGCTGGCGTTCGCGGAAGAACTCGGGATCGAGAACGCCTCGAACCTGCGCCGCCAGGATCTCATGTTCACGATCCTGAAAATCCTGGCCGAGAAGGACACGTCCATCAATGGGGACGGGGTGCTGGAAATCCTCCAGGACGGCTTCGGCTTCCTGCGCTCGCCAGAGGCCAATTACCTGCCGGGCCCCGATGACATTTATGTTTCGCCCAGCCAGGTACGGCGCTTCAGCCTGCGCACCGGCGATACCGTCGAAGGCGAGATCCGCGCGCCCAAGGACGGCGAGCGTTACTTTGCCCTTCTTAAGGTCAACACCATCAATTTCGAGGATCCGGACAACGTCCGCCACCGGATCAACTTCGACAACCTGACGCCGCTCTATCCCGACGAAAAGTTGACGATGGAAGTCGAGCAGAAGGACACCAAGAACAAGGACCTGACCGGACGGGTGATCGAGCTGGTCTCGCCGCTCGGCAAGGGCCAGCGCGCGCTGATCACCGCCCAGCCGCGCACCGGCAAAACCATCATGCTGCAGAGCATCGCCAATGCCATCGCGGCGAACCACCCGGAAGTCTATCTGATCGTTCTTCTGATCGACGAACGCCCGGAAGAAGTCACCGACATGGACCGCACCGTGAAGGGTGAGGTTGTCAGCTCCACCTTCGACGAACCGGCCTCGCGCCATGTGCAGGTCGCGGAGATGGTGATCGAGAAGGCCAAGCGTCTGGTGGAACACAAACGCGACGTGGTGATCCTGCTGGATTCGATCACCCGCCTCGCGCGCGCCTACAACACCGTGGTCCCCTCGTCGGGCAAGGTGCTGACCGGCGGCGTGGACGCCAACGCGCTGCAGCGCCCCAAGCGCTTCTTCGGCGCCGCGCGTAACATCGAAGAAGGCGGCTCGCTCACCATTATCGCCACGGCGCTGATCGATACCGGCAGCCGCATGGACGAAGTGATCTTCGAAGAATTCAAGGGCACCGGTAACTCGGAAATCGTCCTCGACCGCAAGCTTTCCGACAAGCGCGTGTTCCCGTCCATCGACATCACCAAGTCGGGCACCCGCAAGGAAGAACTCCTGGTCAAACAAGGCGACCTGTCGAAAATGTGGGTCCTCCGGCGTATCCTGGACCCCATGGGCGTTCAGGACGGCATGGAGTTCCTGCTCGACAAGCTCCGCGAGTCCAAGAACAACGGCGATTTCTTCGACCGCATGAACAAGTAGCCATCTGCTGCATCAGATGTGAAACGGGCCGATCTGAGGATCGGCCCGTTCTATTTTCAGACCACCAGGATCGTGGATCCCGTGGTGTTGCGCGATTCCAGGTCAATGTGGGCCTGTGCTGCCTTCTCCAATGGATACGACTGGCCGACGTCGATCTTCACATGGCCTTTGACGACCACATCGAACAGCTCATCCGCTGCGCGCACATGGTCCTCGCGCTGGGCGATATAGTCGCCGAGGCGCGGGCGCGTGAGGAACAACGAGCCTTTGCCGGCGAGGATCGCGGGCTCCATGGCGGGCACAGGCCCCGAGGCATTGCCGAATGTGCACATGATGCCTCGGCGCGACAGGCAGTCGAGGCCGCCGGCGAAGGTGTCTTTGCCGACGCCGTCATAGACCACCGGAACGCCTTTGCCGCCGGTGAGTTGTTTCACCTTGGCGACCCAGTCCTCCTGTTTGTAGAGGATGGTATGATCGCAGCCGGCGGCCTTGGCGATTTTGGCCTTGTCCTCTGATCCGACCGTGCCGATGACCGTTGCGCCGAGATGTTTGGCCCACTGGCAGAAAATCAGGCCGACGCCGCCGGCGGCTGCGTGGAACAGCACGGTGTCGCCGGGCTTCACCACATAGAGCGCGCGGATCAGGTACCAGACCGTCAAACCGCGCAGCATCATGCCGGCGACGCTTTCGTCCTTAAGCCCGGCCGGCACTTTGACGACACTTGAGGCCGGGATCAGGCGGCTTTCAGCATATCCCCCGGTCGGTCCGTTGCCGTAAGCGACGCGGTCGCCTTCCTTGATGTCGGTAACGCCGGGGCCTACGGCTTCAACAAGGCCGACGCCTTCCTGGCCGGGAATGAACACGCCGGCGGGAAATCCGGCGGCAGGAGCCGCCTTGTAAAGGCCGGTGCGAAAATAGGTGTCGATGAAATTCACGCCCATGGCGTTTTGCTTCAGCTTGATCTCGCCGGGGCCGGGATTGCCAACGGTGATGTCTTCCAGCTTCAAGACTTCCGGGCCGCCGTTGGCCCGCACGACGATCGCTTTGGTCACGGCAAATATCCTTATTCCAGGGATTCAAATAACGGTAATGCGGGATCGAGGGGATAACCCTCGAGCCGCAGGAGAATGAGCTTGGTGTCGACGCCGCCGTCGCCCGAGTAGCCGCCCAGGCCAGCGGTCCCGATCACGCGGTGACACGGAATAATCACCGGGATGGGATTACGGCCGCAGGCGGTGCCGACGGCGCGGGCGCTCGCTTTCAGGCGTTTGGAAATTTCGCCGTAAGTGAGCACTTGCCCGGCGGGAATTTCACACATGATTTTCCACACCGCGCGATGGAACGCCGTGCCGTCCGGATTCAAAGGCAGATCGAAACCGCCGCGCTTGCCGTCGAAATAGTCCTCGAGCTGGCGGCGGGCTTCCATGAGCACAGGGGTTTCATCCTGATCGCGGCCCCAGCCCCAATCCAGCGCGACGATATGCTCGTCTTCCGCGCTGACGGTCAGGTCGCCGATCGGAGAATGAACAGAGAGTTGCGGCATGACGTGAGGTTAGCAGAGCCGTTTTACAATTGCTCCCTCGTGGACACATAGCAGCCCAGCGCCTAACCTAAGACACCCACGGAAAAGGGAGGACTGGCCGTGAAAGTCTCGATTGAAGTGGACTGCACCCCCGAGGAAGCACGCGCGTTTTTCGGCCTGCCCGATGTGCGCCCTCTCCAGGAAAGCATGATGGCGCAGATGCAGGAGCAGATGCAGAAAGTCGCGGGCTCCATGGACCCCGAGGCCGCCTTCAAGGTGCTGTTCCCGCTGCAAAGCGAGAGCTTCACCGACATGCAGAAAGCCTTCTGGGGCCAGTTCACCGGCAAGTCGAAATAAGCCGGTGACGAACGGAGCATGACGGCGCCGACCATCTTTGCGCTGGCGTCCGGTCATGGCCGCGCCGGCGTCGCCGTCATCCGGCTCTCAGGCCCCGGCGCCGGCGAGGCCTTGCAGCGTCTGTGCGGGTCAGTGCCGCCGCCGCGCATCGCGACCCGCGCCACCTTCACCGATCCGCGCACAACAGAAACGCTGGATCAGGGCCTGGCGCTCTGGTTTCCGGCGCCGCGCAGCTTTACCGGCGAGGATGTGGCGGAGCTTCACATCCACGGCGGCCGTGCGGTGATCGACGGCGTGCTCGACACCCTCGCCGCATTACCGGGCTTGCGGACGGCCGAACCGGGCGAATTCACCCGCCGCGCTTTCGAGCACGGAAAAATGGACCTGACCCAGGCCGAGGCGCTGGCGGATCTGGTGGATGCCGAAACCTCGGCCCAGGCGCGGCAGGCCTTGCGGCAAATGGGCGGGGCGTTGAAGGCGCTCTATGACGGCTGGCGCCAACGGCTGGTGAAAGCCCTGGCCCACCTGGAAACCGTCATCGATTTCCCGGACGAAGACCTGCCGGCCGATGTGGCGGACCGCCTGTGGGCGGAGGTGAAGGACTTGGCCGCGGGGATCGCCGCGCATCTGGATGATGGCGGCCGGGGCGAGCGCATCCGCGAAGGTGTCATGGTCGCGATCATCGGCCCGCCCAATGCCGGGAAATCCAGTCTTCTCAATATGTTAGCGGGCCGCGACGCGGCCATTGTCACGGCTACCCCTGGCACCACCCGGGACGTGATCGAGGTGCATATGGATTTGGGCGGGTTCGCGGTCACCTTGGCCGACACCGCCGGCCTGCGGGAGGCGGCGGACGACATTGAGCGCGAGGGCATCCGGCGTTCCCGCGCCCGGGCCGACACCGCCGACGTGAAGATCGCGGTGTTCGACGGCGCCGCGCCCCGCGATGAGGCCACCGTAGCTTTAGTGGACGCCAACACCTTGGTGGTCATCAACAAAGGCGACCTGCTCGCCACCGCGCCCGCCGGAAAAGGTTACGTCATCTCGGCCAAGACCGGCGCCGGCGTACCCGCTTTCCTCGAAGCGCTCACCGCCAGGGTGAGGGATAAGATCGGAGGCCAAGGCGCCGCACCCTTGACCCGCGCCCGTCATCGCCAGGCGCTGGAAGAGTGCCGTGACTCTTTGCGGCGCGCCGCCGCGGCGCAGCTTCCCGAACTGGCGGCGGAGGATTTGCGTCTCGCCGCGCGCGCGTTGGGACGCATCACGGGCCGCGTCGACGTGGAGGAAATCCTCGACGTGGTGTTTCGCGATTTCTGTATCGGGAAATGACTCCTGTGACTCGCGTGCCACAGCGCGCGACTTTCACGCTTGCCCATCTTGCAGCCAAAACGGCGCGCTGATATCACCCGCGCCCTGATCAACAGAGAGGACTCCGCACGTGAGCGGCTTCCGCACCACCTTCATCAACACCGGCCTGTACGCCTGCGCGCTCAACGCGAAGCGTCGCATGCGCGTGCGTGTTCCGGCGCGGATGCGCCCCCTCCC
>CANJOI010000006.1 GCA_947475365.1 Fidelibacterota bacterium | reverse complement strand
GCTCAAGCACTTCGACACGGATGGATATGCGTTCGACGCGAGGGCCTCGACCGGTGACACCTTGGTCTTCACCCGGAAAGCGAAATGACCGCACCCTACGATCTCGCCACTGACCTGAAGGCGCTGGCCAAGCAGTGCCGTCACATGGCGCGCGCGCTGAAAGTGGCCGGCATGCCCGGCCCGCGGGTTACACGGCCGGGGTTCGACGCCCTGATCCGCATCATCGCCGGGCAACAGGTGTCCACCTCGGCCGCCGCCGGCATCTGGGCCAAGCTGGAAAAGAACTGCGGCGGCAAAGTCACCCCTGAGAAAATATTGGCCCTGAATGAGCCCGGCCTGCGCGCCTCCGGCTTCAGCGGCCAGAAGAGCCGCTATGCCCTGGGCCTCGCCGAAGCCACCGTCGGCGGGGCGCTCGATTTCAAGAAACTGCACAAGGCCGACACCGACACTGTGCGCGACACTCTTACCGCCTACAAAGGCGTGGGTAACTGGACCGCCGACATCTACCTGATGCTCTGCATGGGCCGCGGCGACGTCTGGCCGGCGGCGGACCTCGCGCTCCAGGCCGGGATCCAGCACCTGCAGGGCCTCAAGAAACGCCCCACCGCCAAGCAGATCGAAGCCATCGCCGAAATCTGGCGGCCGTACCGCAGCAGCGCCGCGGTTCTGCTCTGGCACTATTACGGCGCCACGCGCGGCGCCGATAAATCGCCCCTGGCAAAGAAACCAAAGGCCAAGGCAAAAATCAAAGCCCGCGCCAAGCCCAAAGCCAAGGGCAAATAACCAAGCGCAAATGAAAAGGGCCTCCCTTGCGGGAGGCCCTTTCATCTTACGCAGTGGCGCTTATTAGAACTCGACGTGCAGCGAGCCCTGGACGGTGCGGGGGGCGCCGATGTTGTAGGCCGGCAGACCCGAGAAGCCAGGCACGCTCGACACCGCGGTGATGCGGCTGGAGATCGAGCCGAAGTAGGCCTTGTCGAACAGGTTGGTGACGTTGAGCTGGATGAAGGTGTTCTTCATGCCGAGCAGAGCGTCCAGCTTGTAGCGGGCATCCAGGTCCACCAGCGTGTAGGACGGCGCCACTTCGTCGTTGACGTCGGTCGAGAAGCGATCGCCGGTGTACTTCACCTGCGCGCCGAACTGGAAGTCGCCGATTTCGTACTGGCCGCGCAGCGAGAACGTCCAGTCCGGGGTTTCCACCAGCTTCTTGCCGGCGGTCGGGGCGACCGTGGTCGCCGTGACTTGCAGGTTATTGATCAGCTTCGAGTGGTCATAAGACGCCGACGCGTAGACCGTGAGGCCTTCCGCCGGCGAGAAGCCGATTTCCGCGTCCGCGCCGTACAGCTGTACGTCGCCGATGTTACGCGCGACCGAGATCAGGGTGATCGGGTCGAACGAGGTGACGATGCGGTTGGCGTAGTCGATCTTCCACAGCGCCAAGGACGAGATCAGATTCGAGGTCTGATAGCGGTAGCCGACTTCATAGGAGTCGGTGGTTTCCGGAAGCACGGTCGGCACCTGGGCCACCTGCGAGCCGCCGGGCGGCAGGCTGGCGGTGTACAGGTCGTCCGTGCGCGGCGCCGACAGGCCCTGCGAGAAGCTCGCGTAGACCATGTGCGGGCCCTGGTCCGGACGGTACGACAGGCCAAACGACGGCAGGGCCTTGTCGTAGTCGCGGGTGGCGGCGAACGGCTTCAGGTACTGCGTGGCCGAGCCGGCGAAGGTCACATAGCCTTCGGCGTTCGGGGCGCTCGCCACCTGCGTGGTGCAGTAGGCGGTGCTGGTGCCGCGCTGGGTGTAGCAATACTGGTTCAGTTCGCGGTGGAAGTACGGCAGACGCAGGCCGGCATCGACCTTGATCTGGTTGTCGAAGAACGAGCCGCTGTAGCTGGCCGAGAATTGGTTCAGCTCGGCGATCGAGAAGCGGTCGCGGAAGCGGTAGGTCAGGCCGTCGAGGGACTGAATATTGGCGACGCGGTTATAGTGCGGGAACAGATCGACGATGTTGTAGTTGCTGTCGAACTTGGCGCCGTCGCCGGTCTGGCGGTGGCGGCCGTAGTCGAGGGTGTAGGACGCGCGGATCGCCTGGCTTTCGTCGAAGCGGTAGATCAGCGAGGCCGTGACGCCGTAGCGGTAGGTGTTGGTGACCGACGGCGCGTAGACGCGAATGCTGTCGAGGAAGTCGCCGTCGCCGTTGAGGTCGACGCCGGTGCCGGTGATGGTCGACTTGGAGCCGCGCAGGCGCCCGTCGCTTTCCGACAGCGTGCTGTTGGTGGTGCCGCCGGTGGCCAGCGTGTACTGGAAGTTCGGGTCGATGGTCAGCTGCAGGTTATCCATGATGTGATAACCGAACTGCATCCGGATGTTGCCCGTGTTGGACGGGTTGATGCGGTGGCCGATGTAGTTGGTGCAGCTCGCGGTCGCGGTGGTGTCTGCGGCATTGCCGAGGTTGTCGTTGTCCACCTGGCCGTTGCGCGGCGTGGAGCGCACGCAATTCGGGATGTAATCCAGGTTGGTGCCGAGCGGGTTGGGGAACGCGGTCGTGCCGGCGATGTCGGCGGTCGAGAGCGTGCGGTAGGCGTTGTTGCGGTTGCGGTTCCAGTGGAAACCGATGCTGAAGAAGTCGCGGTCGCCGATCGGCTGGTAGATTTTGCCGTTGAACTGGTACTTCTCGAGCGTGCCCGGGCCCTTGAATTTGTCGTACTTCTGATAAGACGACGTGATGAAGGCCGAGGTGCCCGTTTCGGTGAGCGCGCCGGTATCGACCGAGCCGTAGAAGCGGCGGTTGGAGAACGAGCCGCCCGACACGACGCCGGTGAGCAGGAACTTGTCCGAGGGCTTGCGCGACAGCACGTTGACGGTGCCGCCGGTGGCCGAGGCGGTCGGGCTGTCGACGTCGGTGGTGCCGAGGTTGACGGTGGTCTTGTCGATCACTTCGCCGTCGAGCAGCTGGTTGGTGAACAGCGCATAGTTGCCGGTATCGTTCAGCGGCATGCCGTCGAAGGTCACCGAAATACGCGGGCCGTCGAAGCTGCGCAGGCGCAGGTTGCCGCCCGACGAGCCGTATGGATCGTTGTTGGTGAAGCTGACGCCCGGGAGCAGGTTGATCGACTGGATGATGGACTGACCGGCGACCTGGGTTTCCAGATATTCCTCGGTCACCGTGGAGCGCGACTTCGACACCGTTTCGGCGACGATGGTGCCGCCGAGGTTTTCGGTCACGGCGCGGCCGGTGACGACGATTTCTTCCATTTCCAGGGTGCCGGTCGACTGGGCGAAGGCCGCGGTCGGCAGGGTGAGCATATAAGCCAGGGCAACCGGGCTGGTGCCGAGCGCCAGTAGTTTCTTAAATCGCATCATCGTCTCCTATTTCGTCCCACACATGCGCCGCCCGAGCGGGCCGCGGCGAGAAGTTTTCTGATGATGGGTGCAGCGCGATAACCGCTGCTTCCCTCACCCCCAAGACGCCCAATATGACGTCGCCGTAATGGTTCAATATCAGAGGTGTGTGACGGTTTGGGGTAGGAATTGTTTCAAATTCGGGGTGTTCAGGCGTAGCGTGTATTGCCTGCGACACTGCGATATTTGGGCAACAGGGTGCCGGGAGCCGTCATTTTTACGCAAAAAAATTCGTAACAATCCCACATAAGCTGCATAAATTTGCCGTACCGCGCCGCAGCAATTATTTTTAAATATCTGATTTATCTTGCGTTTTTGTCCACAGGGCTGGGGATAAGAGGCCCTTTTTACGTAGCCTGGACGCCGGATTTCCCGTTTTCGACCGCGAAGCTCCGCAAGGTTGCGAATCTGCCCTCGCGCACCCGCACATCGTCGACCGTGCGCAGGGCGGTCTTCCAGACAGTGCGGTCCACATCGCACAGCATGTAGCCGCGCTTGCGGTCGTCGAAGAATTTGATCTGGGGATTCCTCGGCAGGAACGAGGTGTAGAGCGCGTAGTTGGTGCTCTCCGACGTGATCGACGTGCCGACGAACTCGCTCATCAGGATCGGCGAACGCTCGTCCTTATCGTTGTCGCGGATGTCCGACACGAAGTAGCTGTGAATGTCGCCGCCCAGCGAAATGCAGTTCGGGACCTTCCGGTCGCGCACGAGGTTGATGATCTTGCGCCGCGCCGCCGGATAGCCGCCCCAGCTGTCGGTGAACACGGCATAGCCGCCATTGGTGGTCTGATCGAATTCCGAGAGCATGAGGGTCTGGGCGATCACGTTCCAGGCCGCGGGATTTTTCACAAAATTGGAGCCGAACCAGCGTTCCTGGGTGTCGCCAAGCACGGTGCGCTTGGGGTTGGTGATCTCGGTGCAGACGGTGGTGTCGGCCACCCGGCCGCTGTGATCGGTTTCGGTCTGGCAGGCGACGCGATCGCGGAACTGGCGCAGGTCGAGCAAGGTAAAGGCCGCGAGGTCGCCGTAATCGCTGCGCTGGAACATATAGGACCGGCCCGACGCGTCGGCGCGCGCCGAAATACGCAGCGGCATATGCTCGTAGACCGCCTGGTAGGCGGCGATCCGGCGTTTCACGAACACGGCGGGGTCCTGCGTACGTTCGGACTGGTCGCGCGCGTAATCGTTGGCGACCTCATGGTCGTCCCACATATAGAGCCAGGGGCAGTGGGCATGGGCCGCCTGGAGGTCCGGGTCGGTCTTATAAATCGCGTGCAGCAACCGGTATTCCTCGAGCGTATAGGCGTCGGCGACCGGGACCCGGCGCACCGGCGGGATGCGCGTGGTCTCGTAAATGTAGTCGCCGAGATGCAGGATGAACGCCGGATCCTGGGCAACCATGTCGCGGTAGGCGGAGAAATAGCCCTCGTCATAGGCCTGGCAGGAGGCAACCGCGAAGCGCACGCGGTCGGCGGGGCCGCGTGGCGTCGGCCAGGTGAGCGCGCGGCCCACGCGGCTTACGGCGGCGCCGGCGTGAAAGCGGTAGAAGTATTCGCGCCCCGGCATAAGGCCGGTGACATCCACATGGACGCTGTGCGCGAACTCAGGGTGCGCCAGGACCTGGCCGTGGGCGACGATCTTCTTCATGGCCCGGTCGCTGGCGATCTCCCAGGCCACCGGAATGGCTTCCTGCGGCAGCGCCTGCGGATCGAACAGGTCGGGCGCGAGACGCGTCCACAACACAAAGCCGTCGGCGGACGGATCGCCGCTGGCCACGCCCAGCTGGAAGGGGTCGTTGATGAACACAGGCGCCGCGACCGCGACGCGGGTGCCGGTTTTCAATGCGGCTAATGCGGTTCCTGCCCACAGCGCTGCGTTGCGCAGGAACCGGCGGCGTGAGCCCAGATTCGTCATGAACACTTCCCCAACAGCGGCGCTGAAGTATAGCGCGGCGCTCTCCTTTTCGTCTCCTGCGCCCGCCGGAACACAATAAGTTTTTGTGACCAGCCCACCGGGCGGCGTTGACCCACGGCGTTCCCGTCACCAGGATACCGCCTGACATATTCCTTGGGGTGGACACCGATGACCAGACGCCTGCTTGCTTTCACCGCCCTTGCCGGCGTCGCCTTGGCATCTCTCGCGCAGGCGGCGGACGCGCCGCGGACACCGCCGCACAACGTCATCCTTTTCGTACCGGACGGACTGCGCGCCACCATCGTTACGCCTGAGATCGCGCCGGCCATGGCGGAGGTGCGCGACCAGGGCGTGGACTTCACCAACTCCCACTCCCTGTTCCCCACCTTCACTTTGCCCAACGCCTCGGCGCTATCGACCGGCCACTACATCGGCGACACCGGCATGTTCGGAAACGCCATGTACATGGGGCGGAAAATTCCGGTCAGCGGAAACCCGGAGGAGTCCACCGTAACCCCGTTCTTCGAGAACGACATTACGCTCAAAGCCATGCAGCCGCCCGCGTATCCCCACGGCCTGCTGGAACCCGAGACACTGCTGGCGGCAGCGTACGCGGCGGGTCTTTCCACCGCCGCCGTCGGCAAACTGGGGCCGGTGGGCTTGATGGATATTCCGGGATTGGAAGGCAAAGCTTCCATCATCATTGACGATTCCACGGGCGCTGCGATCCAGATGCCCGCCGACCTCGCGCCGGACGTGGCGGCCAAGGTCGGCCCCACGGCGGCGCCGGCACGCGTCGCCAATGGCGGCGGAGACTGCGCCCACCCGGGCGCGCGCGCCGCCAACGAGGTCCAGGGGCGCTGGTTCACCGACGTCACCACCCGTGTGATTCTGCCCAAGTTCAAAGAGGCGGGTAAGCCGTTCTTCCTGGTGTTCTGGTCGCGCGATCCGGACGGCACCCAGCACAACAACGGCGACAGCTTCGGCAAACTGACGCCGGGCATCAACGGCGAAACCTCGCTGCGCGCCATCACCAATGCCGACGACAGCCTGCGCCAGATCCGCAGGACTTTGCGGCAGCTGGGCCTCGAGGCCACCACCGACATCATCATCTCCGCCGACCATGGCTTCTCGACCATCGCCAAGGAAAGCAAGACCACCTCGGTGCAATTCGAGTGCGCGGGTGTCAGCGGCGTGGCGCCCGGCTTCCTCGGCAATGACCTCGCGAAGGCGCTGAATCTTCCCGCCAGCGATCCCGATACCGGCAAGGCGGTCATTCCCGCCAAGAGCCAGTTCTCGTCGCATGGCCACGTCATTCTCGGCGATCCGGCGCGACCCGAGGTCGCCGTGCTGGCCAGCGGCGGGTCGGACCTGATTTACCTGCCGGGCAAGAACCGGAGCGATCTCGCCAAACGCATCGTCACCTTCCTCACCACCCAGGACTACGTCAGCGGAATTTTCGTGGATGATGCGCTGGGCAAGATCCCCGGCACGCTGCCCATGACCGCCATCAATTGGAAGGGATCGGCCATCACCGGCCCGCCGGCGATCTTTGTCGGCTTCCGGTCGTTCGCCACCGATTGCGGGCGCAGCGCCGTGTTGTGCGCGGCAACCGTGGCGGACACGACAAATACCCAAGGCCAGGGCCAACACGGCAGCTTCAACCGCGCCGACAGCCATAATTTCCAGGCCGCCATCGGCCCGAGCTTCCAGTCCGGCTTCAAGAATCCCGCGCCTACCAGCAACGCCGATGTCGGCCGCACCATCGCCCAGATTCTGGGACTCACGCCCAAGAGCACCGGCAAACTCACCGGCCGCGTGTTGACCGAGGCCCTCAAGGGCGGTCAGCCGGTCACGTTCGAGCAGCGGTCTCTCTCCTCGGCGCCCGCCGCGAACGGCCAAGTCACGGTGCTCAACTACCAGGCCGTCGGCCCGACGCTCTATTTCGACGCGGCCGGCTTCCCGGGCCGGACGGTCGGGCTCCAGGCCCCTGTCAAATAAGGTGGTTCAGGCGGCAAATCATTGCGATAACTCATTGCGATTATTGGGCTAAAAACGGCTTTGTCTTTTATGCCCCCCAGCCTATTCTCCCGGCCTCTTTTGTGCGTGGCAGGCCTTTCGGGGGGACCTTGAGGCCGCCTTACTGTTTTCAAGGAAGCGCCTCGTGAATACCAAGACCGCCAATGGCCAGACCGCGCCCGCCGCCGGAGCGCAGGACGCGCAGCCGCCGATGTTCTACACCCGCCCCGAGCCGGTGCGCGCGGAGGCCCATGTCGGCGTGAGCATCCGCCCCGAGCTCGACTTCTCCTTCGCCGCCCACGTCAACACGGTGCCGGTGACGCTGCCCGAGTTCATGATGGTCGCGCGCCACTATCCGATCATGTTCCTGGGCCCCGACCTGGTCCCGACCGCGGCGCTCGGCTTCAATCCGCAGCACAACCTGTTCGTCAATGACAAGGGCGAATGGGCCTTGGGCCAGTATGTGCCGGCGTACGTCCGCCGTTATCCGTTCATCCTGCTGGGCGCCGAAGGCAGCGACCTTTTGCACCTGGGCATCGACGGCGTCGCCGCGTCGAGCAAACCCGGCGCGCGCGCGCTGTTTGAAAAAGGCGAGCAGACCGCCGCCACCAAACAGGCCGTGGAGCTGTGCGAGCAGTTCCACCAGGCCTTCACCTTCACCCGCGATTTCTCCAAGGCCTTGCTCGACGCCGACATCATCGAGGAGCGCACCTTGGAGGTCGAAGCCGGCCCGGGCGGGCAGAAGACCACCCTCGGCTCATTCAAGCGCGTGTCCGAGGACAAGTTCCGCCAGCTGCCCGACGCGACCGTGCTGGACTGGTTTAAGAAGGGCTATATGTACGGGATTTATTTCCATCTGCAGTCCATGAACAACTGGGAACTGCTGATCGCCCGCAACGCCATGCTTGCCCAGGGCCAGACCCCCGCGCTGTAAGTTTTGGTTGGCCCGGTTATTAACCGGCGAGACTAACGGGCGTCCCGATTTCCGGCGCGGCCGTTAAAAAGCGCTCGGGCCGCCAATTCCCTTTCCGCCTCCACCCCCGTAAACTATCCGCAGTTGGGGTAACCGGGATGAACCCGGAAGGGCGATGAAGCCGATCACCACCTACGAGGTGTACCAGGTCAAGTTCGACCGCTGGGCATTGCACCAGCGGCTGGCCGCGCACGACCAGGACAAGGCGATCGAGGCCGGGCGTGTGCTGGAGGCGAGCACCGGGATTCCGGTTCAGGTGCTCGAGGAGACGGAGAACCAGGAAACCGGCGAAGTCTCGCTGCGCGTCGTCAAACGGTTCGGTAAGGCAGCCCCTGAGGTCAAGGGCCCGCCCGAGGACACGGATATCGCTTCGCGCATTGTCATGGTGGTGATCAACGCCATCGGCGTGGGCGCCATCGTCACGGTGCTCGCCATGATCGGCCTGCAACCTCTCAAGGCGGCCAATGCCGAGGCCGGCGCCTATAACATGTTGCTGTTCTTTATCTTCGCCGCGTCAATGCTGGCGAGCGCCTTGTTGCTGTTCAAGGTGTACGTGCCCATGGAACTGATCCTGTGGCGCGGCAAGACCCCGGAAGCGCGCGCCCGCTGCATCGACGCGCTTGTTCACGGCGGACGCAGCGAGTTTCAACCACGGCCAATGCGTCCGGGGTTTCGCGAGGCCGCCGTGGCGCCGCCGCTGGCGTCCGATGCGCCGTCCGCGACACCGTCCCGCGCGCCCGGGGAGCCCGCCCCGCTCCAGACCTCATTCCAGATCAGCGAGCTGCCGCAAGAGCCCGCCCAGCCCATCGCCGCGACGGTGCCGCTCGTGCCCGCATGGCCGCCGGAGGTCGAAGCGGCGCGCGAGGTCGCCCGTAACACGCTGTTCATCTTCACCGACGCGGCGTTGGGACTGCTCGCGCTGTCGCGGCCGGAGATGCAGGCGTTCGAGCGCTTCGGGCTCAACCTCTATCTCGGCGGCGCCGCGATCAGAGCCTGCGACCTGACCGCCGCGTCAGGGGTTTCACTGCCGCCGGAAGTCCGGCGCGAGATTTTGGCGCAAACCCTGGAGCGCGCGGGCACGAACGCCGGGACCGTGCAGTCGTTCGTCGAGCGCCTCGAACCCTCTCTCGGACGGCCGCGCTACAAGGCCCTGGCGGACGCGGGCGCCGAGGCCTTTACCGCGCCGCCCGGTGAGGACGGCAAACCCAGGCACGAGAAACTCGACGCCCTGCTGCGGGAGTGGTCGGATCCCGCCGCGCGCGGCGCCAAGTCGGTGGCCGTCATCTTCCTGCTGACCGACATTGTCGGCTCGACCGCGCTGACCGCGAAACTGGGAAACTCGGCGGCGCAACGCGTGGTGCGCGCCCACAACACGGTCGCGCGCGCCGCGGTCAAGGAATTCCGCGGCCGTGAGATCAAGCACACCGGCGACGGCATGCTGCTCACGTTCCCCGATGCGGTCACCGCCGCGCGCGCTGCGATCGCCATTCAGCAGGACGCGCATACCTACGCCGCCGACAATCCTGAGGCGCCCCTGTCCCTGCGCGTCGGGCTTCACACCGGCCAGGCGGCGGCGGAGGAAGGCGAATATCATGGTGAGGCGGTGCTGCTCCTCGACGGCATCTGCGCCGCCGGCGAGGCCGGACAGATCACATGCAGCGAAGAGATCGCGGCGCGCACCGGAGGAAGCAATCTGCGCTTTGTGGACCTGGGCCCGAAACTGCTCAAGGGCACCGAAATCGAACGCCGGGTCCTGCGCGTGGAATGGACCCCCAAGATGAAGGCGCCAGGTCCCCTGGAATACCGCCAGATCGGAGCCCAACCTGCCTCCTGAGGCCTGAGCATCTGTTCTCCTATTGGTTGATGCGGTGGCAAGACCGGCGGGGGTGAGCCGGCAAGATCAGCGGCGCCTACATATTATGTGTGCGGCCCCCGGGCACCGCTTTCACGCCGGAAAGGCGAATTTCTTCAATACTACCAAGTGTTAACACCCCTTCTCAGCCTGCCCGCTGGCTCTGGCGTTCGGCCTGTTAGCGGGCGATAATCACTATGACCGGGGGAAACGGGGACGCGCGGTGGGTAGAAGCCTTTGGCGGCACGGCGTTTTTGGCGCGGGTCTGGTGGCCCGTGCGGCGCTTTTTGGCGCCTGCGGCTGGGCCGGTCCGGCCCTGTCGGCGACCGTGGTGGCGCATATCACGTCCGACAAGGGCGCCACCGAGGGCGCGGTGGTGACGGTCTCGCGGACCGGTCAGCCGCCCCTCTCGGCAAAGGCCGGCGCCCGTGCGGTGATGATCCAGCAGGACCGCCAGTTCGCGCCCTTTGTCCTGCCGGTACAACTCGGGACAACGGTCGAATTTCCCAACCGTGATCCGTTCCGCCACCAGGTCTATTCATTTTCCGCGGCCAAGCCGTTGGAGCTCAAGCTTTACGGCAACAACGAGGTCAATAGCGTCACCTTCGACAAGGAGGGCGTGGTCGCCCTCGGGTGTAACATTCACGACAACATGCTGGCGTATATCTACGTCGTCGCCACGCCGTTCTTCGCATTGAGCGGCAAGGACGGCGCGGGCCGGGTGGAACAGCTTCCCGCGGGCGCCTATACCGTGAAGGTGTGGCATCCGGGTCAAAAGACCAGTGAAGTGGTCGCCAAGGACGTGACCCTTGCCGCCAACGATACCCTCACCGTCGACCTCAAGATCGAAATGAAACGCGAGCGGCGCCAACGCAAGCCTGGCGCTGTCGACGAGAAGGAATACTGAGTCCCGTGTTTCGCAGCTTCCAGACCAAGCTGATCCTGTTCTCATGGCTGCTGTTTGTCGGCGTGGAGGTCGTCACCTTCACGTTGGTGCAGAACGTCGTCCGCACCAACATTCTGGAACAGGCCCGCAACGAGCTGGTCGTCACCAAGCGCGTGGTCGATAGCCGCATCACATCGACGGTCGATACCTTGGCGGAAGGCTCCGCCATCCTCGCGCGCGATTTCGGTTTTCGCCAGGCCGTGGCCAGCGACGACCGCCCCACTATCCGGTCCGCCTTGCATAATCTCGGCGCCCGCTACCGCGCCGACCGCATGCTGCTGGTGTCGCTGGAGAACAAGGTGCTGGTGGACACCGGCACCATGGCGGATGCGGTCGAGTCCGGAAACTTTGTCGCGGTTGGAAAGCCCGGCGCGCCGTTCGCCTACCCCGGAATGATCGAGAATGCCGACGCGGACGGCCGGGCCGCCGCCACCACCACGCTCGACAACCGCATCTACCAGCTGGTGGTGGTGCCCATCCTGGCGCCGGATCCCATTGCCTGGATCGTGGTGGCGATGGAGCGCAGCAATCTCTTCGCCAGCGAGTTGCAGCACAGCTCGACCGTGCCGGTGGAGATCACGCTGGCTTTCCGCGAGAACGGGGCCTGGAAAACGACCGCCACCACGCTGGCCGAGGACACCGCGGCGGAATTGATGGCCGGCCTGCCGGAGAAGATCGATCCAAGCCCGGCCCCGTACACGGTCAAGCTTCACAATGCTGATTATGTGACCCTGACCGCCGCGTTGGCGGGCCCTTCGGACACCTCCCAGGTGCAGGCCGTCCTTCAGTACTCGCTAGATGACGCCTACGCGCCTTACCGCCGCCTCAACATCTTCCTCCTGCTGGTGGCCGGCGTCGCGCTGGCGCTGTCGCTGATCGGCTCGGTGTTGATCGCACGACGCATCGCGGGGCCGATCCGCGCCCTCGATCTGGCCGCGCAGCGCATCTACGCCGGCCGTTACGATGAGAAGGTCAACATCCACCAGAACGACGAAGTCGGGCGCCTGTCGGAGACCTTCAATCAGATGATGGAGGGGATTGCCGAGCGCGAAGAGCGCATCGCGTTCCAGGCGCGCCACGACGCGTCCTCAGGATTGCCCAACCGCATGTCGTTTGAAGGCCACCTAGCCGATATGATCGCCACGCGCCAGAAGACGGGCGCGAGCCAGGTGTTCAGCGTCCTCCTGGTGCAGATCGGCCGCTTCTCGGAGCTCAACAACACGCTCGGCCACGACACCGGCGAGCAACTCGTCCGCAAGGTCGCCAAGAGCCTGCAGCGGCTCGTCCCGCAGACCAACGCGGTTGCCCGTCATTCCAACAACATGTTCGCCCTGGTGCTCGACATCGCCGACGCCGCCGAGGTGCAGACCGCCGTCAAGCGCGTGCTGGACCTGTTCGACAAGCCGTTCACGCTTGCGGGCCTTGCCATCGACATCACCGCCATCGTCGGCGAGGCCCACTACCCGGAGCATGGGACAACCGCGCGCACCCTGATGCAGCACGCCGATACCGCGATCTTCGAGGCCAAGCGCCTTGGACTCAACTACGCGCTCTACGACCCTGAACTGGATCCTCACAAGCCCGAGCGGCTGTCCATGATGGGCGAGTTGCGTCAGGGGCTCGACGAGGGCCAGTTCCGCCTCTACTACCAGCCCAAGATCGACATCGCGCGCGGCGCCATTACCGCGGTCGAGGCCCTGATCCGCTGGATACATCCCAAGCGCGGGTTCCTGCCGCCGGACAGCTTCATTCCGCTGGCCGAGCAGACCGGCAATATCCGCAAGCTGACCACCTGGATGCTCGGCGCCGCGATCCGGCAGGCGCGCGCCTGGCGCGACAAGGGCATCGACGTCAGGATCGCGTGCAACCTGTCCGCCCGCGATCTCTCCAACCGCGACCTGCCGGCCGCCATCGGCAACCTCCTCGATACCCACGGCGTATCGCCGGGCGCGCTGATCCTGGAGATCACCGAAAGCGCGGTGATGCAGGACCCCAGCCACGCCCTCGAGGTGCTGGCGCAGCTTCACCGCATGGGGCTCACGCTGTCGATCGACGACTACGGCACGGGCTATTCGTCCATGGCCTACCTGAAACGGCTTCCGGTCCATGAGATCAAAATCGACAAATCGTTCGTCCTCAAGCTCGCGAGCAACCGGGGCGATGCGATCCTGGTCAAATCCACCATCGAGCTTGGACACAATCTTGGGCTCAAGGTCACGGCCGAGGGCATCGAGGATGAGGAGTCGCTCAAGATCCTCGCCGCCTATGGCTGCGAGACCGGGCAAGGCTACTTCATCAGCAAGCCGATCCCGGCCGAGGATTTCGAGACGTTCTACGCGGTATCGCGGTGGTCACCGCGCCGAGCCCAAGGCCCCATAGCCGTGGCGGGGGAATAGGCGGCATGCGGGGGGGAGTGCAGTCCGCGGCGCTGCTGTCCGGATTGATCGCCGGCCCCCTGGTTTTCGCCGCGGCGCCCGCGCATGCGGACAGCCTGCTCCCGCCAAATTTCCTGGGGGACTTTCAGCTCGACCTCAAGGGCTACCTGGAAGGCCGGGTGGTCGCCGCCGACGACACCAAAACCTGGGAACGCAATGGCCTCGGCAAGACCCGCTACGGCGGCACCGGCGACGCCGTTGTACGGGGTGAAGGCGCCCTGATCATCGAGCCCAAGTTCGGCTTCGATCTCACCGGCCGGATCGTGGTGTCCGTGGCCGCCGAGCAGGCCCAGGCCCTGAGCGTGCAGGAGGCCTACCTGCAATACAAACCCGCGCCGACCGGCGATTTCGGTTTTCGCGCCCGCGGCGGGTTCTTTTTCCCGCCGATCTCGCTGGAGAACACCAGCCTCGCCTGGACCAGCCCATATACCGTCACCTCTTCGGCCATCAATACCTGGGTCGGCGAGGAGTTGCGCACCATCGGCGGCGAGGCCACGGCCTTCTACCATAACGATGACCTGGAAGCCGGCGTCACCGGTGCGCTCTACACCGCCAACGATCCGGCGGGCACCCAACTCACCTGGCGCGGATGGGCGCTGCATGACCGGGAGGTCGGGCTGTTCGACCGCATCCAGCTCACCCAGATCCCGATCATCAAGCCGCCCACCGGCACGTTGTCCAGGCAGGCGCCGACCGAGAGGCCTTTCCACGAGATCGACATGCGCGTGGGCTACTACGCCGCCGGTTACGTGGAACACGCCGACTGGGGCAAGGCGACGCTGCTGTGGTACGACAACAACGCCAACGACCGGGCGCTGGCGCTCGGCCAGTGGGCCTGGGATACGAAATTCTGGGCCCTGGGCTACACCGCCACGCTGCCGTGGGACGTGGACTTCGTTGCCCAGTACATGAACGGCAAGACTACCGTGGTCACCATCCCCAACCGGCCCTACCCGCTCGACTACGCCGAATTCTGGTCGGCCTACGGGCTGATCAGCAAGGAGTGGGGCCAACATCGGCTGAGCTTCCGGTTCGACCGTTTCGGAACCCATAGCGACAACATTACGCTGGATGACACCAACGAGCGGGGATCAGCCCTGACCCTGGCTTACAATTTCCGGCCGACCGCCAAGACCCGCATCACACTGGAAGGCCTGCGTGTGAACAGCACCCGGCCTGAGCGGGCCGCGATCGGGCTACCGGCTCACGCCATTGAAAACCAAGTCATGCTAAGCTTCCGGCTGTTCTTCCTTGCCTCCGTCCCCTAGTCCCTGGCCCCGCCCTTCATGACGCCCGCCCCGTCCTCCGGGACCACGATCTTCTCGGTCGCCACAGCGCTGATCATCCTGGCGGTGACCACCTATTTTCTGGTGGTGGGCAAGGACGTCCTGATCCCGCTCGTGCTCGGGATCTTCATCGCCTATCTGCTGGTGGCCCTGTCCCACGTTATTGAGCGCGTCAAATTCGGCGGTAAGCCGCCCCCCGGCTGGCTGTCGCTCACCCTGGCGATCGTGTTTTTCATCCTGTTCCTGACCGCCGTGGTCCAGGTGATCGCCGGCAATGTCGCGGATGCGGTAGCTGCCGCACCGCAATACCAGACGCGGCTGGAAACGGTGCTGGGACAGGTGAACGACTTGCTGGCCGCGGTCGTCAACCGCCAGGAACCCCTGACGCTGACCACCATCCTGCAACAGATCGATCTCTCCGCGGCCGCCGCCAAGTTCGCGGGCGCCCTGCAGGCCGTGGTCGGCAACACTTTCGAGATCCTGATCTATCTGGTGTTCGTGCTGCTGGAGCGCCGGGCTTTCGACCTCAAACTTTCGGCGATGTTCCCCGACGCGAACCGGGAGAAGCGCCTGCGCGGAATCCTCCTGGAAATCGGGCGGCGCACCGAGAAATACGTGCTGATCAAGACCGTGATCAGCGTGATCATCGGGGCGATCACCTATGTCACGCTGACCGCGGTGGGCATCGACTTCGCGGCCTTCCTGGGCCTGCTCGCATTCCTCGCGAACTACATCCCCTACCTGGGGTCCGCGGTCGGCATCGCCGCGCCGGCCATTATCGCCCTGCTCCAGACCAGCGAATGGAGCCTGGCCGCCGTGGTCATGGGGGTTCTGGTCGCCACCCATGCCCTGATCGGCAACGTTCTGGAACCGCGCATGATGGGCCGGTCGCTCAACCTGTCCCCGCTGCTGATGATCGTGGCGCTGGCGGTGTGGGGCTCGATCTGGGGCGTCGCCGGCATGCTGCTCTCGGTGCCCCTGATGGTGATGACCATGATCACCCTCGCGCAGTTCCCCAAGACCCGGCCGATCGCCGTCTTCATGTCGGAGAACGGCGAGGTCAACTGACCGCCGTCCGCGAATCGATTCGCGAATTTTTGCACCGGCCCCCTTCCGCGGCGCTGTGCGCGCCCCTTCTTCGAAAAAAAATTTGCGGCCGCACCGGCCTAAACGCGGTTCAGCCGCTCCGCGCGCGACCGCGGCGGTCGCGCGTCCCGGCGGGGTACGCGGGGCGTCCGCCGCGCGGCTAGCGTCATCGAAGACGCGGCGCCACGGCGCGGATCGCGACGCATTTTCGGCCGCGCATGACATCCGGCCTCGCAGGCAAGGACACGCGCGCGGCGGCGGCGCGCGCGCCCTTGCGATGTACTCATGCGCGCGGCAAAAATTTCAGAAAGCCGCATGATATTTGAATTTCTGCATCACCTCGCGAAGCGTCGGCCGCGGCGTCCCAAACCCGCGAGGGTGGATGCCGCGGCGGCGAACCGTGTCCGCGCGATGCGCGATGTGGCGTGCGACAGGCGCCGTGCGCCGTGGTGTGTTCGCGGACAGGCGCACGCCGCGAACAGCGGACGCGAGCGCCGTCTGCGACGCCGCACGACGGCGAAAAACAATCCGATCGAAGTAAGCTCGCGACAGAAATCAAGAGGAAAGTAGAATGCGTTCGCAAAATCTCTTGTGCATTGTTGTCAAGTGCGTTTATCTCATCGGCGTTTGGATGTAGTTGCGAATGTGAGTTCGATTTTTTTGTTGTGGCATCCAGACGTTCAACACCTGAAACAGGGGATTATCACCATGGCTGCCAAGAAAAAGGCGAAGAAGAAAGTTGCGAAAAAGAAGGCCAAAAAGAAGGCCAAAAAGAAGTAACTTGGACGTCAGTCATTAGACTGATGGACGAATAGGGACTGCACACAAGAACGGTTACGACATCGGCGCGAACGGAAAGTCGGCAGACGTTTCGTCGCAGGGCTTTTAAGGGCTCCGCCCTGAACAGTTTGTACCGGTGCGATATCCGATTGTGAGAACCCGCCAGACTTAACGGTCTGGCGGGTTTTTCATTGCCGGCGGGCGTTTTTGACCGCGCGGCGCGCCGCCCAAAGAAACAGAGCCGCCCGCCACCGCCGCTTGAGCCGGGTCAGTGCGGCGAGACGCGGCGGTAAACCTTCCAGGAACCGGTCCAGGACCGGGGCGATTTCCGGTTCGTCCAACAACGGAACGTGCCCCCGGTTGGGGACGGTCACATGCTCCAGGTCCGGCTTAACCTGCTGCATGCGCGCAAGGCCCTCGGCGGAGAGCAAATCCGACAATCCCCCGCGCACCGCCAATACCGGAATGTCCCGGAAGGCGGCAAAAAACGGCCACAGGCTGACGGGCGCGAAAGCCACCGCGAACGGTTTGGCGATATCGAGATCGTAGTCGGCCCGCAGGCGGCCATCGGGCATGAGCACGAACCGGCGCTTGGCCTGACGCATCCAGTCGTCCGGGCCGAAGCCGGGATAGAACGCCGCCTCGCCCCTTTTGATCGCCGCGGCGGCATCGTCCCAGGTCGCCACCGGCACCGACTTGCCCACGAATTGGCCGATCCGCGCCATGCCGGCGGGGTCGAGGTCGGGGCCAACGTCGTTGAGCACCGCGCCCAGCAGCCGGAAAGGCATCACCGCCGCGATGATCATGGCCATGATGCCGCCCAGTGACGTGCCGACGATGGCGACCTCGGCCAAGCCGTTCACATCCAGCAGGGTCTCGATATCCCGGACATAGATCGCCGGCACATAGGTCATGGGGTCGGGAGCAAAAGCCGATCCGCCCCTGCCCCGCAGGTCGGCGCACAGGACCCGGTGACCCCGGCGGGACAAGTGCGCCGCCAGATCCTCGAAATCCCGGGCGTTGCGGGTGAGGCCCGGCAGGCACAACACCGTCGCGCGGCCCGCACCGCCAGCGGCGCTCGCCGGGGCGTAATCACGGTAGTGAAGCTGCACCCCGTCGAACGAGGTATAGGTGCGGGAACGGAACGGAACCATGCGTTTTCCCGGGGTTCGGGGTGGGGGACCTGAGAGAGATAAGACTACTATGCGGCCGCGGGCGTCAGAGAAGCATTTTCTCCCGCCGGCCTTTCCCCGCCGCCCCGGGCCCGCCGGTTTTGTCTTTGCGGGTGGCTCCGGGATATGGCCCACTCCCATTCCAGGCTGTCCTCAGGATTTAGACCCATGCCCTCACCGTCCCTCGGCCGCGCCCCGGTCAAAGATGTGGTCGCCGCCATCGGCAACACCCCGATGATCAAGCTGCGCAAGGCGTCGGAGCTGACCGGCTGCACCATCCTGGCCAAGGCCGAATACGCCAACCCGGGCGGCTCCATCAAAGACCGCACCGCCAAATTCATTATCGAGGACGCCGAGGCCCGCGGCCTGTTGAAGCCGGGCGGGGTGATCGTGGAAGGCACGGCCGGGAATACCGGCATCGGCCTGACCGTGGTCGGCAACGCCAAGGGCTACCGCTGCGTCATCGTCGTTCCGGAGACTCAGAGCACGGAGAAAAAGGACCTGCTGCGCCTGATGGGCGCGGATGTGCGCGAGGTGAAGGCGGTGCCGGCGGCCGATCCCAACCACTATGTCAAATTCTCCCAGCGGCTGGCCGAGGAGCTGTCGCGGAGCGAAGCCCATGGCGCCATCTGGGCCAACCAGTTCGACAACCTGGCCAACCGCAACGGCCATGCCCGCGAAACCGCCGCCGAAATCTGGGCGGACGTCGATGGACGCATCGACGGCTTCGTCTCGGCGGTCGGCACCGGCGGCACCCTGGCCGGCGTCGGCATGGGCCTGAAGGAACGCAACCGCGATGTGGTCATCGCCCTGGCCGATCCCATGGGCGCCGCGCTTTACAATTTCTACGCCCACGGCCAGTTGAAGGCCGAGGGCACGTCCATCACCGAAGGCATCGGCCAGGGCCGTATCACCGCCAATATGGACGGCGCGCCGGTGGACGATCAGTTCCAGATCACCGACGCCGAAGCCCTGCCCATTGTGTTCGACCTGGTGAAGGATGAGGGCATCTGCGTGGGCGGCTCCACCGGGGTGAATATCGCCGGCACCATGCGCCTGGCCAAGAAGCTGGGGCCGGGCAAAACCATCGTCACCTTCCTCACCGATTCCGGCGCCCGCTACCAGAGCAAGCTGTTCAACGTGGCGTTCCTGAAATCCAAGGGCCTGCCCGTCCCATCCTGGCTCGACCACCCATAGGGGCCTGATGTTGCGGATTGTCCATTTCAGCCTTGATGAGGCGGGAGGGGACGACGCGCGCTTGGCTGACGCCCGGCGCATCCGCACCGAGGTGTTTTGCGGGGAGCAGCGGGTGCCGCCGGAGATCGAGTGGGATGGGCGCGATCCGGCTTGCGACCATTTCCTGATTTTCGACAGCGACACCGCCATCGGCGCGGCACGGCTCCGGGACTACCATGGCCTTGCCAAGATCGAGCGGGTGGCGGTGCTGGCAGCGCACCGGAATCGCAAGGCCGGCTGGGCCCTGATGGAGGCCGTTCTGGCGCACGCCAGGAAGCAGGGATACGCCACGGCGGTTCTCAACGCCCAGGTGGCGGTGGAAGGCTTCTATGCCGCCATGGGGTTCGCATCCGAGGGCGGCCGTTTCGTTGAGGCGGACATCGAGCACGTCCGCATGACCCGCAGGCTTTAGATCCCGCCCCCAACTCTCCGCTTCTAAATTAAAGCCGCGACATTCTCCGCCAGCATCGTCAGCGGCAGGGGGCCGTGGTTTAACACCACATCGTGGAACTCCTTGAGGTCGAATCTGTCCCCGAGCCGGGCCTTGGCGTCTTCGCGCGCGGCGATGATCCGGTTCATGCCGACCTTGTAGGCCGTGGCCTGGCCGGGGTTGACGATATAACGCTCGACCGAATTGACGATGTCGCCGGCGGTGTTGGGGGTGTTCTCCTGGAGATAGGCGATGGCCTTCTCGCGGCTCCACTTTGTCTCCGGCGCGTGGATCCCGGTATCGACCACCAGCCGGCAGGCGCGCCACAACTCGCTGGTGAGCCGGCCGATGTCGGCATAGGGGTCCTGGTAAAACCCCATGTCCTTGGCCAGACGCTCGCAGTACAGGCCCCAGCCTTCGCTATAGGCAATGAAGCTGCCTGAGAATCTCCGGAAGCGCGGCAGGTCCGACAACGCCCGGGCATAGGACACCTGCAGGTGATGGCCGGGAATGGTCTCGTGATAGGCGACCGCTTCCAGTTCATAGGTCGGCAGCGCGGCCATATCGTAGGTGTTGACGAAATAGGTTCCGGGCCGCCCGTCGTAGGCCCCCGGCCCCTGGTAGAAGGCGCTGGTGGCCGACTGTTCGCGGAACGCCGGCACCGCCTGCACCACAAGGTCTCCCGCCGGCCGGCGCGAGAACGCCTCCAGGAGTCGTGCGTCCATGGCGGCGATGACCTCGCGGGTGCGCGCGAGATACGCCGCCTTGCCGCCGGAGGTCTGCGGATAGCGGAAACGGGCGTCGGACCGGAGAAAGGAAAAGAACCCCGGCAAGTCTCCGGTGAAATCCACCTTGGGCATGCGCGCGCGGATCTCGTCCTGGAGGCGCGCCACTTCGCTCAGGCCGAACGCGTGGATCTCGGCCGCGGTCATGGCGGTGGTGGTGGCGGCGGCCAGCTGATGCGCGTAGTAGGCCTCGCCCTCCGGCAAGCGCCAGACGCCGTCGTCCGTCCCCGCCCGCGACCGTTGGGCCTCGGCAAGGGCCATGAGCTTGCGGTAGGCCGGCGCCACCACATCGCTCAAAGCCTGGGCCGCATCGGCGCGCAAGGCCTGCTTGATCACCCGGCCTTCTTTATTCCCAGAATCCCTGACGCCGTCGAGCTTGGCGGTGAAATCCGCGTACAACGGGCTATCGGTCCCGGGGCCAAACGGCGCGCCGGTGAGCAGGTTGCGGCAGTCGCGCAGGACGTGGCCATAGACGAAGCGCGGCGCCAGCGCCCCTTTGTCCTCGGCCTCGCGCATGAGCGCCATCACCTGGTCGATCAGCCCGGCCACGCCGTTCAGGCGGGCGACGTAGGCCTGGGCGTCCTCGACGGTGTCGATGCGATGGATATTGATGAGGAAGCTGGCGATCTGCTGCTGCCAGCCGGACTGCTGGTTGACGGGATAGTCGAGACCCCGCCAGCGCGCGTCACTGATGCGCTTTTCCGACTCGTACTCATAGAGCCGGTAACTGAGCCGCCCTTCCGTGGACAGCTCGTCGGCGCCGAAATTGTCGCGCAGGTCCGCGAGATCCTTCTCGGCGCGCGCCTTGTCGGCGGCGAAGCGCTGCGGCGTGAGGTCATCCCACCGGTCGAGGTTGGTTTTAAGGCCGAGGGCGGTCTGCTGCAGGGGGCTGGCCGCCAGCCAGGCGTCAAACCGGGTTTCCAGCCAGCCATTAAGGCGCATGGTCGCGAGCGCGGGATCGTTCGCGGCCCGGATTGCCGGCGCCCCGAGGGACGCGAAAGCGGCTCCGGTTGCAAGCAGGAAACGGCGGCGGGTGGACGTAAAGGGCATAACCCAGCCTGGGGTGCGACGGCATAAGGTAAGGCGCATCCTGTGCCAGCATCACCCGCTTCATGCAAGAGACTCACGGCGGGATTCTGCGATACCGTGCCGGCATGAGAGCCGTGCTCCGCAACGTGATGCTGGCTTGGTCCTGCAGCTGGACCTTGACCCTTGGCGTGACTGCCGTTCCGGCAGATGCGCGCGCCGAGACCATCCTGCGCCGTGGCAACGATGCCGAGCCCGAGAGCCTCGATCCCCACCGTGCCGGCAGCCATTGGGAAAACGCCATCCTGGGCGACATGTTTCTGCCCCTGACCACCGAAGACGCCAAGGCCGACCCGATTCCCGGCGCCGCCCAGCGCTGGACCACCAGCCCGGACGGCCTGACCTGGACTTTCACTTTGCGGCCAGGTCAGGTCTGGTCCGACGGCGAACCTTTGAAGGCCTCGGACTTCGTGTTCGGGTTCCGGCGCGTACTCGATCCCAAAACCGCGTCCCGCTATGCCTTTATCCAATACGCCATCAAGAACGCCGAAAAGGTCAACGCCGGTAAATTGCCAACGGATCAGGTGGGGGTGCGCGCGCTCGACGACAGCACGCTGGAGATCATTTTAGAAAAGCCCACGCCATTCCTCCCCGGCCTTCTGGCCCATTACACCGCCTACCCCATCCCCGAGCACGCGGTGCGGAAGTACGGCGACGACTGGGTCAAGCCCGGGGTCATGGTGTCCAACGGCGCCTATACTCTGACCGAATGGGTCCCCCACGACCACATTGCCCTCCGGAAGAACCCGAAATTCTACGACGCCGCCAACGTCGCAATCGACACCGTCCAGTTCATCCCGCTGGAGGTCGAGTCCACGGCCTTCGCCCGTTATCGCGCCGGACAGATCGACGCTTTTCTCGGCAAGTACGGTTTCCCGATCGACGATATGCCGATCATCAACCGAGATTTCCCGGGCCAGGCGCATGTGGTCCCCCAGCTTGCTATCGACTACATCGTCGGCAATGTCCGCAAGCCGCCCTTCAGCGATGCCAGGACGCGCAGAGCGGTTTCCTTGTGCCTGGACCGCGAACTCCTAACCGAAAAGGTTATCAAAGCGGGTGCGGTCCCGGCCTATTCCTTCGTACCCCCCGGCACCGCCGGGTACCACAACGCAGCACAGCTCGATTTCAAGGACTGGCCCATGGACAGACGGCGGGCCGAAGCGCGCCGCCTGTTGGCGGAGGCCGGGTATACCGCCCAGCATCCTCTGGAATTTGAATTCCGAACCATGGCGCTTCCCAACACCCGCCGGGTGATCATCACTGCAGCAGCGCTACTGCAGGAATGCGGCATCGTCCCACACATCTTTCTCAGTGAATCCAAGGTCTATTACACCGCCCTGCAGATGTTTGACTTCACCCTGGGCGTGGCGGCCTGGGGCGCGGACTACAACGACCCCCTGACCTTCTTATCCCTCCTCGACTCCCGCGCCGGCCCGTACAACTACCAAGGCTACGCCAATCAAGCTTATGACCGCATGATGGACGAGGCCCAGAACACTCAGGATCTGGATTTACGCGCCGGCATTCTCGCTAAGGCAGAGCAACTGGCCTTGGATGAAAGTGGCGTGATCCCGCTGGCAGTGTCCTCATACCGGGAATTGGTGGCTCCGCATGTAAAGGGGTACGCGGAAAACGCCACCAGCACACACCGCACCCGCTGGATGCGCATTGAGCGCCCGTGATCCAAACCTGAGCGATCCGGTCCTCTCGCCGGCGGAACTGAACCCGCTCAGGATCGGCTTGGGTCCATTGGAGACGGCGGCATGGCTCGCGCCCAGACCCGGCGACGCGGTCTTGCTCGCGCAGCGCCGCGCCCTGGCAGCGGAAAAGCCCGCCGAGGTGCTGGCGGCCATCCCGGAAGGCGACGCGCCGGTGGCGGAGCTTGCGGCTGTCTTACGCGCGCGCGGCCTCCGCATCGCCGAAGGCGGCGCCTTGCCGGTGCTCGCCGCCATGGCCGGCGCCGTGGCCGAGGACCTGCTGCTGCTCGCGGCCGACGGCGAAACGTACCGGCTTGTCGCCGGCGTGTTGTGCTTTCCCAATCGCTGGCGCCTGGCGGAGAAGATCGGCAAGGGTCTGTCCGCGATCCACGGTCCCGTGCCGGAGTATGAGACGGCGCTGGCCGGGCCGGTGGACCGCTTCCTCGCGCGCCTGCGGCCCGAGCGCGCCTATACCCGCGGCAACTGGGGCCTCGCGTCCTCCTCTGCTTTGCATCTTCCCCTGCCCGTCGCACCGGTGGATCCCGCGGCGGACACCGGGTTCTTCCTGCGCCGCGAGGAACAGGGATTCCTGAAGTTGCCGGTCACCGCGGCCGTCGTGTTCTCGATCCGCACCACGGTGACTCCATGGGAACAGGTGCCGCCGGAACAGCGCGACGCGATCCGGGAGGTGGCGGGCGTGCTCAGTCCCGAATGGCGGGACTACAAATCCCTGACCTAAGAAAAAAGGGCCTCCACCGCTGGAGGCCCTTTTGGTCTTGAACGCCTGATCAGAAGCCGGCGGTTAGGCCGCCTGCTCGAGTTTCTGCGCGGGGTACGCCGGTGTGAGATCCTGGGCCGGCAGGGCGCGCTGGCCGAGGCCGGCCGACGACCCCAGGGCCACGAGCACCGCCGAAGCGTAAGGCACCGCGAGCACGGCCAGCGCCGCGACCCAGGTGACGTCCGCCGGGTCATCCACCTTGTGCATGATGAAGCTGTTGGCGATGGCGATGATCGTGCCCGCCAGCATGCAGACTTCGAACTTGGCGATGCGCAGGGCGTGGGTCCAAGGCGCGGCGTCCTCGCACTTCGGGGTGCGCATGAACGGCTTGTTGGAGGTCAGTACGCCCGAGATCACGGCCTTGCCCACCGTGTAGGACAGCGACAGGCCGGTCACGGCGGCGGCGAGCGCGCCGACGATGCCTTTGCTGACCTTGCTGCGGTGCAGGGTCAGGGTCTTCAGGGTCTTGACCGTGAACAGCGCCAGCGCGACCGACGACAGCGCGGTCAGCGGGACGTCGAACATCTTGGGCGCGATCGCGACCAGGGCCGTCCACACCAGCGCCAGCACGCCGAACAGAAGCGCGAAGGCATCCGCCATCCACGGCAGCCAGCCAGCGACGAAGTGATAGCGCTGGGCGAGGGTCAGCTGCGACTTGCCGGCGAAGATCGACCCGGTGTGGCGCTTCATGATCTGCATGGCGCCGTAAACCCAGCGGTAGCGCTGCGCCTTGTACGCGTCATAGGTGTCCGGCATCAGGCCTTTACCCATGCTCTTGGGCGTGTAGTTGGCCGTGTAGCCGGCTTCGAACAGGCGCAAGCCCAGTTCTGTGTCCTCGGTGATGCACCACTCCGACCAGCCGCCGACTTCTTCCAGCGCCGAACGGCGCACGACGCACATGGTGCCGTGCTGGATGATCGCGTTGCTCTCGTTGCGCTCGACCATGCCGACCTGGAAGAAGGTGGCGTATTCCTCGAAGCACAGTTTCTTGAACAGGCTTTCGCCGGCGTCGCGGTAATCCTGCGGCGCCTGGACCACGGCGACCTTCGACGTGTTGAACGCCGGAATTACGGTCTTCAGCCACTCCGGGTTCACCTGGTAGTCGCTGTCGACCACGCCGATGAACTGCGCGTCGGGGTGGGTCAGCTCCAGCGCCTTGTTGAGGGCGCCGGCCTTGAAGCCGCGCATGTTCTCGAAGTGGTAGAAGCGGAAACGCGGGCCAAGGACCTGGGCGTGGGCCTGAACCGGGCGCCACAGGGCTTCGTCGCTGGTGTTGTTGTCCAGCAGGATGACTTCGAAGTTCTCGTAGTCCAGGCGCGAGAGCGCGTTCAGCGTCTCGATCACCATCTCCGGCGGCTCGTTGTAGGTGGCGACGTGGATCGAGACCTTGGGGAACTGGGTCATCTGCACCTGCGGCAGCGGGCTGCGGCGCACGCGCCACAGAGAGAGCGCCCATTCCACGGTTTCGGTGATCAAGAGCAGCGCGGTGAACCCGGTCACCGGCACGATGAACACGGCCGCACCCAGCGTACCCCACGAGATGTAGGTCAGGCTCGATGCGTCGACCACGAACAGGGCGCCCGAGACGATCAGGGCGATGATCGAGGCCATCAGGATATAGCCGGCCATACCGACCGAGGGCATGAGCATGAAAACGATAAGGCCGATGGCGAAGGTGGTGATGGCGGCGGCGGTGCCGTAGCGCGCCCACTGGTCGAAGGACGACAGCGGACCAGTGAAGGAGAATTTGGGGCCGCCTTCGGCATTGAACATGCCCCAGAACGCGCCCACGGCGCCTTCCTGCTCGGCCTTCCAGGGCTGATCGAAGGCTTCCATGATGTAGTAGTCATAGTTCTTGGCGATGGCGAGCGGCAGGAAGTTGCGCAGGTAGGCGGCTTCGACGGCAGCCGACGGCACGGAGCCCTTCTTGACGCGGCCTTCCGAGGGCCAGCCGGTTTCGCCGATCACGACCTTCTTGCCGGGGTATTTTTTCTGCACCAGGGCGTAGCTGGTGTTGACGTAGTCCATCGCCTTGTCGGCGGCGATGCCGTCCCAGTACGGCAGGATGTGGATGCCGACGAAGTCCGCGGCCTTGGCGACCACGTCCATGTCCTTGCGCTCGGTCCAGGTCGGCCACACTTCGGTGGTGCCGACTTCGATACGTTTGTTGATGATCGCCTTCTTGAAGCGCTTGATGTAGCCGGCGACCTGTTCGGGCGTCAGCTCGGCGCGCACGCCGATGGCTTCGTTGCCCACGAACACGCGGTCGATGACACCCGGATTGTCGTTGACGGCCTTGATCGCCTTGGCCATCTGCACGTCATTCGCCGCCTCGTCCTTGCCCAGCCAGATGCCGAGCGAAACCTTCATGCCGAGTTCCTTGGCGATGTAAGGAATGCGGTCCTGGTTGTAGTCCTGGGAATAGGTGCGCACCCGCTTGGTGTACTTGGAGAGCTTCTCCAGGTCGTCGCGGATCAGCGCGTCGGTGATGCGCTCTTCCTGATCGGCGCCGGTATAGGTGTGCGACGGGCTGTAGGAGATGCCGCGCAACTGACCCTTCCAGTCGGGGGCATCGAGGGGGCGGTCGAAGGCGGCCCACAGCGCCACGGAACCCAGCGAGACCAGCAGAAGCGCGATCAGGATTCTCATTTGTGTGTTTACAGCTTTCACTGCGTGTTGGTGTTGCGGCCGTCCAGGCTCTTGTTCCTTGGCGCTTCCCATGTTGCGCCGCCGCAGGACCCCTGGTCTCTCCTGCAGGCGAGCTACATGTGGAGGGTAATCATGGCGGGAAAATGGACGCCTTACGGATAAGTCGCGGCGCCGCTGTTTTGGACTGCTCAACCCCCCGGCCCCCGCAGTCCTAAGAAAAAACCGGGACGAACCCGTCCCGGCCATTTCTCGCCTGCCTTATATCAGAGGCCCCGGACCCCGAGAAGGCGCGGAAGTAATTGAAATCAAAGAATCATGCGGTCATTTGACCGCCGCCAAACCTGCCCCAATTCCGCCGTAATGCGCGAAACGGAGTTCGCATTTTATGTAAAAAACCGTAACTAAATTGCTCTCTGGGCCCTGCCGAGCGGAAAGATTAAGAACGTATTGGTGTCCCCGCCTGCCTGGCCTTGGGCGGCCGGCGCGAATCGGGGGCCGATTCCCGTCCGGCCCGCTGAGCTTCGGATGCGGCCCGCCACGACGGATTTTTTTGCTGCACCGCGCCACCAGCAGGTTTATGGCTCCCGCACATGTTGAGTTACCAGCACAGCTACCACGCCGGCGGGCCCGCCGATGTTCACAAGCATCTGGCCCTCGTCCTTCTCCTCAGGCATCTCACCGCCAAAGCCAAACCGGCGGCGGTGGTGGATCTCTATGCCGGCAACGGGGTTTACGCCCTGTCCGCGCCCGAGGCGCAGAAGACCGGCGAGTACCAAAGCGGCATCGCGAAATTATGGGATCTGCCGAATCCGCCGCCGGCCTTCGCGGCGTATCTGGATGTGGTCAAACGCCTCAACCCCGGCATCCTCAGCCTGTATCCGGGTTCCCCGGAAATCGCGCAGCGGCTGTTGCGCGACACCGATCATATTGTCCTCAATGAACTCCACCCAGGCGCGTTCACGGCCCTTAAGCGGTGGGCCGGGAACGATCCGCGCATCAACACGCATAAGCGTGACGGCCTGGAAGCGTTGCTCGCCCTCGTGCCGCCGAAAGTGCGGCGGGGCTTGGTGCTGGTTGACCCGAGTTTTGAGATGAAGACCGACTACACCGAGATTCCCGCGCGCCTCGCCAAGGCCGTGGACAAATGGCGCGAAGGCATCTTCATGGTCTGGTATCCGGTGCTGGGTGATGCGCGCCATCTCCCGCTGCTCACCGGTATCGCCGCCATCGCGGCCCCCAGCGTGATCGCGGAGTGGAGCTTCGCCGCGGCGCCGGACAAGGGCCTCAAGGGCACCGGCATCGTGGTGATCAATCCGCCCTGGAAATTCGACAGTGAGATGGCCGACACCGGCAAGGTGCTGGCGAAACTGCTCGGCGGCAAACACGCCATGCGCTGGCTCCGGGCCGACGACCAGGCCGCTTAGGTTCCACGCGGCTTCAGGCTCTTCTTCATTGGCGCGGCGGCCACGGGGTCCTCGGGCCAGTTGTGGCGCGGATAGCGTCCGCGCATCTCGCCGCGCACCTGCGGATAGACATTGGCCCAGAAGCTGGCGAGATCGCGTGTGACGGCGAGCGGCCGCTGCGCCGGCGACAGCAGATGCAGTGTCACGGGCGCGCGTCCTCCGGCCACCAGCGGCGTGGAGGTGAGGCCGAACACTTCCTGCATTTTCACCGACAAGGCGGGCCCGCCCTCGGCGCCGTAGTCCACGGCGATGTGCGAGCCCGACGGCACCTGCACGTGCGTGGGCGCCAACTCATCCAGTTTCGCGGGCAGCGGCCACGGCAGGAGCGTCATCAGCGCCGCGTGCAGGTCGATGCGCGCCAGGCCATCGATACGCGTGATTCCCGATGCGAACGGCCCCAGCCA
This sequence comes from Fidelibacterota bacterium, assembly GCA_947475365.1. GTDB lineage: Bacteria > Pseudomonadota > Alphaproteobacteria > Rhodospirillales > Rhodospirillaceae > SHVO01. Next base: position 9,570 of record CANJOI010000006.1, on the reverse strand, counting down.
GATTTCGAGCGCCGCCAGCAGCGCGGCCTCGCTCATATCCGGCCAGGTGTCGTCATCCAGCGCACGCCGCAGAAAACCCGCGCGGGTTCGCAGGGCCTCGCTGGCGGGCGTCCACGGCAGGACTCCGAGGCCAAGTTCCCGCACGCCGGTCAATAAGGCGGCCAACTGTTTGTCCGGATCGGGATCACGCAACGGCTTGTCGGCCAGAACAAGGGCGCCCAGGCGCCGCTGCGCGCGCGCGGTCACGGCCTTGGCGCGGCTGTCCCAGGCGACTTCCGCGGTTTCGGTGATGTCGGCGGCGAAGGTGGTCTCCAGTTCGGACTGGCTCACCGGCGCCGCCAGATATATCTGCCCTTCCCGTCCGCTTCCCCCGAGATCCGCGACAGCCAGGAATTCCTGAGCCGCGAGGGCGTCATTCGGGTCGAGGGTGGCGCCGCCGCCGCCCGACAGACGGTACTTGCCGCCCGGCCCCCGGCGCTGGGCGATGCGGTCGGGATAGGCGAGCGCCGCGAGGATGCCGGCGTCGGCGCTCGATCCGCTGTCATCCTTCACGCGCGCGATGCCGCGGATCTGCTTTGCCGCCTGCCGCACGCGTTGGATCGCGCCGCGGTTCGCATCCGACCGCTCGCCCCTGAGGGCCTCCAACCGGGTCCTGAGGTCCGCATCGCGGCTGCGCAGGATGTCGCGTTCCGCCAGCAGCGCGGCCAAATCACAGGCAACGCCCGCGGCGCCGACCCCTGCGGCACGATGAATCATATGCGCGAGGCGCGGATGCAGCGGCAGCGCCGCCATGGCTTTGCCCTCCGGCGTGATGCGGCCGGCGGCGTCCAGCGCCTCCAGACGCTTCAAGAGGTCCACCGCCTGCCCATAGGCCGCGGCGGGCGGCGGGGTCATCCAGGTGAGCGCCGCGGGATCGGCGACACCCCAGGCGGCGAGATCGAGCGCCAGCGGCGCGAGATCGGCGGTGAGCATCTCGGGTTCGTCATAGGCCGCGAGCGCGCGGTCCTCGGGCGCGGTCCACAGGCGGTAGCACACACCGGGTTCCAGACGCCCCGCGCGGCCCCGCCGCTGCTCCGCCGATGCTTTGGAGACGCGCACGGTGTCGAGTTCGCTCATGCCCCGGCGCGGATTGAAGCGGGGACTGCGCTTGTAGCCGCAGTCCGCCACGACCCGCACGCCCTCGATGGTCAGGCTGGTCTCGGCGATGGTCGTGGCCAGCACGACCTTGCGCGTGCCGGCCGGCGCCGGATTCACGGCGCGGTCCTGCTCGGCCGGTGAGAGCGCGCCGAACAGGGGCGCCACGATGATGCCGGACGGGAGATCACCCAGCAGATCCTGGGTGCGCCGGATCTCGCCTTCACCCGGCAGGAACGCCAGCACGCTGCCGGTCTCTTCCGCCAGCGCCCGGCGGATCAGCGCCGCCATGTCCGCGGCGAGGTCCGCCCCGGACGACTTCCCGGCGCGCGGCCGGTCCAGATAGCGGGTCTCGACCGGAAACGGCCGGTGCGGCGCGGTGATCACCGGCGTGCCTTCGCCCAACACCATGGCCACGGCGCCCTGGTCGAGCGTCGCCGACATGACCACGATCCGGAGGTCGGGACGCAGTGCGCGCTGGATATCCAAGGCGAGCGCCAGCCCCAGGTCCGCGTCGAGGCTGCGCTCGTGGAACTCGTCGAAGATCAACACGCCGACGCCCGCGAGATCGGTATCGCTCTGCAGTCGGCGCGTCAGGATGCCTTCGGTCACCACTTCGATCCGGGTGCGCGGACCCACGGCGGACTCGAGCCGCACCCTGTAGCCGACGGTCTCGCCGGGTTTCTCCCCGAGAGTGGACGCCATGCGCGCGGCGGCCATCCGCGCGGCCAGCCGCCGCGGCTCGAGCATCAGGATCTTCTGGCCCTGGAGCCAGGGCCGGTTGAGAAGCGCCAGCGGAATGCGCGTGGTCTTGCCCGCGCCGGGCGCGGCCTGCACGACAAGCGACGCCTTCTGCGCCAGGGCCGCATCCAGGTCGTCAAGGATCGCGTCGATCGGGAGGGTGGGATTCAATCAGGCCTGCGTGGGGATGGCCGAAACGCGACGTGTCTCGCACGAGGTAACGACAGGTGGTTCAGACATCGGGAACGAATCTCGCGACAATCCCATAATCCAACAATCTTTGCCCAGCTTGGGGCGCATTTCAAACCCCGCTGGGAGGTATCCCACGCCCGTGTCGCTGGCGGGCCCTAAATCTTCACCACGCGGGGAAAGCGCTCCGCGAGCGCGCGTTCGGTATCGGTGACGGCGGCGGCGACCTGGGCGAGCAGCGGCGCGATTTCGTCCAGGCTCCCGGCATCCGCTTCAATGGCCTTGGCGATGCTGCTGGCGCGGGGCGCGCCGAACTGGGCGCACAGGCCCTTGAGGGCGTGGGCGGTGCGCTTGGCCTGGCGCAAGTCCCCGGCCTTGACCGCGGCCGCGAGCTCATCGCGGTATTGCGCCATATTGCTGCGAAAGGTGGTGATCATGGGTGCGAGCGCCTCTTCCCCCAACGCCTCCAACAGGCCGCCGATGATGCCTTCATCCAGCACCTCGGACACGGGCTCCGGCGCGGGTTCGGACACTGCCTCCGGTGGTGCGGGTGCGGCGCCCCGGGCGGCGGCGCCAGCCATCTGGCGCGCCATTTCGGCCTCCAACGCCGCCCAGTCCACGGGTTTGGCGACGATGGCGTTGATGCCGGCGGCGAAATAGGCCGCGCGGTTGTGGGCAATGACGTCGGCCGTCAACGCGATGATGGGGATTGTGGCCCGGTCGCCGCCAATCTTGCGGATCTCCCGCGAGGCGTCGGGGCCGTCCATCACCGGCATCTGCATATCCATCAAAATCAGGTCGTAGACATTGGCCTTGGCCATGGCGACGGCCTCGACACCGTCCTGGGCGGCGTCCACCGTATGCCCGAGGCGTGTCAGCATCATGGTGATCAAACGGCGCGAGGTTTCGCTGTCCTCAGCCACGAGAATCCTGCGCTTATCGGCGGGCGCCGCCGGCGCGGTGGGGACCGCGCGCTCGACCACGATGGACCCTGACCGCGCCGCGCCCTCGCCCAGCCGGTTATGGCCCACTTTAATCGCGAAGGTGAACACCGAACCGCTCCCTCGCGCGCTCTCGACGTTGATGTCGCCGCCCATGGCCGTGACCAGGCGTTTGGAGATCGCAAGGCCGAGGCCGGTGCCGCCGTACTTACGCGCGGTCGATGCGTCCGCCTGCATGAACGGCCGGAACAGACGGTCCCGATCCTGGGCCGAGATGCCGATGCCAGTGTCTGAAATCGAGAACCTCAGCCACAGTCCGCCGCCCTCGGCCCGTTCCTGCGCCAGGCCCAGAATAACGTTGCCTTCGGCGGTGAACTTCACCGCGTTGCCGATCAGGTTGTAGAGCACTTGGCGCAACCGCTTGGGATCGCCGATCACGCGGTTCCAATAGGTCGGCGGCAAGCGGATTTCCAGCGACAGCCCTTTGTCCGCCGCCAACGCGCCGAACAGATTCCTCACATCCGCGATCACATCGCTCAGGCGAAACGGTATGGATTCAATCTCAAGCTGGCCGGCCTCGATTTTGGAGAAGTCCAGAACGTCGTTCAGCAGATCCAGAAGCGAGCGCGCCGAGCGGATCAGGAGCTGGGTAAGCTCCTTCTGCTCGGCGGTCTGCTCGCTCATCAGCAGCAGGTCGGCCATGCCGAGCACGCCGGTCATGGGTGTGCGCAGTTCGTGGCTCATCATCGCCAGGAATTGGGATTTGGCGGCGCTCGCGTCCTCGGCGCGTTTGCGTTCGAATGTCAGGTTCTGCGCCAGCGCCGCCAGTTCGTCGGCTTGGGCCTTAAGACGGTCGCGCGCGGCCGCCAGCTGCCGTTCGCGCTGCTTGCGCTCGGTGACGTCCATGACAATCATCTGGCAGGCGGGTTCGCCTTCCCAGTCGATCATGTGCCAGAAGGTTTCAAACCATTTGCGGTCGCCATGCCGGTCGAGAATCGCGATTTCGCGGGCGACACCATTGAATTCACCTGCCAAGCCCCGGCGCCACAGGTCGTCGATGTCATAGGTGTCTTCGGGGATCCGGTGGATCGCCAGGGACTCGAGCGCCAGCACCTCCTCGGTGGTCGCATAACCGTGCTGGTGCGCGAATGCGAGGTTGCAGAACAGCGGCTTATAACGCCGGTGGATGACCAGCCCCTGGACCGAGCCCTCGACCAGGCCGCGGAATTTACGTTCGCTCTCCGCCAGCGCGCGCTGGGCCATCTTTTGGACTGAAATGTCGCGGATGAAACCCACCGACCGCAGGGGCTGACCCGCCTTGTCGAGCTGGCACACCGCGCGGATATGCACCCAGACCAGCTCGCCCGCGGGGGTTCTGACTCGCACTTCGACGTTCAGGGGCGTGCGGCGCGCGCGGTATTCCTCAAGGTCGGCGAGGAACTCGAGCCGCTCGTCGGGATGGACGATGCGCGCCAGCATCTCCAGCGTCATGCGCGCGTCAGCCGGCGTGATGCCCAGGATCTCGCGCACACGCGGCGACCAGTAGGACGTGCCGGTCCTGGCGTCGATGTCGAAGTGCCCGGCCTCCGACGCCTGGATCGCAAGCTCGAGGGATTCCCGCGATCGGCGCAACTCATCGTAGGCCTCTTGGCGCTCAATCATCCCGCCGATCTGCAGGCCGAGTGTGCCGAACACCCTGAGGAGGTCCATGTCGCGCGCCACCGGCCTGTCGGTGAAGAACTCCAATACCGCCCGAAATACCCCGCCTACATGCACCGGCAGGCACACCGCCGTGCGCAAGGACAGTCCCGGCAAAACCTTGCCATGCGGAAAATTGGCGTCCTTGGCAAGGTCCTCGATCCAGGCCGCGCGCTGGGTTTCCCACACGCGCCCCGGCAGCCCCTGTCCCTTGCGGAATGTCGTGCGCGCGGTGACTTCGCGGAACGGCCGGTATGCGGCGCCATCCCTGAGGTGCCAGATATTGGTCGGCTGCATTTCCCCGGCCTCGGGATCGTGCAGCACATAGGCATGGCCGATGGGCCAATCGATGGTCTGGCATACCAGGTCGATGGTGCGCTGAACGATGGCCTCGAACGACGGCGCCTCGGCGGCCAGCGTCATGCCGACATGCAGCAGATACTGCTCGCGCGCCTGGCGCTTGAGATTCTCAGCCGACTCCTGGCGCTCGATCACGCCGCCGATCTGGCGTCCGAGGGACTCAAACACACTGACCAGATCGGGGTCCTCGGGGCGCGCCCGGTCGGAGAAGAACTCGATCACCGCACGAACCGCGCCGTGGACCACGATCGGGAACGCGACCGCCGTATGCAGCCCCGCGAGGTCCCGCAAATGAGCGAAGTTTGGGTCACTGGCGATGTCGGCGGACCAGATCGGACGCCCTGCCATCCAGACATTGCCCGGCAGGCCGACGCCAGGTTCGAACTTCATGCCCGTGTTGATCCGGCGCAGCTCGGCATAGCGGGCGGGATCGTGGTCGTGCCAGATATCGGTGGATAGCAGCTCGGTCCCGCCCGGCGCCACCATGAAGACATGCGCGGTGGGCCAGCCGATGGTGCGGCAGACCATGCTGATCAGGGCCTCAAGCGCCGCCGGCAACGAGTCCGCCTCGGCGGCGAGTTTCACGCCTTCATGCAGCAGGGTCGCTTCCAGCGCGCGCTTTTCCAGGCGCTTGGAGGCCTGTCTACGCGCGGTGACCTCGACCACCGTGCCGATCATCCTCACAGGCTTGCCTTCGCCGTCGTGCAGCACCCGGCCGCGGCTGTGAATCCAGATATAGCGGCCGTCGGCATGGCGCATGCGGTATTCGATATCGACCGGCTTGGCCGCGGCGATATGGACGCGGTAGGCCTCATGCACGCGTTCCCGATCGTCGGGGTGGGTCAGCGCGTAGTGGTTCTCGCGCGTCAACGTAAAGCTTGTGGGGTCGCGCCCGAGCAGCTTCACCCACAGCGCGCTGGCTGAACGGGTGTCGGTGACGAGGTCAACATTCCACACGCCGGCGCCCATGGCGTCCATGGCGTCCATGGCGAGTTGCAGCTGCTCCTCGCGCAAAGCCACCATGCGCTGGGCGGCCTTGCGGGAGCTAATGTCGAACACAACGCCGACCACGTCCTTGGGCGCGCCCTGCCGGTTCTTCCGGAAGCGCACCACGACCAATACGTCCTTGACCGACCCATCGAAGCAAAACAGGCGCACTTCGGCGTCGCCGCCCTGGCCGCCGCTGGCTTCGTGCGCCGCGATCCGCGCGAACGCGGGAAGGTCGTCGGGGTGGACCCTGGAAAGGATCGCCTCGCGCGCCGGCACGAAGGTTTTGGGGTCGACGCCGAACAGTTTGTAAAGGCCCGGCGACCAGCGCGCGGAGGCATCGTTGATGCCGTGGGACCAGGAACCGAGCCCGGTGACGTCCTCGGTCAGCGCCACGTCCGCGGCAAGACCGGCAAACTGTTCGGCGAGGCGCCGGCGCTGAAACAGCGTCAGCCCGAGGAAGATCACAGCGACGGCGAGCAGCACGCCCGCGGCGACCACGATCACGTCGGGCACAACCAATACGGCTTCGGAGATATCCATGGCCGCTTCCCCCGGCGCGGACGATGCCCCTAATTCAGCCCATAACCGGCGGCGACGCAAATAGATAGTATGTTGAAATTCAAGGTTTTTTTACCGAGAGCCAGCCGCGTTCGGCGACAAATGCCTCGATCTTGGCGGCCAACTCAGCCATGCCGATGCCCTGGGCCTTCCACGCCATCCGCGCCGCCGCCAGCTCTTCAACCCTGGGCCCCCATTCGGGGCCAAAGACTTCGGCCTCCAGGTATTGGCGGATGATGCGCGAAAGTCCCGCCGCCTGACCATCTGTGGACACCGTCACCTGCAGGCGTCCACGCCTGACCTTGGCCGGCAAATGGAAATCGCACAGCGGGATGCGATCATGGACATGCACCAGGGCGCCGGCCTCTTTCGCCAGCGCCCGAAAGGCCGCGGCTTGGGTGTCATCCATGTCGGAAATAAACGCGAGTATCGGCGCTACGGCGGTGAAATCGGCCGCTTCGGGCCAGCGCCGCTGAAGACTGACTCCGGCCGTATCCGCGAGTTCGGGCGAGGCCTCGGGCCCGAAGATATGAAGGTTGGTGGCGCCGTGGTCCCGCAAGGCCTGGAGCCGGCCGGGCAGACTCGCGCCGCCGATCAGCATCACCGGCGCCGCGCTGACGTCCAGCATCAGCGGAAACATGGCCGGCGGCGATGAGGTCATTTCTTTGCGAGGTCCTTAGCGATCTCGATGGCCGCGTAGGTGAGGATCGCCGACGCGCCCGCGCGCTTGAACCCCAGCAGCGCTTCGCGCATGGCGGCCGTGCGGTCGAAGGCTCCGGCGGCGGCGGCGTGGGCGATCATGGCGTATTCGCCGCTCACCTGATAGGCCAGCACCGGCACATTGACGGCGTCTTTCACCGCGCGGATCACGTCGAGATAGGGCATTCCCGGCTTCACCATGATCATGTCGGCGCCTTCGGCGATATCGAGCGCCGCTTCACGCGCGCCCTCATTCACATTGCCCGCATCCATCTGGTAGGTGTGCTTGCCCTTGGTGCCGAGCGAGCCCTTGGACTTCACCGCGTCGCGGAACGGCCCGTAGAACGCCGATGCGTATTTGACGGCGTACGAGAGGATCATGGTGTTATGGAAGTTCTCGGCTTCCAACGCCGCGCGGATGGCGCCGATGCGGCCGTCCATCATGTCGGACGGCGCGACAACATCGCAGCCGGCCCTGGCCAGGGTCATGGCCTGCTTCACCAGCACCTCCACGGTCGCGTCGTTGGCCACGTCATCGTCGATGAACAAGCCGTCGTGGCCGTGGGTGGTGTAGGGATCGAGCGCGACGTCACAGATAATGCCGATGTCGGGCTCCGCCGCTTTCATGGCCTTGACCGCGCGGCACACCAGATTGTCGGGATTGATGGCTTCCTTGCCAACCTCGTCCTTCTGGCTGGGGTCGACGGAGGGAAACAACGCCACGGCCGGCACACCCAAGGCCTTGGCTTCCTGGGCGGCGGCGATGGCCTGGTCGATGGAAACGCGGTCAACGCCCGGCAGGCTGGCGATGGGCTCGCGCAGGTTTTTACCCTCGATCACGAACATCGGCAGGATTAAGTCGTCGGCCGTCAGGACGGTCTCGCGCACAAGGCGCCGGCGCCAGGAGGCGGCGCGCAAACGGCGCATGCGGGTGGCGGGAAACGAGGCGTGATGCGTGGTCATGGGGTCTTATCCGTTGATAGAGCGGCTCCATTCGCGGCCGCGGCACAGGCCGCGGCCACGCCCGCGAGGGTCGGCTCGCCGGCGATCACTGTCCGCGTCCATGGGCCGGGCGTCAGCGCTTCGGCGCTGATGGCGACAGCCGTGATATTAGCCGGACCGGTGCCGGTGGGAAGCGCCTTGGACAACAAATCCGCCAGCGTCTCGGCGCTGCGGCGGGAGAACAACGGCGCCAGCACGGGCGCTGTTCTCCAGCCCGGCGCCACGGCGTCCAGATCGAGGCCCGCGCGCGGCACCATGCGGTAGGTGACGATGCGCTGCACCCGTCCCGCGAACTCCTGCGCCAGGTCGGCGCTCACGTCTTCAGCCGATGGATAAAGCGCCCGGCCGAACCCGGCCCGCGCCAGATAGGCGCGCATGTCATCGACGTCCTTGCCGGTATCGAGGACATAGGTGAACCCGGCGGCGCGTGCGGCGCTGGCCGTAGCTTCCCCCACCGCCAGGACCTTCTTTCCGGACCAGGCAGACCCCAGAGAGACCTGCCGCGCGGCGCTGATGACCTGGGCAGTCTCTACCCCCTCGCCGAGCACTTTGCTTTCCGTCCAGGCGGACCCGATCGGGAATAGCGCCGCTGCGATCTGGCTGGTGAACAGAATCAGATCAAAGCCGCCGGCGGACGGGAGCTGCGCCGGCACCGGCTCGGCCGTCAGGACCGGGCAATCGACGATCGTCCAATCCGCGCCAAGGACTTCCCCGAAAGCGGCATGAAACCGCGCGCGATGTTCGACCGGACGGGTGTTGAGGACATAAGTCATGATGCCCAGTCTAGGCCAGAGCGCCGCCCCGGCTCACCTGTTTTCAGATTTCACGCGATGCCGCCGCCTGAACGGACGGCATATGGATGCCGCATTCCACCTTGTCGATACCACGCCAGCGGCCGGCGCGGGCGTCCTCGCCCGGCGCGACCCGGCTGGTGCAGGGCATGCAACCGATCGAGAGGTAGCCGTCGGCTTCCAGGGGATGACGCGGCAGCGCGTAGCGCTCGAAGTAGGCGTCGATGTCGTCCTTGGTCCAGCCGACGATCGGATTGATCTTGAACTTGCCCTCGGCTAGTTCCAACACCGGCAGCCTCGCGCGGGTTGAGGCCTGAAAGGCCTTGCGTCCGGTGAACCAAGCGTCGAACGGCGCCACGGCCCGGGCCAGCGGCTCCACCTTGCGGATTTCGCAGCACAGGTTTGGGTTCTGCGACCACGAAACACCCTTGCCGTCCGCTGCTTTGATCCGCTCCGGATCCGGCGTG
>CANJOI010000005.1 GCA_947475365.1 Fidelibacterota bacterium | reverse complement strand
GGCGATTTACGTGCCCGCCGACGACTTGACCGATCCGGCGCCCGCGACATCGTTCGCCCACCTGGATGCCACCACCGTGCTGTCGCGCTCGATCGCCGAACTCGGCATCTACCCGGCCGTGGATCCGCTCGACTCCACCAGCCGCGCCCTCGACCCGCTGATCGTCGGCGAAGAACACTACAAGGTGGCCCGCGATGTGCAGCGCGTGCTGCAGACCTACAAGTCGCTGCAGGACATCATCGCCATCCTGGGCATGGATGAACTGTCCGAAGAAGACAAACTGACGGTCGCCCGCGCCCGTAAGATCCAGCGCTTCCTGTCGCAGCCGTTCCACGTGGCCGAAATCTTCACCGGCAACCCGGGTGTGTTCGTGCAGCTCGCCGACACCATCAAGGGCTTCAAGGGCATCGTCGCCGGCGAATACGATCACCTGCCCGAGCAGGCCTTCTACATGGTCGGCACCATCGAGCAGGCGATCGAGAAGGGCAAGAAGATGGCGGCCGCCGCCTAGTCGCGGCTGCTATCGCGGAAGGACTTTACGTATGGCCGACACGCTGAAGCTCGAACTGGTGTCCCCGGAAAGCCTCCTGCTCTCGGAGCAGGTGGAGATGGTGCTCGTGCCGGGGTCCGAAGGCGAATTCGGCGTGCTGCCGCTGCACGCGCCAACCCTCTCGACCCTCAGGCCGGGGTTTGTGGACGTCTATCGGGCTGGCGCCGTGGTGCAGCGGTTTTTCGTCTCCGGCGGATTTGTCGAAGTGACCCCGTCCACCTGCACCGTGCTGGTGGATGTGGCGACACCTGAGAGCGACCTGTCCCAGGCCTACTACAACCGCCGCATGCTCGAAATCCAGACCGGGGCGGCCCACTAACGCACCTGCTCCGCCCCGGCTTGGGCAGGGCGGCCGGTTTCGTTATACTTTTCCTGGACTTGCATCCCCCGCAGGATTTTGGGGGACTTGATCGTTTTGTGACGGACTGGCCTTATGGTTCAGGGTCAACACGTGAGCAGCGGCATGCAGCGGCATTGGACATTGGATGATATCGACTGGGCGCGTTTCGACGCGTCCAAAGTGTCGCCCGAGGTGATCAAGGTCATCAAGACCGCGGCCATGGTCGAGCGCAACGGCGCCGACTACGGCAAGTACCTTTGCAACGTATTCCGCGACGATCCCGCTTTCTGCGCCGCGGTGGATGAATGGGCCGCGGAAGAGGAGCAGCATGGTCTAGCGCTCGGCCGCTGGGCCGAGCTGGCCGACCCCAACTTCAGCCTGAACGCCAGCTTCGCCCAGTTCCTGGCCATGTACCAAATCCCGGTCAACGCCACCGAATCGGTGCGCGGCTCCCTCGGCGCCGAGCTATGCGCCCGCTGCGTGGTGGAAACCGGCACCAGCTCGTTCTATTCCGCGATCCGCGACGCCGTGGACGAACCGGTGCTCAAGCAGATCTGCAAAAACATCGCCGCCGACGAATTCCGTCATTACCGGCTGTTCCACGATCACATGCAGCGCTATTTCAGCGGCTCGCTGCGCGAACGCTGGCAGCGCCTGATGGTGGCGGTTACCCGCTTCCGTGAAACATCGGATGACGAGATCGCGTCCGCCTACCATGCCGGCAATGCCCTTGCGACGCCATACGACCGCGTGTCTTCGACCAGCGCATACGGCGCGCGCAGCTTCGGGTTTTATCAGGAGCGCCACGTGCGCCGCGCCGGTCACATGTTCGCCCAGGCCGCCGGCTTCCCGCCCGACGGGTGGGTGGCGAAGGTGCTTACGCAGATTCTCTGGCTGATTGTCCGGCGCCGCGGCGAGAAGTTCCGCGCGGTTTTCGCCGCGGCCTGACGGCCCCGCGTTTCGCATTTGTGGCCGCGAGCGACGCCACTTTGTCGCCGAAATACCCCACCACCTGCTTATAGATCTCGCGCTTGAAGCCCACGATCACGCGCGGGAGCTGCTTAAAGGGCAGCCACTTCCAGGTGTCGAATTCCGGAGTATGAGCCGCGAGGTCGATGTCTTCGTCGCGGCCCGTGAAGCGCATCAGAAACCATTTCTGTTCCTGGCCGCGGTACTTGCCTTTCCACACCTTGGCCTGCAGGTCGGCGGGCAGGTCGTAGCGCAGCCAGGACCGGGTCACGCCGATGATGCGCGCCATGTCGGTGCCGGTTTCTTCCTTGAGTTCGCGGAGCGCCGCCTCACGCGGGGTTTCGCCTTTGTCGATGCCGCCTTGGGGCATCTGCCAGGCGTTCTTCGTGTCGCTGCGCTGGCCGACGAACACCCGGCCTTTGGCGTCGATCAAGACAATGCCGACGCCACGACGGTAGGGCTTGGGCTTCATTAGTGAGCGGTCTTAGCCTTGGGTTCCGCCTTGGCTTTCGCGGGCGGGGCGTCGCGTTCCGCCGCCTTACCTTTCGCGGGTGCGGCCTCGGCCTTGCCCTTCGCCGGCTCCGCGGCCTTCGGCGCCGGGGCGTTGGCGGCTTCCGATCTGATCAGCACTTCGGAGATCGGCGCCAGTTGAACGCCCTTCTTCTGGGCCTGTTCCAGCCATAGCACCAGGCGTTCAAAGCTCACGGGCTTGGCACCCACGGTGGCGACAGCGCTGCCCTGGTATTTGGCGAGGCGCTCGGCGTAATCGAGGCGCGCGTCGACCGCGGCACGGAACGGCCGTTCGTCCAACACCACATCGGTCACGGCCACCGGTACACTGGCTTCACCGACGCGCACACCCGGCTCGCCCTGCACATAGAACAAGTTCTTTTCCTTGAGCTTCGTGAACACCGCATTGATATGCGCCTCGGACTCGCGGAACTTGCTGCCTTCGGAATCGAGCACGCCGACAGCGTCGCCCGCATCCTTGAGGACCGCGTCCAGGCGTAGCGCATTTTCCTTGGCTTCGATGCTGGTCAACAGGCCGAGGGGTCCCGGATCCTCGGCCGGGAACGCCTTGCTCTCCATGGGGACCTGGATCAGCACCTCGTGACCGCCGGCTTTGGCCTTCTCGGTCCACTTCTTGAGGTTGCGCGTGTAAGGGCTGAAGGCGAGGGTCACGGCGGCCGGCAGCTTGGTGATGGCCGCATCGGTGGCGCTCTGGCTCAGACCTAACCCGTCGATCACCACGGCCACCTTGGCGGTGTTGGGCGCCGTCTTGGCCGGTGTGGGGTCCTTGCGCGGAGTCACAATATTAGCGAAGCGCGGCGGGGGTGATGCGATCGCGGTTTTGTCGATGGGCGGCTGGGCCGGGTCCACCAACCGTGGACGTCCACCGGCCACTGAAGGACCGCCATCGGAGCCGACCGGTGCGCCGAACAGGCCGGGCGCACCGGGTGCGGGGCCGAACGGTGATGCATCGGCGACGGCGGGCGCGGGTTCCTTTGCGGGCTCTTTGGGGGCTTCCGCGGTCTTGGCAGGTGCGGGCGCGGGTGCTTGCGCCGCCTTGATTTCGGGGGCTTTGGCCTCAGGTGCCTTGGCCTCAGGCGCTTTTACCTCAGGCGCTTTGGCTTCCGGCGCCTTCGCCGGCGGCGCGACCGCCGGCGGCGGTGTCATCAAAGCAGTTTTGGCTTCCGGCGCCTTGGTTTCCGGCGCTTTGGTTTCCGCGGCTTTGACGTCCGGCGCTTTCGCTGCCGTCTTGGTCTCCGCCGCTTTTGGTGCGGGCTCGTTCACGCCGGGGCGCTTTTCGGTGCTTCCCGGGGGGGCCGCGAGCCATGGCCGGCGTTCGACGGAACGGTCGGTGGCGGCGGCCGCGTCGGTGGCAACAGCTTTCGCTGCGGGTGCACCGGGCGCGGCTGGCACAGCCGGCGCCGCCGCAGTGGCGGCCGGTTCCGGTTCATCGACCACTTCGATATCGGCGAAACTGCCGGTCACGGGCGGTGGCGTGTCTTTTCCCGTCATGATGATTGCGGCGATGCCGCCGGCCAGCATCAGGAACAACACCACACTCGCGGCCAAGGCAATTTTGGGGCCCTTGCCGGCGAAACGCGATTCGGCGTCGAACATGTCGTCGCCATCCCCGCTGAAGGGATCTTTCGCCTGACCGCCACGCTTGAGGAAATTCAGCACGGGCTGCGCTCCGCCACAGAGCATTTTCAGGTGAAGTGGGCGTCGGTTCACCGTGGAAAATGCGACCAGCATACATGGCTGTGGCACCGCCACAGCCAGCACGCACACTATAGTACGAGCCTAAAGTAAGAGGCCCACCCTTAACACGCTGTTAAGGATGGGCCCCATGACGTGAGGTTATGCAGCCGGTTAGGCCTTATTTGACGGCGCTGGTGCCGCCGGCCGAGGCCCGCTGATAGAGCGCGATGCCGCGCAGCAGGTCCAGCGCCCTGGTGAGCTGATAGTCTTCGGGCGGTTGTTCCGGCGCCGCGGCGGCGTCACCGGGGCCTGGCGCTTTCGCGCCGGCCGACGGGGCTCCGGGAGCACCCGGGGCCTGGGAGGTCGGGCCGGGCGCCGCTTTGCCGTCAGGCGCCTTGTCCTTGACGGTGTCGTTCTTGAGCGCGCCCTTCAGGTCCGCTTCGGCGCGGCGAAGGCTGGCCGCGGCGCTGACGATCTTCTCCACCTTCGCCGGCTGGACCTCGATATCCGGCTCGATGCCGAGCGCCTGGATCGAGCGGCCGCTCGGCGTGTAGTAGCGCGCGGTGGTCAGGCGCATGGCGCTTTCGCCGCGGGCCAGCGGGATGATGGTCTGGACCGAACCTTTGCCGAAGCTCTTGGTGCCGAGCAGGATGGCGCGGCCGTGGTCCTGCAGCGCGCCGGCGACGATTTCCGACGCGGAGGCCGAGCCGTCGTTGATCAGCACGACGATGGGCTTGCCGTCGGCCTGGTCGCCGGCCTTGGCGTTGAAACGCTGGGTCTCTTCGCTGTGGCGGGTGCGCGTGGACACGATCTCGCCGCGGTCGAGGAAAGTATCGGACACCGACACCGCCTGATCGAGCAGGCCGCCCGGGTTGTTGCGCAGATCGATGACATAGCCTTTCAGCTTGTCGCCGATTTTTTCCTTCATGTCCTTCATCGCCTTGTCGAGACCGGGCTGGGTCTGTTCGGTGAACTGGGCGATGCGGATATAAGCGACGTCGTTTTCGGCGCGCGCGCTGACGGTGCGCACCTTGATCACGGCGCGGGCCATCTTCACATCGAACGGATCCTGGCCGATGCGGCGGATGGTGACGGTGATGGAGCTGTTGATGGGGCCGCGCATCTTGTCGACCGCCTCGTTGAGCGTCAGGCCGCCGGCGGACTTGCCGTCGATGGCGACGATGTAGTCGCCCGACTGGATGCCGGCGCGGGACGCCGGGGTGTCGTCGATCGGCGAGACCACTTTGACAAAGCCGTTATCCATCACGACCTCGATGCCGAGGCCCCCGAACTCACCCTTGGTCTGCTCCTGCATGTCCTGGAAGCTCTTGGCCGGCATGTACCCGGAATGCGGATCGAGGCCGGTGAGCATACCGTTGATGGCGTTTTCGAGCAGCTGCTGGTCGGACACGTCCTCGACGTAGTCCTTGCGCACGCGTTCGAACACGTCGCCAAAGAGTTCGAGGTACTTGTAAGTGTCCTCGGAGAACTTGGCGCCCTTGGGCGCGATCTTGACGTCCGCGGCTTGGCCGGCCGGTGTCAGAAACGCGGTGGACAGCGCCACCACCGAAGCCGCGAATGCACGCCGGCGGAAGCCGGCCTTAAAAGTCTTCAGACGCATGGGTGTGACACCATCCCAGAAAATTTAAACGTTTCGCCTAGCCGCTGCTTTTTCCCGCGGCCGCGGCGAGCCATGGAAGAGGATTGATCGGCTGACCGTCGCGCCGCAACTCGACATAAAGTGATGGCGCGCCCGCCTTCGACGTATCGGCTTTCTCGCCGGCTGAATTTTGAGCGTTTTCCATGACGCCGACCGGTTCGCCGGCCAGGACTCGGGCGCCAACGACGGCGTCTATACGGCCCATTCCAGCCAGCAAAGTATGATATCCCTCGCTATGTTCGATGATCAATAGCTGCCCATAACCGCGGAACGGTCCGGCGAAGGCGACGATGCCATCGAAGGGCGCCACAACCTGGGCTCCTCCACGGGTGGTAATGGTGATGCCTTTGGCCCTTAAGCCAGGGTCTTCGGCGCTTCCGGCCGCCTCGCCGTAGCGGGTCGCCAGGGAGCCTGCGACCGGAAACGGCATGGTGCCGCGGGCCTTGGCGAAGGACCGGGTTACAGCAACGTCATGGGGTGAAGTTGCGGCGGGCGGCGGTTCGGCCGTTTTGGCTTTGGTCTTTTCGGTCGCGGCGGCCTTCGCGGCTTCCTCAGCCCGGGCCTTTTCGGCAGCGGCTTTCTCGGTGGCGGCCTGTTCCGCGGCCACTTTGTCACGGGAGGTTTTTTCCTCCGCGAGTTTGGCGAAAAGATCGCGCAAGTCCTGGGCGTCGCGCGCCATCTTGGTGACACGCACATCCAGCTCCTCGCTGCGACTCGCGAGCTGCACCTGACGGGCGCCTTTCTCGCGCTCCAAGGCTTCCAGCTGCCCGCGTTTGGTCAGCAGCGCCGCGGCGGCGGCGGCGGCGGCTTCCTTCTGCTGTTGCGCATCGGCGCGCACGGCATAGAGACCGGCCAGTTCCTTTTGCAGCGAAATTTCGGACTGCTTGATGTGAGGCAGCGCGGCGCGCAGCAGGATCGCGGTGCGTACCGCGTCGGCGGGCGCCAGCGGCGACAGCGACAATGCGTCGGTCGGGCGCAGCGCCAGGCGCTCGAGCGCGAGCAACACCTGGGTCATTTGCCCGTCGCGCTGGGTGAGCGTCGCGCTCATGCGCGCGGCGCTCTGCTCCAGATCCCGGACGCGGCTTTCCATGATGGTGAGCGAGCGTTCCTGGTCCTGGATTTCTTTGGCCGTCCGGATCAGGTCGGTGCGGATGGCTTCGATGTCGCGCGCGATCCCGACGCTCTCGCCGCGCAGCTTATCGCGGGCGGCGCTGGTCTCCTCGAGATTGCGTTCAAGGGCCTTGAGCTGGGAAGGGTCGGGCGCATCGGCCGCGCTCGCCCCGGCGGCGAAGAGGCAGACAAAAGCCGCGCTGAGCGTTCTAGGCCGTGGCACGGTGACTCCGCGACGGCTCCGCATGATGCGCGAGCAGCGAGTGGCCGGTCATCTCAGCCGGCTTCGCGAGATCCAGGAGGTCGAGCACCGTGGGCGCCAGATCAGATAGCCTGCCGTCACTGAGGGCGGTCACATCGGCGGGTCCGTTGACCAGCACCAGCGGCACTTTGAACAGGGTGTGCTGGGTGTGCGGCTCGCCGGTCTCGGGGTCGCGCATCATTTCCAGGTTGCCGTGATCGGCGGAGATCAGCATGCAGCCGCCGGCTTTCTTCAACGCGGTTTCCAGCCGGCCGAGGGCGGTGTCGAGGGCCTCGGCGGCCTTGATGGCGGCCGCGAGAATGCCGGAGTGGCCGACCATGTCGCCATTGGCATAGTTGACGATAATCACGTCAAACCGGCGGTTTTCGATGGCTTCGACGATCCTGTCGGTGACCTCGGGCGCGGACATTTCCGGCTGCAGGTCGTAGGTGGCGACCTTGGGGCTCTGGACCATGATGCGGTTCTCGCCCGGAAATTCGGCTTCGACTCCGCCATTCAGAAAGAAGGTAACGTGGGCGTACTTCTCGGTTTCCGCGATGCGCAGTTGGGTAAGGCCTTGCTTGGCGAGCACCTCGCCAAGTGTGTTGATAGCCTCCTGGGGCGGAAACATCACCGCCATGAGTGTGGTCAGCGCCTTTGAGTATTCGGTGAGGCTGACCGCGCCGGAAAAATGTACGGTGCGCGCGCGCGGGAAGCCGTCGAACTTCGGATCCAGCAGCGCCGCTGCGATCTGGCGCACCCGGTCGGCGCGGAAGTTGCCCATGAGCAGGCCGTCGCCGTCCTTCATGCCCCGATAGCCTGCGATCACCACTGGCAGCATGAATTCGTCGGTGACCTTGGCGTCGTAAGAGGCGCGAATGGCGGAGAGAGGATCGCTCGCTTGCGCGCCCTGGCCGTTGACGATCACGCCGTAGGCTTTCGCGACACGCTCCCAGCGCTTGTCGCGGTCCATGCCGTAATAGCGCCCGCCGACAGTGGCGACTGTGGTGTCCTTGAGGCCCGCGAGATCGCTCAGGAATTTTTCCATGAAGCCCAGCGCCGATTGCGGCGGCGTATCACGGCCATCGAGGAAGGCGTGGATGCGCACCGGGATGCCGGCGCGATCAAGCAGGCGCGCGAGGGCGACGATATGATCCTGATGTGAATGCACGCCACCCGGTGAGATCAGCGCAAGGATATGGCAAGCGCCGCCGGTGCCCGCGAGCGCGGTCTTGAACGCGCTCAATGAGGGGTTCTGAAGAATGGACTCGTCGGCGATGGCCAAATCGATGCGCGGCAATTCCTGGGTCAGAATCCGGCCCGCGCCGATGTTCATGTGGCCGACTTCGGAGTTGCCCATCTGCCCGTCCGGCAGGCCCACGTCGCGCCCGCTGGTGGCGACCAGGGCGTGGGGACATTCCTTCAACAGCCGGTCCCACACCGGCAGTTTGGCTTGGGCGACGGCGTTGTCTTCCCGCTCGGCGCGGGAACCCCAGCCGTCCAGGATGCACAGCACCACAGGGCGGGGGCGGCCGGGAGAAGAAGGGGGAAGCGGCGTGGTGTCCATGAGGCTCACAATATAGGGCGTCGATTCGCGGGCTTGTACCCGGCCTGGGGGCTATATTTCACGTGCGGGCGGCCCAGAGTGCTTTTGACCGCTCCGGCGGGCGTTGGCAAATGCCAAAAATACAGCCCTGAGAGGCATTTAAGACAACTTTTGAGGGCCCTTGCGTCCGCCGTTCGGCTGTCTGATATAGTGCCCCTCGAGAGGCTGGCGGTGGACGGGCTCCTCGCCAACCCGGTCAGGTCCGGAAGGAAGCAGCCGTAACGAGTTTCGGCCCGGGTCGCTGTCCAGTCTCTCACCTTACTTCCCCCGCCCTTTTCTCAGCCCCGGTCAGACACGGTTCATGGTCAGCCCGCCAAAGGATTCCGAGACGCGCGGGTTGGAAGCTGGCGGGCAGGAAGCCGGCGCTTACCAGGTCCTGGCGCGCAAATACCGTCCCACCAATTTCGACAGCCTGGTCGGCCAGGATGCCCTGGTCCGGACGCTCACGAATGCCATCACGTCGGGACGCCTCGCGCAGGGCTACATGCTCACCGGCGTGCGCGGGGTCGGCAAAACCACGACCGCGCGCATCATCGCCAAGGCGCTGAACTGCATCGGGCCCGACGGTAAGGGCGGCCCGACGCCGGAACCCTGCGGCGTGTGCTCAAATTGCACCGCCATCACCGAGGACCGGCATGTGGACGTGCTGGAGATGGACGCCGCCAGCCGCACCGGCATCGACGACATCCGCGAGCTGCTGGAAGGCGTGCGCTATCGCCCGACCGCCGCGCGCTACAAGATCTACATCATCGACGAAGTGCACATGCTCTCCGACAAGGCGTTCAACGCCTTGCTCAAGACGCTCGAAGAGCCCCCGGAGCATGTGAAGTTCATTTTCGCCACCACCGAGATCCGCAAGGTGCCGGTGACCGTGCTGTCGCGCTGCCAGCGGTTCGACCTGCGGCGCATCGACAGCGCCAAGCTGGAAGAACTATTCCGCGGCATCAGCGCCAAGGAAGGCGCCAAACTCGAGGATGGCGCGCTCGCGCTCATCGCGCGCGCCGCCGACGGCTCGGCGCGCGATGGCTTGTCGATTCTCGATCAGGCGATCTCTCAGGCCGGCGGCGCGGTGGTTGCCGAAAAAGCCGTACGCGACATGCTGGGTCTCGCCGACCGGGTGCTGGTGTTCGACCTGATAGAATCATTGTTGAAGGGCGACGTGAAGCGCGCGCTGGCGCTGCTCGGCGACCAATACAGCGCCGGGGCCAGCCCCGTGGTGGTGCTGCAGGATTTGCTGGAGCTGGTGCATTGGCTGACGCGTCTCAAGGTCGCGCCTGACGGGGCCGCCGATCCCGCCCTCGCGGAAGCGGAACGCACGCGCGGCGTGGCCATGGCCGGAACGCTCACGATGCCCGTCCTGAGCCGCGCTTGGCAGATGCTCCTCAAAGGCCTCTCGGAAGTGCGCGCGGCGCCGATCCCGATCCAGGCCGCGGAAATGGTCATGGTGCGCTTTGCTTATGCCGCCGAGTTGCCGACGCCGGCCGACGCACTCAAGACTCTGGAAAGCGGCGGCGCCGCGCCCGTGCGCACAAGTGCTCCGGCGCCCTCCAATCCCGGCCCGCGCGCCTCTTACACCGCGATCGCGGGGTCCGCGTCGCCCGCCCGCGCGCCTATGGCCGACGCGGTGGCGCAGCCGACCGCGAGCGCGCTGCCCGCGCCGGAATCGTTCGCCGCGGTGGTGGCGCTGTTCGATTCCAAACGCGAGGCCATGATCGCCGCGCACCTGAAGCGCCATGTGCATCTGGTGCGGTTCGAGACCGGCATTCTTGAATTCAATCCCGACAAGGGCGCGCCGAAGGATTTGGCCGGCCAAGTGGGCAAGCTCCTCAGCCAATGGACCGGCGTGCGCTGGGTGGTGAGCGTGGTGAACACCGCCGGCGAGGCCACCCTGCACGATCAGGAACACGCCGCCGCCAAAGCGGACCCCTTGATTCAATCCATCCTGGACGCCTTCCCCGGCGCCGTCATCGAAACCATCCGCAAAGCAGATCACTCATGAAGAACCTCGGCCAGATCATGAAGCAGGTGCAGGACATGCAGAACCGCATGTCGGACATGCAGGCCCAGCTCGCTGAACTCGAAATGACCGGAGCGTCCGGCGGCGGCATGGTGCAGGCCACCATGAACGGCAAGGGCGAGCTCAAGCGCCTGAAGATCGACCCCAGCCTGATGGTCGCCAGCGAAGCCGAGGTTCTGGAAGACCTGATCGTCGCGGCCGTCAATGACGCCAAGGCCAAGACCGATGCCCATTCCCAAGAGGAAATGAGCAAACTCACCGGCGGCCTGCCGCTGCCGCCCGGCTTCAAGCTTCCCTTCTAAATGGCCGGCATTGAGATCGAGGCGCTGATCAAAAGCCTCTCCAAGCTGCCGGGACTTGGCCCGCGTTCAGCGCGGCGCATCGCGCTGGCGCTCATCAAACGGCGCGAAACCCTGCTGGAACCGCTGGCGCAAACCCTGGAAGCAGCGGCGCGCAGCGTGAAGGTGTGCACCACCTGCGGCAATTTCGACAGCGTCGATCCCTGCACCATTTGCAACGACCCACGCCGGGATGCGTCGGTGATCTGCGTGGTGGAGGATGTGGCCGATGTCTGGGCGCTGGAGCGCACCGGAGCATTTCGCGGGCGCTATCATGTCACCGGCGGTTTGCTCTCGCCGCTCGACGGCATCGGTCCGGGCGACCTGAAGATCGAAAGGCTCGCGGGGCGCGCATCCGAGGCCGGCGTGAAGGAAGTGATCCTGGCGCTGAGCGCCACGGTGGATGGGCAGACCACCGCCCACTACATCGCCGAACGCCTGCAAGGCACGTCAGCGGCCGTCTCGGGTCTCGCCCAGGGCATGCCCATCGGCGGTGAACTCGACTATCTGGATGACGGGACCATTTCGGCGGCGCTGAAGGCGCGGCGGCCTATTTGAGTCGCGCCTTCCGCGCGGGGTTCAATTATCGCTGACCAGCCGCAACGCCGGTTCCTTGGCGTCACCATCGAGTTGCATGCTCTCGATCTTGCCGCCGCGGTCGGTGATTTTGCGGGTCGAGATCTGGATTTCCCGGACATCCTTCTGCGCCAGCTCGAAATGCGTTCCCAGCGCGCCGACCCGTTTGTCGAGCAGCGCCACATCCTTGACCATCTCGCCGATGGCCTTCTGCAGCACATGCGCCTGTTCGCGCATCTTGGCGTCCTTGAGGATGGTGCGGATGGTGTTCAGGGTCGCCATCAGGGTGGTGGGCGAGACGATATAGACCCGGCGCTTGAAACCTTCCTCCACGATCATCGGGAACCGGTCGTGTAATTCGGCGAACACCGATTCCGCCGGAACGAACATGATGGCGGAATCCGCGGTCTCGCCGGGGATGATGTATTTCTCGGCAATGTCCTTGATGTGCTTGACCACGTCCACTTTGAAGGACTGCTCGGCGAGGGTGCGTTCACGGTCGTCCTTGGCGGACATCAGCGCCATGAACGCCTCGTGCGGATATTTTGAGTCCACCGCGATCAGGCCTGGCGGGTTGGGCAGCTTGATCACGCAATCGGCGCGCTTGCCGTTGGACAGGGTGAACTGAAAGTCGAAGGCCCCGGGCGGCAGCATATTGCGCACCAGGTCTTCCATCTGGGTCTGGCCGATGGCCCCGCGCGCCTGTTTGTTGGACAGGATGTCCTGCAAGGACACCACTTCGGCGGAGAGTTCGGTGATGTTGCGCTGGGCGGCGTCGATCACCGCCAGGCGTTCCTGCAGTTGCCCCATGACCTCGGTGCTCTTGGTCGAGGACTTGGCGAGATCCTCGGCCACGCGGCGGGTGACTTCCGCCAGCCGCTGATCAAGCATCTTGGTGACGGCGCGCTCTTGCAGTTGCAGCTGCTCGGCCATGCGCGCCTGAGCGGACGATTGTCCTTCGGCGATCTGCGACAGCCGGCCAGCCAGCTGCGCCTGCTGGTCGGCGAGCTTCTCGGCCACCTGAGTCAGGCCGTCCGCATTGCGGCCCTTGAGCCCGAACATCAGCGCCACGCCCGCGATGACGACGGCGGCGATGGTCAGGGCAAAAGTTGCAAATTCCACGGTGATCCGCCCCTTTTTCGCGTCGTTCGAGAGAGTCTTAAAGGATGGCAACTTTGGGATGCCGCCTTACCCATGCCATCATGCGAATCTTAAATGATTTCGTCGCTTCCGACTCGCTCTTTCTTTGGATACCGCATGCCGTTTCGCTCGTTCTCCCGCGCTCTTCTGCTGTCCGCCGCCGTCATTGCACTTGGCGCCGCCGAGGCGCCCAAGGCGCCCGCGCCGAAGGCTACGCCTGCGCCCGCTGCTAAAGCGCCGGCGGCGGCCAAGGCACCGGCGGCCAAGCCGGTCGATCCTTTGGCGTCGATCCCGGCCGATGCACGGCCCGCGGAGCTGGACGTGCCGGCCCCGGCGGGCGGCGCCGAACTCACGGTCTATCTCAATGACCTCGCCATGGTACGCGAGCGCCGCAGTTTCCGCCTGGCCGCGCCGTTCACGCGCCTGACCTTCCCCGGCGTCGCCGCCACGGCGCAGCCGGAAACCGCGTTGTTCCAGGTGGTCAAAGGCCCGCCCCTCCGCTTCGTCGAGCAGAGCTTCGATTTCAACCTGCTCACGCCCGCACGGCTTTTGGAAAAGGCGGTCGGGCGCGAGATTACGATCATCAGCACTTCGCCCAACGGCAACGAATCATCGAGCCGCGCCCTGGTGTTGTCGGCGGTGGACGGACTGGTGGTGCAGATGAACGGGCGCATCCACACCAATCCGCCGGGCCGCGTGGTCTACGACGGCCTCCCGCCGGGGCTGCATGCGACGCCCTCGCTCACCATGACGGTCGCAGGCACGCCCGGCCAGGACGTGGACAGTGAGCTCAGCTATCTCACCGGCGGCCTGACCTGGCGCGCGGACTACGTCCTGCAGTACGACCCTGAAGGCAACCGCATGGACATCAACGCCTGGGCCAGCATCACCAACACCACGAATGTGGATTTCCGCGACGCGCGCGTGAAGCTGGTGGCCGGCGAGGTGAAGCGCGAGATGCAGCGCCCGCTGCCGCAGATGAAAGCGGCTATGGCGTTCGAGGCCCGCGCCGCCATGGCGGCTCCGATGCAGGATAACGTGTCCGAGGAATCCCTGGTCGGCAATCACATCTACACCATGCCGCGTCCGACCACGCTCGCGGCCAACGAAACCAAACAGCTGGCTTTGCTGAGCGCGCAGAACGTCGCGGTGAAACGCGAGAACGTGGTGCGCGGCCAGCCGGCGTTGTTCCAACAGAACGTACACGACCGCCCCCAGGCGTCGGCCGTCGGGATCGAGCTTTCGTTCAGGAATGACGCCACCGCCAAGCTGGGTGCACCGCTGCCCGCCGGCACCATGCGCGTCTACAGCGTCGATGCGCAGGGCGTGCCGCAGTTCATCGGCGAAAGCCGGGTGGAGCATGCAGCCGAGGGTACGGACGTCATCCTGCAAGCGGGCCGCGACTACGACATGCCGGTGCTGCGCGAGCAGCTGAGCTTTGTGCGCGCATCCGACACCATCACCTTGAGCGTTTGGCGCGTCACGGTGAAGAACACCAGCCCCAAGGCCCAGGCGGTGAAGGTGGTGGAGCCGATCCCGGGATCGTGGGAGATCTCCAAGGAAACCCACAGCCATACCAAATCCGACGCCGGCGCCGCCCAGTGGGACTTTCAGATCCCGCCGCAAAGCCAGGTGGTGCTGGAATACACCGCTAAATCGACGTTTTAGGGGCTTAGCGGCCGGTTGACGGGCTCCGCGCCGCGGCTTATGTCACAGCCATGGCATTGCTTGAAATCATCACGGCGCCCGACCCGCGCCTCAAGAAAAAGGCCCAGCCGGTGGAGCGCGTTGACGCGGCCACGGCGAAGCTCATGGCCGATATGCTCGAGACCATGTACGAGGCGCCGGGCGTGGGCCTGGCCGCGCCGCAGGTGGGTGTGCTCAAGCGCATCATCGTGGTGGACGCCGCCCGCGATGGCGCCCCGCCCGCCCCCCTCAAGATGGCCAACCCCGAGATCATCTGGGCCTCCGAAGAGACCAAGCTCCACGAGGAAGGCTGTCTCTCGCTGCCGGAGGAGTACGAGCAGGTCGAGCGCCCCGATAAGATTAAGGTGCGCTATGTCGACGAGTTCAACGAACTGCGCACGATCGAGGCCGACGGCCTTTTGTCGGTGGTGATCCAGCACGAGTTGGATCACCTGGAAGGTACGCTGTTCGTGGACCATATATCGTCGCTCAAGCGCAACATGATCCTGCGGCGCCTGACCAAGATTAAGAAGATCGAGAAGGGCAATAAGCGCCACGCGCTTGAATCGGCTTAAGTGACTCCCATGCGCGTCGTTTTCATGGGCACGCCGGACTTCGCGGTCGCCGCGCTCGCGCGGATTGCGGCCCATCACGAGATCGCAGCGGTTTACTGCCAGCCGCCCCGTCCGGCCGGACGGGGCCAGCAGGATCGCCCCAGCCCGGTCGAGATCTTCGCGCAAGAGCACGGGTTTCCCGTGCGTTCACCCAAAAGCCTGAAGTCCAAGGACGCGCAGGACGAATTCGCGGCCTGGAACGCGGATATCGCGGTGGTGGCGGCTTATGGCCTGATCCTGCCGCAAGCGGTGCTGGACGCGCCCAAGCATGGCTGCGTCAATATCCATGCCTCGCTCCTGCCGCGCTGGCGCGGCGCCGCGCCGATCCAGCGCGCGATCATGGCGGGCGACGCCAAGACCGGCGTCACCACCATGCAGATGGACGCGGGGCTCGATACCGGAGCGATGTTGCTGACCGGCGAAGTGCCCATCACGGATGTCACCACCGCGGGCGAACTGCACGATGCCCTTGCGGCCTGCGGCGGGGAGTTGATCCTCAAGACATTGGAAGGCATCGCCGCCGGGAAGCTCACCGCCACGCCCCAGCCGGCGGAGGGAATCACTTACGCGGCGAAGATCGACAAGGCGGAGGCGCAGGTGAACTTCAACCGGCCCGCCGCCGACGTGGCCCGGCACATCAATGGCCTATCGCCGTTTCCGGGCGCCTGGTTCGCCCACGGCGCGGAACGTATCAAAGTCCTGCGGGCCGAGGTCGCTTCTGGCGGGGGTGAGCCGGGCGTTGTGCTGGATGACGCCTTGACCGTTGCCTGCGCATCGGGCGCGGTGCGCCTGCTGACCGTGCAGCGCGCTGGCCGCGGGCCCGCCCCGGCGGAGGCCTTCCTGCGCGGCTATGCCTTGCCCAAGGGAACGCGCCTCGCCTAAAGCCACGGCCGACCCAGTGGCCCGCGGGCGCTGGCGGTGCGGCGCGCGCGGGATTGGAGCGATTTGCGCCCCGGACAACATAACACCTGGAAGGCCGCGCCGATTCGCTATAATCCGCGCGGGTGAGGGACGGGAGCCCAGGGGAGACAATGTTCGGACGCCGGCGGAAAATCATTTCAAAGGGAGGATCGGTCTACCTGTTCGCGCCCACGCGCGATGCGGCCGACGACTTCCTGGCCATGACCACCGCCAGCATCAAGTTCCACGAACCCTGGGTGTTTCCGCCCACGGACCTGCGCCGCTACAAGGCCTATCTGGAGCGGCTTGAAAAAGGCAGCGCCTATGGCTTCCTGGTGGCCCGGATCGACGACGACACCGTGGTCGGCGTCATCAACATCAACGACATCATTCTGGGCGGATTCCAGTCGGGCTCGTTGGGTTATTACGCGGCGGCGGCTTTCAGCGGACGCGGCTATATGACCGAGGGCCTGGTGCTGGTGTTGGACCACGCCTTCGTGACCCTGGAACTGCACCGCATCGAGGCCAATATCCAGCCGGCGAATGCCGCGTCGCTGGGATTGGTGAAGCGCCTGGGCTTCCGCAAGGAAGGATTCTCGCCGGCGTTCCTGCGCATCGACGGTGAATGGCGCGATCACGAGCGCTGGGCGATCCTCAATGAGGAATGGATGGCTGTGCATCACCAGGACGGCGCCGCGCCCGAGACCCGGGTGAGCCAGGTCGTCTGATGCCGCGTTTTAAACTTACGATCGAATACGACGGCACCGCGTTCGTCGGCTGGCAGCGCCAGGATAACGGCATGTCGGTGCAGGAAGCGCTGGAAACCGCGGTCGAGCGCTATTGCCAGATCAAGGGCCAGGTGTTCGGCGCCGGGCGCACGGACGCCGGGGTGCATGCGCTGGCGCAGGTCGCGCATGTGGACCTGCCGCGCAACGACCGGCCCGAGGTGGTGGCCAACGCCCTCAACGCGCATTTACGCCCGCACCTGATCTCGGTGCTGAAAGCCGAAGTGGTGGATGAAGAATTCCATGCGCGGTTCTCGGCCCTGGAGCGCGGCTACGAATACCGCATCCTCAATCGTCGCGCGCCCGCGGCCCTGGAGGCGGGAAAGGTGTGGTGGATTCCAGCGCCGCTCAACGCCGACGCCATGCACGATGCCGCGCAGGCGCTGGTGGGGAAACATGACTTCACCACCTTCCGCGCGGCTGAATGCCAGGCGGAATCGCCCGTGAAAACCATCGATGCCATCACCATCACGCGCCAGGCCGAGATGATTGTACTGACCACGCGCGCGCGCTCATTCCTGCATCATCAGGTGCGCAATATCGTGGGCACCCTGCGGACGGTGGGTGAGGGTAAATGGAGCGCGCGTGATGTCGCACGCGCCCTGGACGCACGCGACCGCGCCGCCGGCGGGCAGACCGCGCCCCCGACAGGCTTATATCTAACGCATGTGAAATATCACGCCTAAGGCCGGATATTGGGTTACTTGGCGCGCGGTTCCCGCGCGCGCACTAGTTTTCGATCCGGGAGATCACCTGGCCGGTGATCAGCGACAGCACGAAGTCCAGCACCACGAGACTAAGCGCGGTGCCGATGCTGACCTGCAGGCCGACACCGGCGATGAAGGTGCTGTAGATGAAGAAGATCGCGATGCCCGCCAGTTCCATGACGCCGAGGCCTTGCGGCGCGATCAGGTGGAAATCCCCCAGCAGCCGGAGTGTCAGGAAAAACAACGTCAGCGGCATCTGCAGCCAGTTGTACGCCACCATGTGCCAGAAGTAGCGCTCGCGCCGCTGCAAGAGGTCGGCCACATACAGCATCACGAAGGGAAACAGCGTCCACTGCAGGAGGTAGGTCAGGAACTCGACCACCAGATAAGGAATGAAATCGATCTTCGGCGGGTGGTTTTGGAATTCCAGCAGGCTATGGGCCATGCTGACGGGCGCGAGCGCGATGGCCGGCACGAACGACGCCCAGAACCCCGCCAGCGATTTGTCGAAATAGCCCCAGGCTTTGAGGTTGAAGGCGGCGAGCAGCCGCACGCCCCTGAGGGCCGCCGCGAATTGCGGGATGGAAATCACCGCGTGGCCTGGAAGTAGCTTTGGAGGACGCGCAGGTAGATCGTGCTTAGTTTGGCGATATCTTCCACCGAGCAGCGCTCGTCCGCCTTATGCATGGTTTGGCCGACCATGCCGAATTCGCATACCGGGCAAGCGTCCTTGATGAAGCGCGCGTCGGAGGTGCCGCCGGTTGTGGAGAGTTCCGGCGTGAGGCCGGTGACCGCCTTCGCCGCGTCCGCGACGATGGTGCTAAGCGGGCCAGGCGGTGTGATGAACGACTCACCCGAGATTTTAATCGCGAGTTCGTACATATCCGGAGAAGCGACTTTGTCGAACGTGGCGCGCAGCCAGTCGCTTAGCGATTTACCGGAATGCAGATCGTTAAAGCGGATGTTGAAACCGGCGCGCGCCGTGCCCGGGATAACATTGGTGGCGGCATTGCCGACATCGACGGTGGTGATCGCCAGAGTCGAAGCCTGGAAGTGGGCCGAGCCTTTGTCCAAGGGCTCCGCCGTGATCGCGTTCAGCATCGCCATCAGCCGGTTGATGGGATTGTCGGCGAGGTGCGGATAGGCGGAATGACCCTGGGTGCCGAACACCGTCAGCTTGGCGGTCAGGCTGCCGCGGCGGCCGATCTTGATCATCTCGCCCAGCTTCAGCGGATTGGTGGGTTCGCCGACGACGCAGGCATCCAGCACTTCGCCGCGCGCTTTCAACGCCGCGAGCACTTTCTTGGTGCCGTTGACGGCATCGCCTTCCTCGTCGCCGGTGATCAGCAGGCTGATGGAGCCGGCGGGCTTTCCACCCGCGAGGAACGCGCTGACGGCTTCCACAAACGCGGCGATGGCGCTTTTCATGTCAGAGGCGCCCCGGCCATAGAGCTGGCCGTCGATCACCTCCGCCTTGAACGGATCGGTGGTCCAGCCTCCGCCCACCGGCACCACGTCCGTGTGCCCGGCGAAGCAGAAGTTGGGCGAGGCATCGCCCAGGCGCGCATAGAGGTTATCGACCGGATCAGCGCCCGGTTCCTCGAACAGCATGCGTTCGCAGCGGAATCCCAGGCCTTCCAGCGCCTGTTGCAACACGCCCAGCGCGCCCGCGTCCCGCGGCGTGACGCTGTCGCAGCGGATCAGCGCTTGCGCGAGGTCGAGGGCGCTGATTTTGTTCACGGGCGGGGGCTCACGTGCGCAGAAGTTCGTTGATGGAAACCTTGGAGCGGGTCTTGGCGTCCACGCGCTTAATGATCACGGCGCAGTAAAGCGACGGGCCCGGGCTGCCGTCCGGCAGCGGCTTACCGGGCAGGCTGCCCGGCACCACCACGCTGTGGGACGGCACGCGGCCCATGAAGACTTCGCCGGTGGCGCGGTCGATGATCTTGGTGGAGGCGCCGATGAACACGCCCATGGACAGGACCGCGCCTTCTTCCACCAGCACGCCTTCCACCACTTCCGAGCGGGCGCCGATGAAGCAATTGTCCTCGATCACCACAGGCGCGGCCTGCAGGGGCTCCAGCACGCCGCCAATGCCCGCGCCCCCCGAGAGGTGCACGTTCTTGCCGATCTGGGCGCAGCTGCCGACGGTGGCCCAGGTATCGACCATGGTGCCGGAACCCACATGGGCGCCGACATTGACGAACGATGGCATCAGCACCACCGACGGCGCGATATAGGCCGAGTGCCGCACGACGCTGCCCGGCACCGCGCGGAAGCCCGCTTGGCGGAATTGCGCTTCGCTCCAGCCCGCGAACTTGGAGGGAACCTTGTCCCAAGACGCGGCGCCCGCGGAGCCATAGGGGATGATGGCGTTGTCGTTGAGGCGGAAGGACAGCAATACCGCCTTCTTGAGCCAGTCATTGACCACCCAGCCGCCAGCGGCCTTTTCCGCCACACGCACGGCACCACTGTCGAGCAGATCCAGCGTTGCAGTCACGGCCTGCCGCACCGCGCCGGTGGTGGCGGTGCTCAAACCCTCGCGCGCCTCCCAGGCGGCTTCGATCTCTTGCTTTAATGAATTGATATCCATAAATATTTTCCAGATCTTCCGTAAAGCGCGACTCGGCGCGGCCGGGGCGAACATAGCCGCTGGCCAAGGTGAGTCAACGCTGGCCAAAAATCCCGGGCCGATGTGGGACAGTGATTGGACTCAAGCGATGCGCAGGCTACCATATATTTTGGTCGAAACTTCCCACGCCGCTGAAGTGGTGGCGGGGAGCGGCGCCGGTCAAGAATGACCGGTCTTTCGGGGGAGAGATAAACATGGTGCTAGAGCGCGCCAGCGCAGGAAAGGCGCAAGCTAAAGGAGCGGCGGGAGCAGCTCCCGTATCGGAAGCCGCGGGCGTGTTCTCCGGGACGTTGCCGTTCGGCGTGTCGCCAGCGGCGCTGCTGCGTTACGAGGAAGCGGTTTTCCGCGTGATCGCGGACGGCAGGGTCGAGCCCGCCAATCCCGTCGCCAAGGAATTCGCCGAACGCCTGTCGCGCGAGGACATTGAAAAATTCGCGGCCGCCGCAGCGAAATCCCGCATCGCCGAGCGCGCGCTGGTCGACCTGATCGATGTCGGCATAGGCGAGCGCCAGCAGAACCTGCAGATCACGCTCATGCCGCTCGATGGCGGCGCTGGGACGCTGCTGGTCATACGCGACCTCACCCTCGACAACTCCTTGCGCCTGGCCCTGGTGGACAGCCGCCGGCGCTATAAGGATTTTACCGAGATCTCCACCGACTTCGCCTGGGAAACAGGACCGGACAACCGGTTCTCCTTCGTGCCGCCGCGCGGCGCGCTCGGCTATTCCGCCGACGTGCTGATGACCACGGACCCGCTGAGTCTGGTGATCCACGAAGCCGGCGTACCCGTTGAAGTCGCCTTCCTCACCACGCGCCGGATCGAGAACGAGGAAATCTGGCTGCGGCGCTCCGACGGACGCTCGGCCTGTGTGGTGGTTTCCGCGATGCCCCTGCGCGGCAAGAACGGCGAGTGGACCGGGGCGCGCGGTGTGTGCCGCGACGTCACCGAAACCCGTGATCGTGAAGCGACGTTGACCCGCGTCAGGAACCGCGAACGCGTGCTGACCCGCATCGTGCGCGCCTTCCGCGACGAAGTGGACCCCGAGGCGATGCTTGGCGTGGCGGCGGAGGCATTGGCGAAAGGTCTGGGCGGCGAACACTGCCACATCTTCCGCCGGACGGAGGGCGTGGAAACCCCGCCGCACAAGAACTTCGTGCTGGCGGCGCGTTACGGAGATCTCGACGCGGCTCTTGCCAGTGCGGTGCTCGACACCATCGGCAGCGGCGCCGGCGCGCTATCAGGGCGAGGCCAACGGCGCCGTCGTGTTGTGGCGCGCGGTGGAACGCGGCACGTGGACCGATGACGACCGCCTGCTGATCGGCGACATCTCCAACCAGGTCGGTATCACCATCGAGCAGTTCGCGCATCATGAGCATGTGCTCAAGATTTCGCGCACCGACGCGTTGACGGGCCTCTTGAATCGCGGCGCCTTCATGGATGGCCTGCACCGGTCCTTGTCCCGCCTGCAGCGCGACAAGGGCATGGCGGTGCTGATGTATGTCGACCTCGACAACTTCAAACACGTCAATGATTCGCGCGGGCATCAGGCGGGCGACGATGTTCTGGTGGAGGTGTGCAATATCCTCCTGCAGCATACACGCCCGACCGACATGGTGGCGCGCCTCGGCGGCGACGAGTTCGCTTGCTGGCTCACCGGGGCGGATCTCGCGATCGCCCGCACCCGCGCCAGCCAGTTCCTCACCCGCATCGGCGCGCTCGCCGGAAAATCCGGCAGCGCCGACCGCCCGCTCGGCATGTCGATCGGTATCGCGGCCTGGAATCACAATAGCCAGGAGACCCTGGACGCATTGCTCGCACGTGGCGATCACGCCATGTACGAAGCCAAGCGCGGCGGCAAAAATAACTTCGCGATCGCGTCCGACCCGGTGCCCGCATGACCCCGGCCAAGCAACCGTCCAACGGCGGCGCGCCCGCCAAGGACCGCCTGGTGCGCATGCTTGGGTTGCCGGGGCAGAAAATCACCTACGAACAGGCGCGCGACCTGCTCGACCATTCCGATCCGGTGGTGCGTGCGACGCTCGCCGCCCGCGAGGACGTGGAGCCGGAAATCCTTTTCTTTCTGGCGCGCGATCCCGACGCCGCGGTGCGACGCGCGGTGGCGATCAATGGTGCAGCGCCCGTGAAGGCGAACCTGCTACTGGCCGCGGACGAAGACGCCGACGTGCGGTCCGATCTCGCCGACCGCATGGGCCGCCTGGTCCCGGGATTGACAAATGAGCAACAGGCCAAGGCCTGGCGCACGGTGCATCAAGTGCTGACCCTGCTGGCGCGCGACCAGCTGCCGCGTGTGCGCCGCGCTTTGTCGGAGGCTCTC
The DNA here is from genome assembly GCA_947475365.1 of Fidelibacterota bacterium. Lineage (GTDB taxonomy): Bacteria > Pseudomonadota > Alphaproteobacteria > Rhodospirillales > Rhodospirillaceae > SHVO01. The sequence continues at coordinate 15,812 of CANJOI010000005.1, read as the reverse complement.
AAGACTCTGCCCGATGCGCCCCATGACATCGTCTTCACCCTGGCGCTGGACTCCGAAGCCACCGTCGCGACGCCGGTGCTCGAGTTCTCGCCGGTGTTGACCGATGAAGACCTGAAGGAAGTCATCCGCGCCAGCCCTTTGACGGCTCAGTTGGTGGCGATTTCCCGGCGCATCAATGTTGGCGAGGAGGTCTCCCACGCCATTGTCGGCGCGGGAAACGTGGACGCCATCACGTCGCTGCTCAAAAACCCCAATGCCCAGATCCGCGAGGAAACCCTCGACGCCATCATCGATGCATCGCCCCGGCAAGAGACATGGCATGAGCCCCTGGTGCACCGCCGGCAATTGAGCACCAAGGCGGCGCTGCGCATCGCTGAATTCGTGGCCCAGTCGTTGATCCAGGCGCTAGCCGACCGCACCGACCTCGACCTGGAAACCACGGCGATCCTGGGCCGGATGGTGAACGAGAAACTACGGCGTGAGGAGGGCAAGAGCGGTTTGGTGCAGGACGACCCCGACGACCAGCTGGCCCCCGAAGCGCTGGCGGTGGTGAGCCGGCAGCTGGATGCGGTCGTGAAAGCGGGCAAGCTGACCTCCAAGTACGTCCTGCAGGCTGCGTCCGATGGCGCGGTGACGGTGGCCGTGGCCGCGATCGCGCGTAAGGCGGATTTGCCGGTCGAGGCGGTCGCGGAAGTGGTGCGCGCGGGCAGCGCCAAGGGAATGCTCGCGGTGGCCTGGGCCGCGGATTTCACCGCTGAAGAGGCCGCACATCTGCAATTGAAGATCGCGCGTGTGCCGCCGGAACAGGTCATCAAATCCCGGCCGGGCGGCGGCTTCGACGCCACCGAGGCCGAACTCGAGTGGCAGCTCGAGATGTTCCAGGAAGCCGCTAAGGCTAAAGGCCGCTGAGCGTCTTTCCGGCGTCGCCCAGCCAGGCGGGCAGGTCATCCGTGACATAGTGGCAGTGACCGGTGTCCTCGCCGGGCAGCAGCTGTGTCTCCGGATGACGCACCCACACGGCGGTCATCCCGAGGTCCACTGCCGGCTTGAGGTTGCGCGGCAGGTCCTCGAACATGGCCGCCCGCTCCGGCGCGATCACATGCTGGGCGATGAATTCCGCGAAGGCGCCGGGATCGGGCTTCGGGATATAGCGGCTGGCCTTGATGTCGAATATTTCCGCGAAGTGCCGGTCGATGCCCAGGCTCTTCAGGGTCTGTTCGGCATGGTATGTCGAACCATTGGTATAGACGAATTTGCGCCCCGGCAGACGCGCCAGCGCGGCCTCCAGCGCGGGGTTCGCGGGCAGCACGGAATGGTCGATGTCATGGACATAGTCCAGGAATTCATCCGGCTCCACGCCGTGATGCATCATCAGGCCGCGTAGGGAGGTGCCATGCTCGTGGTAGTACTTTTTCTGCAGGGTGAAGGCCTCGTCCGGACTCAAGGAGAGCGTCCGGGCGATGAAGCCTTTGATGCGCACATCGATCTGGGCGAACAGGTTGGTCGACGCCGGATAAAGCGTGTTGTCCAGGTCGAAAACCCAGGCGTCGATGTGAGCCAGCCTGTTGTCCACTAGCGCGCGCGGATCAATGTGCCCGCACCAGAAGGCGTGAACAGTTCCAGAAGAACGGCGTGCGGCACGCGGCCATCGACGATCACCGCCCCCTCGACTCCCTGTTCGACCGCTTCCATGCAGGTTTCCACCTTCGGGATCATGCCGCCCGAGATGGTGCCCGACTGGATCAGCGTCTTGGCGCGCTCAAGGGTCATTTCCTTGATCAGGCGGCCGGTGTCATCCAACACGCCCGGCACGTCGGTGAGCATCAACAGGCGCGCGGCGCCCGCCGCCCCGGCCACGGCGCCGGCCACGGTGTCGGCATTGATGTTGTAGGTCTCGCCGTTCGGCCCCACGCCGATGGGCGCGATGATCGGGATGATGTCGGATTCCTCAAAGGTGTCGAGGATATGGGGATTGATTTCGGAGGGTTCGCCGACGAAGCCGAGGTCCAGGATCTTCTCGATGTTCGAGCCCGGGTCCTTTTTCGAGCGCCGCAGCTTGCGCGCCTTGATCAGGTTGCCGTCCTTGCCCGACATGCCGACGGCGAAGCCGCCGGCCTTGTTGATGGCGCTGACGATCTGCTTATTGATGGAGCCGCACAGCACCATCTCGACGATCTCGACGGTGGCGGCGTCGGTGACGCGCAAGCCGTCGATGAACTCGCTCTTGATCTTCAGGCGCTCAAGCATGGCGCCGATCTGCGGGCCGCCGCCGTGGACGACGATCGGGTTGATGCCGACCTGCTTCAGCAGCACGATGTCCTTGGCGAAACGCTCGGCGACAGTTTCGTCGCCCATGGCGTGGCCGCCGTATTTGACCACCACGGTTTCACCGGCATGGGCGCGCATGAACGGCAGCGCCTCGGCCAGGACGCCCGCTTTCTCCAGCCAGACGGCATTATCGTTCTCGGCGGACATGAGAGCCTTTCAACGCGCGAGCGTGTTCAGGAAAAGTGGGCACCGGTTTTCCGTCCGGACACGCGACAAAACTATAAGCCTACTGAGAATTTCTACTTACTCTGGCAGCGCCAGCTCTGACAAGGCCGCGCGGGCCTCGGGGATGCCGAAACCGTCGGCGGCGCTGGTAACCAGTACCTCGGGATGCGCGGCCACATGCTTGGCGATGGCTTCGGTCACTTCGGCCAGCACCTTCGCCAGAGGGCCGGGCTTCAGCTTGTCGGCCTTGGTCAGGATGACCTGATAGTTCACGGCCGACGAATCCATCAGCTTCATGATCTCGCGATCGTTCTCCTTGAGGCCGTGGCGGCTGTCCACCAGGACCAGGGCGCGGCGCAAGGTTGGCCGGCCTTTGAGATACAGTTTTATTAAATCGGTCCAGGCGCCGACCTTGTCCTTGGGGGCCTGGGCGAAGCCGTAGCCCGGCAGGTCGGTCATGGTCAGGCGTCCGCCGAGATCGAAGAAGTTGATCTCCTGGGTGCGGCCGGGCGTGTTGGACGTGCGCGCGATGGTGCTGTTGCCGGTGAGTGCGTTGATCAGGCTGGACTTGCCGACATTGGAGCGGCCCGCGAAGGCGATCTCCGGGATGTCGGCTTCCGGCATCTGATCGAGCGCCATCACGCCCTTCAGAAAACGGCAGGGCCGCGTGAACAGTCTGCGTCCGGCTTCGATATCGTGGACGGGCCCCACTGTCATTTCGTTGGCGTTCATGCCGGCGCGGTTTTACCAGAGTCGGTTTTGCCGGGGCCGGTATTACGCGTCAGCAGCCATTGCTGGAGGATCGCCAGGGTATTGCTCCAGGCCCAGTAGATCACAAGCCCGGCCGGCATGGAGGCCAGCACGAAGGTGAAGATCAGGGGGAAGTACATCATGATCTTGGCCTGCATCGGGTCGGCGGGTTGAGGCGAGAGCTTCTGTTGCAGGAACATGGTGATGCCGTAGATCAGCGGCCAGGCGCCGATGCTGACGATGTGCAGGATCGGCGGGATTCCGTAAGGCAGCAGCCCGAACAGGTTGAGGATGCTGGTGGGGTCCGCGGCGGACAGATCGTGGATCCAGCCGTAGAACGGCGCGTGGCGCATCTCGATGGTCACGAACAGCACTTTATACAGCGCGAAGAACACCGGGATCTGGATCACGATCGGCAGGCAGCCGGTGAGCGGATTGACCTTCTCGCGCTTGTACAGCTCCATCATCTCCTGGTTCATCTTGGCGCGGTCGTTGGCGTAGCGGTCCTGAAGCGCCTTCATCTGCGGCTGCAGGCGCTTCATGTTGTTCATCGCCGAGAACTGTTTGTTGGCGATCGGGAACATCAGGAGGCGCACGAAGGTCGAGAACGCCAGAATCGCCAGGCCGAAGTTGCCCAAGAGGTCGTGCAGCCAGCGCAGCGCGTGGAAGAACGGGATGGTCAGAAACCAGAACCAGCCGAAATCGATGGCGAGGTCGAGGCGGGCGATCCCGGGAGTCTGGGCGTATTGATCGAGGATGCCGAGCTCCTTGGCGCCGGCGAACAGGTAGGACGACACGGCCTTGGTTTCGCCCGCGCCCACGGTGATGGGATCGGCGCGCAGGTCGGTCTGATAGCGCTCGCGGCCGGCGGCGTCGGCGTAATTGAACGAGGCCGCGATCTTGAGCTTGGGGTCGAAGGCGATGGCCGACAGCCAGTATTTGTCGGTCATGCCGATCCAGCCGCCGGCGGATTCGGCCGCGATGCGGCCTTCCTTCTTCACGTCGGCGTATTTCTTTTCCATGGAGGCGCTGTTGAACACGCCGATGGGGCCTTCATGCGAAATGTAGGTGGCCTTCTCCGCCGGATTGTCGAAGCGCGCGATCAGGCTGTAGGGGAACAGGGTGACCGGCTTCTCGCCGGCGTTCTGGACGCTCTGCTCGACCGTGAACAGGTAGTCGCGGTCGACCTTGATGGTGCGCTTGAAGGTAAGGCCCTGGCCGTTGTCCCAGGTGAGCACCACCGGCGTCGTATCGGTGAGCTGCGCGTCGGGGTTCTCGGTGGTCCAGGTGGTGGTGGCGGTCGGCAGCACAACGCCCTGGTCGGAGGAGAGCCAGCCGATCTCGGCATAATAGGGCTTCGCCGCCACGGTCGGCGAGAACAGCACGACTTCCGGGCTCTTGGGATCAAGGGTGTCGCGGTATTGCGCGAGCGTGATGTCGTCGAAGCGGCCGCCGGTCAGGGTGAGCGAGCCGTGCAGGTGCGCCGTGTTGATCTTGATGCGCTGTTCGGGCGCGGCGGCCTCGGCCGGCGTGCCCAGCGCGGCGTTGGGGTTCGCGGGCACAGTAGCGGGGGTGGCCACCGGCGTGGCTGACGGGGCCCCGGCGACGGGCGCGGGCGCTACGGCGGCCTTCTTAGGAGCGAACCAGTATTCCCAGCCCAGGAGAACGACGATCGCCAGGGCAAACGCGATGATGGTGTTGCGGTCAGGTGTCATTTCAACTCGGTCTTATACGGGATGGGCACAGGGTCGAACCCCGATGCGCCCCAGGGGTGACATTTAAGGATACGTTTTGCGCCGAGCGCGAGACCGGCGCGGACGCCGTGCGTGGAAATTGCTTCGGCGGTGTAGTGGGAACAGCTCGGCGCGAACCGGCAGCGCGGTCCCAGCAATGGCGCCAAGGCGATCTGATAGCCGCGAATCAACGCGAGCAGCGATACGGCGGGAAGATTTCTCACGATGCCCCCACCATCAGACAAGGGCCTTCGGGTGGGCCGTCAGCTTCTTAAGGGCGTGATGCAGTTCGCCCGCCATCTGCGCGAAGTTGCGCACCAGCACGTCGGGCCGGGCCACCAGCACATAGTCGAGGGTCGCGGGAAGATCGGCCATCACCAGGTCGGCCAGGGCGCGCAGGCGCCGCTTGGCGCGGTTGCGGGCCACGGCGTTGCCGACCTTACGGCTGGCCGTGAAGCCGATGCGCAGCTTTTGAGTCGGATGATCGCCACGGGGAGCGGCCTGCAGGATGAATCCCGGAGTGACCCGGCGCATGCCGCTCGCCGTCAGACGCTGGAAATCCGCGCGACGCACCAGCGCCTGCCAGCGCCGGCCGGGCGGGAGAGCGACTTTAAGAGCATTGTCCGGGATCAAAGGGCAGGGCTCCACCAGTGTCAGGCGGGCTGCCCCATAAAGGCGGCCGCGCCGCCTTGGCAATTACGCCGACAGGCGCTTGCGGCCTTTGGCGCGACGGTTGGCGAGCACTTTGCGGCCGCCGACAGTAGCCATGCGCGACCGGAATCCGTGACGGCGCTTGCGTACCAGTTTGCTCGGCTGATAGGTCCGTTTCACGAGTCTCACTCCGATCAAATCATTGAAGAAATCCCGCCGACTCAGGTGGCGGGACGCAATTGCGGGCGCTTTATAGGGGCGGCTCGCCCCCCAAGTCAACGAAAGAGACGGTGATTTCGCAGGATATTCGACCGCAATCCAACCAAAAATCTCTTATAATTCAATGATATTACTAGATGTAGGGCGTTAAGGTGCCGTCATGGCGAGCGACCACATCCTAGAGCGGGGCCTAAAGGCCGCGGCAAAACCGGGGCCCGTGCTCATGCCGCTCACGTCCAAACTGTCCGCCCGGCTGCTGTGGTTGACGGTGGGATTCGTCATGCTCGCCGAAATCGGCGTGTTTGCCCCCAGCATGGCGCGATTCCGGCTGGATTATCTCAATACCAAGCTCGCCTCCGCCCACCTGGTGCTGACGGCGCTGGAGGCGTCGCCCGAACAGGTGGACCCGGTTCTGCGCGACCGGCTCCTGGACCAGGCCGGTATGCTGGGCATGACCGCGATTCGCCCCAATATGCCGGCGCGCACCTTGGGCCCCCACATGCCTTCGCATATCCCCGAGGTTTACGACCTGCGCAACGACACCATCTCGGACTTCATCCTGGATGCCTTCATCACCATGCTGCGGCCGGCCGACGAGGCCATGGCGGTGACCGGCATCAGCCCCGACGATCCCGCGGTGGTGGTGGAAGTGGTCCTGGACGAAGGCCCGCTACGCCGCGAGATGTGGATCTACGCAAGGCGGATCTTGTTCATTTCGGTGTTCATCTCGCTCGCCACCGCCGCAATGGTCTATTTCAGCCTGCAATGGCTGGCGGTCTGGCCTCTGCGGCGCCTGACACTGTCCATGATCGGCTTCCGCGACGCGCCGGAGGATCCGCACCGGGTGATCACGCCGTCGGACCGTCACGACGAGGTGGGCGTGGCCGAACAGGCGCTGGCCGAGATGCAGCAGGAGTTGCGCACCGCCTTGCTGCAGAAGGAACGCCTCGCGGGTGTGGGCACCGCCGTCACCAAGATCTCCCATGACCTGCGCAACATCCTCGCCACCGCCATGCTGGAATCCGACCGGCTGGATTCGGTGAACGATTCGGAAGTGCGGCGGATCACCGCCGGCATCGTGCGCGCCATCGACCGCGCGGTGGCGCTGTCGGCCTCCACCTTGCGTTTCGCGCGCGAAGGCTTGCCGCAGGTGAAGGCGCGTAGAATGAAACTGCGCGCGTTTCTCGACGAGGTGCGCGACAGCTTGCAAGCCGCCTTACCCGGCGTGGAAATCGTTTTTGGCCAGATCGCCGACTTTACCTTTGAGGGTGACCCCGAGCTGCTGCACCGGGCGTTCGAGAACCTGCTGCGCAACGCCGCCGAAGCCGGTGCGACGCGCATCGATATCAGCGTGCGGCGCGAGGACCGCTACGGCGTGGTGTGCATCAGCGACAACGGTCCCGGTCTGAATCCCAAGGCGCTTAACAATCTGTTTGTGCCCTTCGCGGGTTCCACGCGCACGGATGGGTCCGGCCTGGGCCTGCCGATCGCCCGCGAACTTTTGCGTGTGCAGGGCGGGGACGTGGTGCTCGAGCACACCAGCCCGCAAGGGGCGTGCTTTGCCGTGCGCCTTCCGGCCCACCTTTAAATCAGATATGAACCCGCGTTATGGACACGTCCGAAATCCTAGGCGTAGTGGTGCTGGTGGCGGCCATAGGCGTGATTATGTGGCACTACCGCTCACGTAGCTGAAATTTGAAGGGTGATATGCGGGGAAGCGGCTTACCGCTGACCGGGAATTAGGCTAGAACCCGGCCCGCTGGAACGAAGAGCTACAAAGACTTGGTGCCAGGAGCCGATCCCGTGAGCACACCTCCGCAACCACCCCGCCCCGCCGGCGGAACGCCCCCCCGCGCGGGAGGCACGCCCATCATGTCGCCACGTCTTTCCGTGCGCGATATCGCGAACCGCAAGGGCGCTGAACCCATTGTCTGCGTTACCGCTTACACCGCGCCCATGGCCGGGTTCATGGATCCCTATGTCGATCTGATGCTGGTGGGCGATTCCATGGGCATGGTGATCTACGGCATGGCCACCACGCTGGGCGTCACTCTCGACATGTCCATCGCCCACGGCCAGGCGGTCATGCGCGGCAGCGCCAAGGCCTGCGTGGTCGTGGACCTGCCGTTCGGCAGTTATCAGGCGTCGAAAGTGGATGCCTATAAGGCGGCCGCGCGCGTGATGAGCGAAGTGGGCTGCGCGGCGGTGAAGCTGGAGGGCGGCCGGGAAATGGCCGAGACCATCGAACACCTGACCCAGCGCGGCATCCCGGTCATGGCGCATGTGGGCCTTAAGCCGCAGTCGGTGAACGCGGTCGGCGGCTTCCGTGTCCAGGGCCGCACGCCGGATGAGGCGCGTGCCATCGTCGCCGACGCCAAAGCGGTTTCGAACGCGGGCGCTTTTTGTGTGGTGATCGAGGGCACGGTCGAGTCCCTCGCGCGCGATATCACCCGGGCGATTCCCATCCCCACCATCGGCATCGGCGCGTCCAGCGCCTGCGACGGCCAGGTGATCGTGACCGAAGACATTCTTGGCCTCTACGGCGCCTTCACGCCCAAGTTCGTCAAACGCTACGCTGAATTGGGCGTGTCCGTTTCGGAGGCGGTGGCGTCCTACGCCGCCGATGTGCGCGCGCGCAAATTCCCCGGCCCCGAACATGTCTACGGCGCCGCGCCCGCGAAGAAGAAGCCGCTTAAGAAGAAGCGCTAGAATGGTTGCGAACAACACCTCTACCCTGATCGCGGTCCGCGATGTCGACAGCCTGCGCCGGCGCGTCAAAGCCTGGCGCCGCGAGGGCAAGTCGGTCGCGCTGGTGCCGACCATGGGCGCGCTGCACAAGGGCCACCTCACGCTCATGGACCGCGCCCAGAAGATGGCGGACTGCGTGGTGGCGTCGCTGTTCGTGAACCCGAAACAGTTTGCCCCGACCGAGGACTTCGCGGCGTATCCGCGCCAGGAAAACGCTGACTTCGAGATGCTCAACAGCGCCGGCGTGCATTTGCTGTTCGCGCCCGATGTGAACGTCATGTATCCGGCGGGCTTTTCGACCAACGTCCAGGTGTCGGGCGTGAGTGACATCCTCGATGGCGCGCACCGCCCCGGTCATTTCGATGGCGTCAGCACGGTGGTGGTGAAGCTGCTGCTGCAGACGCTGCCCGACATCGCGCTGTTCGGCGAGAAAGACTACCAGCAGCTGGTGCTGATCCGCCGGGTGGTGGCGGATCTCAATATCCCGGTGGATATCATCGGCGTGCCCACGGTGCGTGAAGCCGATGGCCTCGCGCTGTCGTCACGCAACGCCTACCTGACGCCGGACGAGCGCGCCAAGGCGCCGGCGCTTTACGCGACGCTGACCGGCGCGGCCAAAGCCATCGCGGAGGGCGGCGAGATCGCGGCCATCACCACGGCCGCCAAGGCGGCGTTGCTCGAGAAGGGCTTCCGCCAGGTGGACTACGTCGAAGCGCGCAATGCCGATACGCTGGCGCCGTTGTCCGGCGGCAAGGAGCCGGGCCGCGTGCTTGCCGCGGCTTTCATGGGACGTGCGCGCCTGATCGACAACGTGCCGATCCCGGCGGCCAAATAGCGCATATAAAAAAGGCCGTGTCCCGCGACACGGCCTTTTTTGTGAACTATCGGCCTTAGTGTACGTAAATGTGCACTTCGGGCGTTTTTGCGCCGTTGGAACCCATGCTGGCCATGACCACGCGCTCGGCGGGCAGGCCCATATTGGTCATGGACTGGAACACGGCATCGGCGTCAGTACGCGCGGCCGAGGCGTTGCCGCCGTCGGGCGACACGGCCACCAGGTCGAACACCGCATCCGGGCGGCGCTCCAGGGCGCGGCTCAGCGCCTGGTACAGGGCGGGTTCATAAGCCACATCCGGCTTGTCGAACTTAATCACCACCAGCGGCTTCTTGTCGGCGAAAGACTGCGTGCTCACGGTCGCCACGGCGCGGGCCGGAATCGCGCGGCGCGCGGTGGCCGGGAATGACTGGCCGGCATTAATGTCGGCCGCCAGCTGCACCAGCGAGGTGCGTTCGGTGGTGACATATTGCTGCTGGCGGTTGATCTCGGCGTTCAGGTTCTGCAGCGCGCGATCGACGACGATGGCGTTCTGATTGACCTCATCCTCCAGCAGGCGGAGGCTGCGATGGTCTTCTTCCAGAGCGCCCGACAGACCGTAAGCGGCGCGGATGTTTTCCAGGAGGTAGGACGAGGTACCGGCATCGCCGGACACCTGGGCCGACAGGGTGTTGAGGGTCGAGATGTCGGCGTCGATCTGGGTCAGCTGGGTCTGAGCCTGGGCCCATTGCGCCAGAAGCTCAGGATTGCCGGGGGTCGAGCCCATCTGCAGGCGCGAACGGATGCCGCCGACCAGGGTGTGGTAGGCGTTGACGTTGCGAACCGTCTGCTCGCGCACCGCGTCGAGCTGGGCGCTGCGGGTCTGGGTATTGGTCTTAAGTTTCTCGAAATCGGCCCTGAATTGCGCGGCTTTCTGTCCCACGGCCGTAGGGCCGAAGGCCGATTTGGTCGGGGCATTGGCGGTAGCTTGTACTGAGCCGTCGGCGGCAAAGGCGAGATTACCCGCCAAAGCAGAGCCAATAGCCGCAATCATCACGTACCGCATGAACCCTGCTCCGGAAGCCGAAGCTTGCGCCGATTGCTGATTTAGCCCGCCGGCTAATCCGCGCGGCAACCCCTGTACCTGCATCCTCACACTCACATTCCCCGCAACCGACCAAAGCCGTGCGCTGAAACCAGCCCACCTATCCTTCGGTCTTGCCCGAAACCGTTTCTCAGAAAGCGCCCCCAAAGGCCTGCGGATGCACCAATTTTCGGCATCACCCCACACCTTCGCGGACTGTACAGCAATGCTCGTAGCCAGAACAAGCGGGCTTGCGCACCTCGCGCGGCCTGAACCATGAAATTCCAGAGGTTTTTGTTGCAGGCATGCTGCGATGTTAGTATGTGATGCGGCCTCTCGGGGGTCGGTCCACGGCGATCTCCCTCGCGAGACCTCGCGGCGGCTCATTCCAGAGCTGTTCGCCGGGCGCCCGTAGCTCAATTGGATAGAGCATCTGACTACGAATCAGAAGGCTGGAGGTTCGAGTCCTTCCGGGCGCGCCATTTTCCTTGCTTCCGCAAGGATTTTCTAAATCTTCCAGACGATTAGGTTCCGAATCCGGCGAGTCGCGGGAGGCTGATTTCAACGCCTGTTACAGGCGAGGTGACTCTTTCGCGGCAGCCAAGTTTTGCGGGGCGAAAGTGCATGGACACCCCCCGATTCAGGTTTATCTTTGGGGTGCTTAGCGGGCGGCAGCCCCCGCCGTTTCCCGCGCGCCCCCAGACGTAAACACGCCAAATCCAGTCCAGGACAACAGGGAGAAACCGCCATGAAGGTGCTTCACGTCGCCACCGGCGCTTTGCTTGCCGCCGGCCTTTCGTTCTCCGCGGCCCATGCCGAAATGATGAAGATGAAGGCCAGCCTGACCTCGGCCCAGGAAGTCCCCGCCAACGACAGCAAGGGCACGGGCACGGCTGAAATCACCGTCGACACCACCGCCAAGAAGGTCATGTTCACCGTGAACTTCGACGGCCTGTCGGGTGACGCGGTCGCGGCCCACATCCACGGCCCGGCCGACGCCGGCGCCAATGCCGGCGTGATGGTCAATATCGGCATGGCCGGGGGCCTCAAGAGCCCGATCAAGGGCGAGGCGCCGCTGACCGACGCCCAGATCGCCGACATCTCCGCCGGCAAGAGCTATGTGAACGTGCATACCGCCGCCAACAAGGGCGGCGAGATCCGCGGCCAGATCACCAAGTAATCAGCTTCCGTAACAAACGGCGGAAGGCCGGGCGTGTGTGCCCGGCCTTTTGCTTTTCGGCCATACTCCATGCCCCGCCAACCACTCCGCTTTGTCGTTTACTTCCTGCTGCGCGGGTTCAAGGGCCACGCGGCGCTGATGGTCGTGCTGCTGGCGATCAATACCAGCATCGAAACCTCGCAGAGTTTCGTGCTGGGCCAGCTGGTGAACGTGTTGTCCGGCGTTCCGCCCCTCGTCGCGGGCCTTAGTCCGGTGGGCTGGTTCGCCTGTCTGATCGGCATATGGCTCGGCGGCTACCTCTCCGCCCACGCCTACGCCACCTTCACCAACTACACGCAGGTGGCGATGCGCGTGCGTATCCATGATGCGTTGTTTGCCTACCTGATGGGCCATGCGCCGCGCTACTTTCTCGACCAGGCCAGCGGCGCGCTGGCGCAAAAAATCCGCACCACCGCCACGGCGGCCGCCGCTATTGTCGAATACCTCTGCACCAACGTGGTGCGGCTTTCGGTGATGTTCAGCATCACGACCTTCCTGATCCTGCGGCAGGCCCCGGACCTGCTGCCGATCTTCGCGCTGTTCGTGGTGGTGTTTTCCGCGGTCTCGGCAATCCTGTCCAAGCGGCTGCGGCCCTTCGCCCGCGCTACCGCCACCGCCGCCGCCGCTCAGGTGGCGCGGCTGGTGGATTCGGTCTCAAACTGGGATTCGGTCCGCAGCTTCGCCAAGACCGATTTCGAGCGCGCGGGGCTGATGCCCTTCAACGACGCGGAGCTGGAGGCCCAAGTGCGCTTGCGGTTCGCGGCGTCGCGCCGGCGCGTGACGCTGCATGTTCTCAGCGTGGTCTTTCTGGCGATCCTGGCATGGCACGCCTTCGAGGCCACGCGCGAGGGGGCGCTCACCGTCGGGGGTTTCACCACCATCGTTACGCTTTCGATCCTGGTCGCCACCAATATCCGTAACCTGGGCGACAACGTGTTTTCGTTGTTTGAACACTACGGCCTGCTCAGCGACGGACTGGCAACCTTGCTCACGCCGCATGAAGTGGTGGACGCTCCGGGCGCGCGGCCCTTGCATGTGAAGGGCGGCGCCATCGACATTCAGGACATCACCTTTGGCTACGCCGATGGAACCACGGTGTTCGACGGATTCTCCCTGGCGATTCGCGCGGGCGAGCGCATCGGCCTCGTCGGCGCGTCGGGCGCCGGCAAGAGCACACTGGTAAAACTGATCCGCCGGCAGTTCCCGCTGCGCGCCGGATGCATCCTGGTGGATGGGCAGGACATTACCCATGTCACCTGGGATTCGCTGCACGAGGCCTTCGGCGAGGTGCCGCAAAGCCCCAACCTGTTTCACCGCAGCGTGCGCGACAACATCCGCTACAGCCGCCCCGAGGCCGGCGAGGCCGAAGTGATCGACGCGGCGAAGAAAGCCCATTGCCATGAGTTCATCGAAGGCCGGGCCAAGGGGTACGACTCCATCGTCGGCGAAAAGGGCATGAAGCTCTCGGGCGGCGAGCGTCAGAGGGTGGCGATCGCGCGCGCCTTCCTCAAGAACGCACCGGTGCTGATCCTGGACGAAGCCACATCGTCGCTGGACAGCGAGGCCGAACACCTCATCCAGGACGGGCTCTTGAAACTGATGGAAGGGCGCACGGTGATCGCCATCGCGCACCGCCTCTCGACCATCATGCACCTCGACCGCATCGTGGTGCTGGAGGACGGCAAGGTCGTGGAGGACGGCAATCACGCCGCGCTGTTGGCGCGCAACGGTGTCTACGCCCGGCTGTGGAATCGCCAGGCCGGCGGGTTCATGTAGAGAGAAATGTGTCCCACTGCGCGCGATATTCGGTGCGCAGCAGGTTCTTCTGCACCTTGCCCATGGCGTTGCGCGGCAGCGACTCCGCGAACAGGATCAGCTTGGGGATCTTGTAGTTCGCCAGCGCGTCCTTCAATGCCGTGCGGACGACCGCAAGATCAAGAAAAGCACCTGGCTGCAGCGTGATGACGGCGAGCCCGGCCTCGCCGAAATCCGGGTGCGGCATTCCCACGACAGCGGATTCAATCACCCCCGGCAGGCCGTCGATCACGGTTTCGATTTCCTTGGGGTAGACGTTGTAACCGCCGGAGATCAGCATGTCCTTGGCGCGGCCGACGATCGCGACCATGCCGTCGGGTTCGATCTGGCCCAGGTCGCCGGTCTTGAAATAGCCGTCGGCGGTGAAGTCCTCGGCGGTCTTCTCCGGCTTGCGCCAGTAACCGCTGAACAGGGCCGGGCTTTTGATCTGGATCTCGCCGGTGCCGCCTTTGGCGGCCTCGCGGTTATCCTCGCCGGCGATGCGCAAGGTGACGTCGGGCAAGGGCCAGCCGACCGTACCGGCGCGGCGCGGTTTGTCGAGATGGGCGCTGGTGATCATCCCGGCTTCGGTCATGCCGTAGCGCTCCACGATCTGCTTGCCGGATTTGGCCGCGAAGGTGGCGAAGGTCTCTTCCAGCAGCGGCGCCGAGCCGCACAGGAACAGCCTGACCGTGCGGCACAGCTCCGGCGAGAACGCCGCATGCTGAACCAGGCGCACATAATAGGTCGGCACGCCCATGAACACGGTGGCGCGCGGCAGGTCTTTCACCACATCGTCCACCGCGTACTTGGCGTGGAAGATCAGGGCGGTGCCGTTCCACAAGGTTGTGTGCAGCGCGACGAAAAGCCCGTGGACATGGAAAATCGGCAGACAATGCAGCAGCACGTCCTTGGCGTCGAATTTCCACAGCTGATGCAAAGTGGCGGCGTTGGCTTTGAGCGCGCCGTGACTGAGCATGACGCCTTTGGGCCGGCCGGTGGTGCCCGACGAATAGAGAATGGCGCCCAGGTCGGTGGACGACACCACCGTTGTGGCGAACTGACCGGGCAAACCGGCGGCGCGGGCGACAAGGCTGCCCTCGCCCTTTTCATCCAGGGTCAGTACATGGGGCACGCCCGCGGCGCGGCACAGGTCCATGAGTGCGCTCGCGCCGGGATCGCACACCACCACCACGGGTTCGGCATCTTTCAGGAAATATTCGAGTTCGTCGGCGCGATAGGCGGTGTTGAGCGGCAGGAACACCGCACCGGCCCGCAGGCACGCGAGATAGAGAAACACCGCCTGGGGTGTTTTCTCGACCTGCACCATCACGCGGTCGCCCAGCTTCACCTTCAGCGAAACCAGCAAGTTCGCGATGCGCGCGGTTTCCTGTTCCAGGTCGCCGTAGCTGGTGGTGCGGGCGCGTTCGATGAGGAAGGGCGCGGCCCGGTCCTGGGGGAAGCGTTCCTGGAAGGCGGCGAACAGGTTCATGCTTCGAGATCCTTGAGCGCGATCGTGGCGTCCGCGAGCCGCGTGGGGTCGGGCCGGGCGCGGGCGGCGATCAGTTTCTTCGACTGGATGAAGTCCTTGGTCTGGTTCACCGCCTGACAGGCCACCAGAACACCGTCGCGCAGGTAACAGGCGGAGAATTTTTGCGCCGCCATATCGCCGCGGATCACGACCCGGTCGCCCGCGCGCGAGACGCCGTTGATTTGGAGTTTCAGGTCGAATTGATCGGACCAGAACCACGGCACGTCGGTGAACGGCACGGGCCGTCCCAGGATCGCCGCCGCGCAGGCTTTGCCCTGCCCCAGGGCATTGGGCACGGATTCGACGCGTTGGCGCTCGCCGTAAAGGGCGCTTGGGTGATTGCTGCAGTCGCCGATGGCATAGATATCGGGGTCCGCGGTGCGCGTGCAGTCATCCACGACGATGCCGTCCTCGACAGCAAGGCCGGCCGCGTGCGCCAGTTCCACATTGGGCGAGATGCCGATGCCGATAATCACCAGGTCGGCGTCATGGCTCACGCTGCCGCATTTGACCTGCAGGACGCCGTGGCTATGGGCGAATCCGGTGACGGTCTCGCTGGTGTGGATCTCAACGCCGCGCGAACGGTGGACCTGCTCGTAGAAATGCGAAACCTCGGGCGCGGTGACGCGCGCGAGCACGCGGTCGGCGGCTTCGATGACGGTCGCCCTGCAGCCGCGTACCGTGGCCGCGGCCGCCGCCTCCAGGCCGATATATCCCCCGCCGATCATCACCACCCGCGCGCCGGGTGTGAGCCGGTCGCGGTATTCGTCCACATG
>CANJOI010000004.1 GCA_947475365.1 Fidelibacterota bacterium | reverse complement strand
CGTTGAATCCTTTAACGGCAAACTTCGAGATGAACTGCTCGACGGAGAGATATTCTACACCCTGAACGAGGCCAAGATCGTGATCGAGGCGTGGCGCAGGCACTACAACACGGTCAGGCCGCATTCGTCGCTCGGGTACAAGCCGCCAGCACCCGAGGTCATCAGCTGGCCGGCCAGCAGACTACTAGTCGAAATGCCTATGCTGAATTAACATTCCACCCGGACCACTCTGTGGGGGCCGGTCACTGATCCAAGGCATCGATAACCGCCTCCATGTGGAATGGGTCTACGGCAAAAGCCCTGACCCGCCGGCGGACTAGCGCCGCAACCCCTCGACTTGTCCGAAACAAACGTCCGGTCGCGGTCTATACGCTCTAACCAGCGGCCTGCTGATAGAAAAGGCGATTTGCATAGCTCGCGCCCGGGCCGGCGGCGACCGCGCACGGCAGTGCGATGGGCGCATAGACACCGTTGTGCTTCGGCGTAAGCGCATAGCATATCTCAAACGCAAGGCGCGGGGCGTTGACAGGCGGCAACCCGCGGTGAAGACCGCGTGTGTCTTCGAAGAACGTGGCCCCGCGCGGACCGGTTATCGTGCGTATATTTTCTGCCGGGAACATGCGGCTGACATCCGCGTCTTCTTTGCGATGGGCTTCCATCCACTGCAGAAATTCCTTTTGCTCCGCGGCGCTCTGCCACTTCCGCCGCCCCATAAGGCCGAGCAACGCGTCAAAGCTATGGGTTTCTTCCACGAACTCATGCGGCCCGGAGGTGGGTGTGACGTCCGTCAGGTAGCAAAACAGCTTGAGCATGCGAAAATCATCGCGGTCATGATGGAAATGCTGCATGCCGCCCGGCGGCGCCGCGTTTGACGGGAACGACCACCACGCCGTGATGATGGAGACCGTCGGCGGTGCATCCAGATAGGCTTCGGCGATGCGCAAGAGGGCCGGATCAAATGCGGCGCGGCAGAACGGCGGACAGGCTGATATGACGTGCTGCTCCCAGAGCCCGAAGCGAGTCTCTGGCAGGCGATCGGATAGTAGCCGCCGCGTCGCCGTGTTCGGCGTGAGATCGGTGTTGCTGAAACAGATCGGCTTGTCCGCGAAATAGGCGTCGATCTCGGCCAAGTCCGCGGGCGAGAACATCGGGGCAACTTCCGCGAAACCCCGTTGATGGAGCCGCTCAACGGCGGCGTGCTCCTCCTTGCTGGACGCCACGCGCGGAACGGGCCAGGCGCTGCTGATGGTCTTGGCCATGGACGCGCCCATCATGTCGCGGGTGCGCTTGTCCACGCCTCCCTTTAGCATCTGAAAAAGCAAAATTTCGGCGTTACTCATGCCAACCCCCGGCCTGTTGCTGCTGCGACTTATCTAGGTTCCCGGGCGCATCATGACCACGCCCTCGGCAAGCATATCTACAATAAACGACCCGGTTATACCCAGTCGCGAGGTAAGCGTCTTTATGTGCCCTTCGAGCTTTTCCTTTCCTGCGGAAAAACGCTTGGCCCTTAGTCCAATATTGCCGAATGCTGCGGCCTCCGCCTTCACCTGGGCGACTGACAAAAGGTCCCGAAGCACCTCTGGGGCCGCGGAATCCACCCCCGCGTCGCGCGGATCTCTGCCTGTGCTTGCCACAAACATATCGGTCAGATAATCCGCGATCAGCGCGCTGACCAGTTTAGGGGGTCGCTCAATGTGCCTCGCAATCAGTTCATTCTGTTCCGGAGTGAGCGCGGGCGCCGGCGCATTGATGGCGTCAGCAACTTGGCGCAAGAGCTGTGGGATATCATGGGCGGATGGCGAGAGCTTTCCCGAGATTCCAAGTTTGGGATAGGCGAATTGCTTGCCCGCATGCAGACAGACCGTGGGACGCCCAGCCAACCGCGCCTCCAGGCCCGTGCCGCAGCCCTCGACATGCACCATGACGTCGCTTGCGAACATTTGCACATGCAGCGACTCCGCGCCGGACACGACTACATTTTCCGTTCTCGCCAACAATCGCTCCCAGACTTTGGCGTCTTCGACCGGATGGGGCCTCACAATAATCTTGTGGCCGGGGAAAGCCTCCGCAAGCGCCGGGATAGCTTGCCGGACCATAGCTGTGTCGTAGCATTCAGATCCTGACGAATCCTTGTAGATGTCCTGCAGCCATCTGCCGCGGTCACTACTCATGGGGATCCCTGGCACACGAAAAGAAACCAGACACATGGTAGCGAATGAATGAATCCGGCTATTCCAGCCGCCAAAATTGGTGCAGATCAGGATGGAGCGCCCCTGTGCCTCGCGCACCTTCTCAGCCTCTTCAGTGATCAACCCAATGAGCTGTGGGTTGAAGAAATCAGTTCGCGGATTTCCGCTGGCGACAAGTGTCGCAGTGGGAGCAATGGCGCCGATCTCATCGACATAATACTTTCCTGGAGCGAAAAGCGCCGCGCAGGCCGGGAGAAGGCCGGGATCTAGGGTGCGCAGGAGAGAGTTGATTCCTCCCGTCCATCCAAACGCCTCCTCGTCGATCACGCATAGCTTATGACCCCGCCGTCGCGCCTCGGCGACGATAATATCATCCATTACATGCAGGCTCTTATTCAGGACGAAGCCACGAGGAAGGTTGACGGCCTTGCGGAGTACGGTATGACCCATCATTACGACGGTGAATCCCGCGCGTGCGGCGAATATCGCCACCAGCAACCTGCTCATCAGCTCTCGGCTGCTGATCTCTACCGGAATATAAAGAGTCGGGGTGCATTGCTCCAACGACTCCGGCGCAGGCGCTAACGCTACGCGGGGTTTCTCGCGCGCCTCTACAAGCGCCGCCATCCGGTCGTACACCGCCTGCTGATGCCGGACCGCATCGTCAATGTCGCCTCGAAGCAGCGCAAGTCGCGCGCGCAGCCCCTCCACCAGCGATGAGTTCGGCAGGAGAACGGCGCACCGTTCCGCAAGACCGGACGCTTCCTCCAGACTACCCTGGCGATCGCGCAGGATGGCTAGCTGGTAGATAGCAGCGCAGTGTTGCGGATCCCCCGCGGCCAGTTGGCTGAGCGCTTCGGCGCCTTCTTTATCGCTATATCCTTCAGCAACGCAATGAGTCCAAAGAGCGTGCATTTCGTCGCGCTCAAAGTCCACGCGCAGCAACTGCGCCAGAACATTGCAGGCTTCGCGATAGTCGCCGCCCGCAGCCAACACTTGCGCTAGAAGTTCAAGCGACTGAGCGTCGGCAGTCTTGCGCGAGAACAGATGCAGGATCGCATCGGCGGCGGCCCGAAAGTGCTTAAGGTAGGCCAATTGCCGAGCGTGCAGCATCACGATGTCGCGGTCCAGCGGCGACTGCGCGGCGAGGCGAGAGGTCACCACCAGCGCCTTGGCGAAAAGCCCGGCTTCGTTCGCGGCTTGAATGAAGGGCATGTCCGCCGCCGTCATCCCGCCTGCGACTGCTGTCTCGAGCAGGCGGACGGCGGTTTTCAGATCGCCCGTTCGAAAGGCAGCAATCCCGGCGCCGCCCGCGACTACGACTTCGTCGGCAGCCCCGCCCCCGGATACCTCCGAGAACACCTCGCGTGCCTCCCTTGGGCGGCCCAGCGCAAGTAACGACCACCCCAGCCGTATGGCATGCTCCGCCGCACGCGGATCGAGAGACATCACGCGGCGCAGCACCTGCTCAAGTTCGCCGTAACGCTGCGCCGCTTCAAGCCGGTGCGAGAGGGCGACGAGTTCATCCTTGGAAAGCGATCCCAGGTGCTGCATTTAGGACATCTTCTTGTTGAACCAGCCTTTTATCGGCCTGAAAGTGTTGTATTTTAACGATATACCAGACTTGTCGTCGCCCGGTAAAACTGTCTTCCCGCCGCGTGCCGGAAACCAAGCACGCGCGGAATGGAGTGCGAAATCATGCTAGCGGCAATCATTCAAGCGCGCGTGAACTCCTCCCGCCTGCCAGCCAAAGTCCTGCTGGATTTGGCCGGAAAGCCCATGCTCGCCAGAGTCATCGAACGCATTCGCCTGGCGAGACATGTGGACAAAGTCATGGTCGCCACCTCCACTGCGGAGCGGGATGACCCCGTCGCCGCGTTGTCCGAAAGCCTGGGTGTAGCCTGCTTTCGCGGAAGTGAGATTGACGTGCTAAACAGGTATTATTGGGCTGCGACATCAGTGGGCGCCCAAACTATTATGCGCGTCACGAGCGATTGTCCGTTGATCGACCCTGAGATCGTAGATCAGGCGATCGTCGCCCACCGCGAAATGCGCCCGCGCCCCGATTACGTCGCAAATGAAGGATATCCACGCGGCTTCGATGTCGAGGTATTCGGTTTTGATGTTTTGGAACGCGCGTGGCGCGACGATCATGACCCTGTCACGCGGGAGCACGTGACCGCTTATATTACGCAGCGGCCGGATCAGTTTGTCATGGCATCAATCGACTGCCCGGAACAGCTCGCACATCTGAGACTGACTGTGGACACGATTGAGGACTACCAACTGCTGTACAAAATCTTCCGGGAATTCGGGGACCGGCACTTCGGCTGGCGGGATGTCGTAGACCTCCTCAAAGAGCGTAAGGACTGGTTGCGTTTGAATGCCCATGTGAGGCAGTTGCGCGTGGGCGAACCGCATGACGCAGATCGTAAGCCGGCCTGAAGCGCGAGACATTCCGTGGTCACTATCGGCATTCAACAACCTACATACCTGCCCTGGTTGGGCTATTTCGAACAAATCGCCCGCTGTGACGTTTTCGTATTTCTGGACAGCGTGCAGTTCGAGCGTCACTCCTGGCAAAACCGCAATCGCCTGCGCACCGTCGCCGGCGAACCATTCTGGCTTACGGTTCCTGTGGAGCACGCGCCACTTCACACATCAATCAAGGAAATGACCGTTCTTCGAAAGAGCGAAACCTGGGTGCGCAAACACGTCAATTCGCTGCAGGCCAGCCTTGGACGCGCGCCCCACTTCAAAACCTTCCGCCACCTCGTCGATCGATGGATCGGCCACGATGTTCTTATGCTCGCGGACATGAACATTGCGCTTATAACAGACATAGCTCGCGTTCTTGGGCTGAATCCCACATTTGTCCGCGCGAGCGATCTTCCGCTGACTGCGTCCAAATCCCAACTGGTCGCTCAAATCTGCCAGCACCTCGGCGGTTCGCACTATTACAGCGCCGCAGGCGCTCAAGCGTACCTCGCCGAAGACCTGTTTCCCGGTATTGGCGTCACGCTGGAATATCAGACGTGGGCCCATCCTGTTTATCAGCAGACCGGACCTGGTTTTGTTAGCCATCTTTCGGTCATGGACGCCTTGATGAATCTGGGCGCGAGCGAGACCCGTAACCTGCTCTTGTCCGAACGGCAGTAATGACCACTGTTCTCTTTCGCTGCGACGGTCTCAGCATGTTGGGCCATCTGAGCCGTTGTATGGCGTTGGCCGAGGCTCTCCGCGAAATCGGGTGGCGCGCCGTTTTTCGCAGTGCACAGGGCGACGCCGGACGCGCCCTGCTGACTGCCGGCGGCTTTGAAGCGCGGGCTGTTACGGATTTCGAGCCGGAGGCTGACGCGCGCCACACCGCCGCCGCCGCAAAAGAGATCCAGGCCGCCTGGATTGTTTTAGACGGATACGAATTTACCCCTGCTTTCGCGGACCGATTAGCAGATACGGGCGCGAAAGTTCTTGTGATTGACGACTTTGCAGCCTGGCCCCGCTATCCCGCGCACGCCGTTCTGAACTGCGATATTGGCGCGGAGACGTTGTGTTATCCACCCGGACCGGCGCGACTCTTGCTTGGACCGCAGTACTTCCTAGCGCGCCTGAGCCTTCGGCGAATGCGTAAAAAGCCGCGCACCTATTCGAGCGTCGCTCGGCTTTGCATCGCATTTAGCGGCGACGCTTCGGGAGAGCGGACTTTCACGGCCCTGCGCGCTTTTGAGCACACGGGCTCTCATGTCCGCCCGATTGTCGCTGATGGACCCAGGCGTGGAGACATTGAAAGGACGCTTGCCCTTATGGGCAGGGAAAGCCGGCTGCGTCTCATACCGCAAGATATATCAGAAGACCTGGCGTGGGCCGACGCAGTGATCTGCACGGGCGGCATGATCAAATACGAAGCAATTTTTCTGGGTGTCTTCCCGCTGGTTGCCTCAAATACGCCGGCGGAAGCATCCGATACGGAACGCTGGTTGTCGCTGGGCGTCGGCGTTGATTTAGGCCCTCTGTCCACCTTCGATGAAAGTACGGCGCCCAGAGCGCTAGCCGCACTTTCCGCTGCTGGCGCAACGCGACGACAGGACGTGATGCAGCGGGCGCAGGCCCTATTCACGGACGATCCAACCCGCGCGGCGGCCCAAGCCTTGGTCGATCTTTCGTAAGTGACGCCTTACTTCGAAAGCTTGCCATCCAATTCCATGTACACACGCGCCAGCGCGCGCGGGGCTTGTGACGCCGCCAGGGTCATGTCGGCATAGGGACC
The DNA here is from genome assembly GCA_947475365.1 of Fidelibacterota bacterium. Classification (GTDB taxonomy): domain Bacteria; phylum Pseudomonadota; class Alphaproteobacteria; order Rhodospirillales; family Rhodospirillaceae; genus SHVO01. The sequence continues at coordinate 32,099 of CANJOI010000004.1, read as the reverse complement.
AAGCTTCGCCTGGGCGAAGGCCGGGCAATTCTTCTCGCTTTCGCACGTCTGTCCGGCGGCCTTGAGGCGCTTGGCTTCCGACACCACCAGCTCAGTGGCTTTCAAGGATTCATTGAGGTCGGCCTTCATCGTGGCTTTGTCGTCGATGAAGCCGTGGCCGGCGACATACCAGGACACATCCATCGCCTGCGCCTTCTTGAGGGTCGCCACCCATTCGGAGGGATAGGCCGTGATCATCGCCGGAAACACATGGTGCAAATAAAGTTCGCTCATGAACAGCACCTTGGTCGCCGGCAGGTAGACCACGAGATCGCCGCCGGTGTGGCCGCGGCCGATGTTCAGAATTTGCAGCTCGGTGGAGCCCACCTTAAGCGTGCGCTTGTCGGCCACGGTTTCCGTCGGCAGTACGTCGCGCTTGAGGTCGGTCATGGTCTTGAGCGACGCCGGCGATGAGATGAAGACGGCGCCGGGATACGCCTGCTTGAGCACGCCGTTGGCCCCGACGTGATCGACATGGTCCGAGGCAACCACCACGTATTTGAGGGGTTGCGGCGTGATCTTCTTAAGGCTTTCCACCAGAAGCTTGCCGCGCTCCGGATCGTCCTGGCCGTCCACCAGTACCGCGCCGTCGGTGGTAACCACGATCAGGCTGTTGGTTGTGAAGCTGACGCCCGCCGAGGTCAGCAGATCCTCGTAGGCGTAGATGTTGGGCTCAAGCTCCTTCCAGCGCGGGAAGTCGGCGGCCTTCAGACCGCGCTTGGCGATATCGGCGGTCGGCGCCGGTTCGGCGGCCCCGGCAACTGTAGAATGCAGCGCGGCGCAGACCAGCGCCGCGGCCATGATGTGCGATGTCTTCATCTCGTCCTCCCCAAGACGTTGGCCAGCGCATGAACGCTGGGTGTCAGGTTCAGACAATGCCCCAAATCACCGCCGGTGGGCGGATTTTTTGGAAGGCGCCGCGTTGACAGGGGTAGGAATTGGCTTTCCTATTGGCGGCAGATGACAGGGAGTCACATATGACGTTTTCGTTCCGCCGTATTTCCGTCCTGGCTGGAATCTTCCTGGCCTTGGCCACCATGCCCGCCGCCGCCCATCCGGGCCATGTGCTGGGCGGCTGGACCGCCGGCTTCAGTCACCCGCTGAACGGCTGGGACCACTTTGTGGTGATGGTGGCGGTCGGCCTGTGGGCGGCGCAGCATGCGGGAAGCGCCCGGTGGGCGATCCCAACCACCTTTGTCGCCGTCATGGGGCTGGGCGGCATCGCCGGCGCCTTCGGCGCCCCGCTGCCGGGGGTCGAGGCGATGATCCTGATGTCGGTGATCACCCTCGCGGCATTGGTGCTTACACGCCAGCGCCTGCCGCTGGCCTGGGGTATGGCGGTGGTGGCCGTGTTTGCCTTTTTCCATGGCTTCGCGCACGGACAAGAAATGCCGGGACCTTCGATGCTGGTGTCTTTCGGCGCCGGGTTCATGGTCGCGACGGCGCTGTTGCACGGATTGGGGTATGCCGCCGGCCGCATCGCGGCGGAAATCGCGGCGCGCCGGAACATCGAACACGTCTGAGATTCACCTAGGGGGAGGGATTATATGAAGAGGCACTGGACGCTGGCATTGGCGGCGATGGCGCTGGCGATGCCGGCCTATGCGGACGAAGTCACTAAAGGCGGGATGGACGAAACCGGGCCGTATGATGTGGTCGTGGGCTGGTTCAAGCCGGGCATCGATCGCTGGGACCAGCGCGTGGTCTCGGTGGTGGCCGATAATCCCAACCGCATCATTATCGGCAGCAACGACCGCTCACTCACCCTCGCCGGCTATCCGCTGCTGGCCGCCGACGGCACGGTGATGAAGGAAAAGACCACGGTCCCGACCGACATGTCGCCCGCCAAGATTCAGGTCAACCAGCTCATGATCCTGAACGGCGACGGCAAGATGATCGAGAACCTGAGCCAGTGGAACGAGCTGATCTCCATTCCCCACAGCCTGGTATTCGATCCCTACGACAAGGAACGGCATCTGTGGGTGGTCGACCGCACCGGCCAGCAGATCCTCAAGTTCACCAACGATGTCAAAAAGCTGGTGATGAAGGTCGGCGAGAACGGCGTGGCCGGCACCGACCACACCCATTTCAACGAACCGGCCGGCATGGCGTTCATGCCCGATGGCTCTTTCTATATCGCCGACGGCTACAAGAACGGCCGCATCATCAAGTTCGACAAGAACGGAAAGTATCAGCTGGAATGGGGCACCAAAGGCTCCGGCCCCGGCCAGTTCAACCTGGTGCATGCCGTGACGGTGGACGCCAACCACCGCGTCTACACCGCCGACCGCGTCAACAACCGCATCCAGATCTTCGACGAAAGCGGCAAGCTCCTGGATATCTGGCCCAACGTGCGCAGCGCGACGCGCGTGGTGGCCACCCAGGACGGCGCGATCTGGCTGGCGGCCGCGGGCTATAACCGCTTCGCCAAGTTCGACACCAACGGCAAGCTGCTCTACCACTGGGGCATGCTGGGCGCCGAACCGGGGCAGATCGACAATCCGCACCAGTGGATGGTCGACCAGGCCGGCAACTTCTATGTGGCGGATTCCAACAACGACCGGGTACAGAAGTTCGTGCCCCGCAAGAGCGCCGACCAATCGCACGTCATGGCGCAGGAACTGGTGCTGAAGAAGTAGGCGCGGAAACAGATTGAACGCACGGGAAAGGCGGCCAGAAATGGCCGCCTTTCGCTTATGAGGGGTGAAATCAATGTACCGGCTGAAATGACACCGAAGTTGAACCTCTGGTTGCTTTTTGTGCGATGCAACAATATCATGGGGTGGTTTGTAACTTAGTCTTATCCTAACTTCATGCGCGAACCCCTCGGCCGCGAAGCCCTGGTCTTCTCCCTTTATGACGCGGCCCTGGATCCGCACCAATGGACGCCCGTGGCGGCCCAGCTGGCCCGCGCGCTCCGGGCGGGCAGCGCCGCCATACACGTGCGCGCCGCGGACGGCGTGCATATTCTTTCCCGCACCGCCAATTTCACCGATCGCGACGCCGTCGCTTACCGCGACTATTTCCACGCCAAGGACGTGTTGGTAACCCTGGCCGGAGCGCGGGGTATGAACCAGGTGCTGTCCAATACCGACCTGATCGCCGACAGCGAGTGGGTCGAGACCGAAATCTACAGGGACTACTTCGCCCGCATCGGCATCCACCACATCGCCGGCAGTCTCATGAATCTGCCCGGAGCCGCGGTCGGCGTATTGTCTGTGCACCGTGATGCCCGTGGCCGGCAGTTCAGCGCCGATGACAAGGCCTACCTGACCCGGCTGATGCCGCACGTCCGCAATGCCATCCGCATCCGCAACTCCTTGACCGGCGCGTCGCTGGAACTGCATGCCGCGCGGGAGTTCCTGGAGCGGTCCACGACCGCATTGCTGGTGGCGGATCGCGGCGGCCGCCTGCTGATCGCCAACGCCAAGGGGGAAGACCTGATCGCGCGGTCTCACGCCCTGACGGTGGTGGCGGGCCGCATCACGGCGACCCAGATTTCGGCCCACCATCGCCTCAGCCACCTGATCGAGACCGCGGCCGATACCGCGGCCGGGCGCGGGGACTCACCCGGCGGCCTCTTGTCGCTGCCCGCCGAGCACCAGCCGCCGCTGAGCGTGACCGTGACCCCTCTGCGCCCGCGCCGTGAAGGCGCCGGGCTGGACGAGCCGGCGGCACTCATCATCGTGCGCGACCCCGGAGAACGCGTCGACATCACATATATGTTGACCGAGCTTTACGGCCTGACCCGCAGCGAGGCGCTGCTGGCCAACGGTCTCGTCAACGGGCTCACGGTGGACGAGATCGCACTGGCCCACGGCGTCACGCTCAATACGGTGCGCACACAGCTCAAGTCTGTGCTCACCAAAACCTCCACCAGCCGCCAGACCGAGCTGGTGGCGCTCATCCTGCGCTCCCTCGCCGGTCAAATTTAGCCCTTCTGAAGCTGTCATTCCCGCTCACCCATATGGGTGATGCGCACGGCTACGCGGTTCCTTCACTTTGGCGCCCGCGGGGATTGATACACCACTCGGCTTTCTGCATCGCGGCGGCGCAAGCAGCTGCCCGCGACCTCGCTCGTGCGCATGTAATGGATCGAGGAATGGCCAGAAAACCCAGTCTGCGGCTCAGAACCCATATGTCCTACGAAGAACTTGAGCACGTTCTCGAGCAGCGTTGCAAAAGCCCGGTCCAAATCCTGTTCGAGGGTCTGGAAGAGGACGGCGGCCAGCCGCGTAAAATCATGACCCTTGTGTTCACGACCGATCAGGACCGGGACAGTTTTCGCCATTCCCTTGGAGGGGCGTCGTAGTGGGCGCGCCGTCGTGAGTCCTTTGCACACAGACGGCCCCGGATACACGGTCAGCCTCCACACATTGGCGCTGGACACCTTGCCCGTCACGCATCCGGTATTGCGCAAATCGCGCATGATCAAAAACGCCCGGTGCGAGAGCATGATCGAACTGTACCGGGATAAGAAGTCCGGTAGCGGCCAGCATGACGTCGACACCGCCGCGGCCATGCTGGATCTCACGCATCAGCATGGCTCAGATATCGGCCTGTTGCGAAATGTCGCCCTGTTGCCGACGTTCGATGTCTTCAGCGTGCGCCTGCTGTTGCGCGATATCGGCATCCCCGTCGCCGCCGCCGGAAACCTGCCGCCCGCCGTCGGCCGCGCGGTCGACAGCCAGATGCGGAAGTTCACTATCCCGCTGCTGCGCTATGTCTACGGCGGCGACACGCAGGAGGCGGCGGATATTGCCCAACTCGTCCTTCTGTTCCGCGACCCCGACATCCGCCGCGCTGAAGCGCATCTCAAACGGCTTGCGGAGAAGTTGAAGATTCCGGTGTTGGACGTGCCGCGATTCCTGGAGGACTACTCGGACACATTCCTCGCCATTTCGCTCTATCAGTACACCTTCGCGGCGATCAGGCCGTCGGTGGATGCCTTTCTCAACTCCCTGACGCGCCTCAAGATTCATTTCCCCAGGGAAACCGTGGTGCTGGCGGCGCTGGACCGGGTGCACACCGATTTCTCACACATCATGCGCAGCACCGCGAAACGCCTTAATGCTTCCGAGCAACTGGTCAACCTGCTGTGGGGTGAAAGCATCGCCACGCCGTTCGACTCGCTGCAACCGCGTATCCGTGAATTCCAGTTCCTGCTCGGGCACCTTCTGTGCGGCATTTCGGTGAAGATCGCCGCCTGGACGACGGCTTTCCCCTCCTCTCAGGCGGGCACGCCGAAGAGGTGCGTCGAGGTCATCACCACCGATATCGCCTACGCGCTCGCCCAACTGCGCACCGCCGCCGAGAGCGGCCTCACCCGGCGCAAAGGCATGACGCCGGCCCAGGGGACGCCCACCCTGCAGGCTTTTCTCCGGTCCTTCGCCCCGCCCTGAAACGCGCGCAGGCGCGCCAATGTCGTTGCGCCCAAAAAACCGGATTAAGACCGGGGATCGTTGCCGGAGGATTTGGCGCGCACGCCGGTTTTCTCCGCGCCGCCGCGGGCGGCATCGTCGCGCCAGCCGTCGTTGGGATACCGGGTATGGCGGTATCCATAAATACGGTCCTGGAATCGGCGGTGGAATTCCCGCGCCTCTTGAGGGTTGGGCCAGGCATGCCAGCGATGCTCATGATCCCAATACCCATCGGCATAGCCGAACCGCACAGTGGCCGGGTCGAAGGAAAAATCCGCCGCCCGTGCGCCGCCGGCGGCGAGGGCCAGGCAGACGGCCGCGAGAACGAGGCGTTTCATGGTTCGGCTCCGGCGCATACCGGGCTGAACGGCGGACGCGCGGGCGGGTTCCTCCCGCCTTGAAAAGATCTTATTGGACCGCAACCTCACAGCGCATCTGGAGCGCGCCGCGCAATCCTGGCAAGCTTCCGTGCGGGAGGATTTGGATCACCACCAAACCCTGGGGGCTACATGCGAAATGACGATGTGAATCTTAAACTGTCGCGGCGCGCGCTCGGCGGCCTGTCGCTGGCTGCGCTTCTCAGCACGCCCTTCGGCCGGGCGGCCTTCGCCAAAGGCATCGGCAAACTCAGCGCCGGCGAGATTCAGGCCTGGGCGGACGACGCCTTCGGCAAGGCGCTCGCCGATCACCGCTTCTCGGGCCTCAGCTTCGCCGTGACGCAAGGCAACGACGTGGTGTTCATGAAGGGCTACGGCTACCAGGATGTGGTGGCAGGCACGCCCATGGACCCCCGCAAGACCCAGACACGCATCGCTTCGCTCACGAAGACCTTCATGTCGATCTCGCTCGCGATCCTGAAGGAGCGCGGCAAGATCGATTCCCTCGACGACCCCGTGAACAAATACTTGAAGCGCGCGCAACTGCCCAAGAATGCCGGTGAAGACATCACCATCTGGGACCTCCTTACCCATCGCGGCGGGTTCGCCAACACCCGCACCGTGCCCGATACCATCGCCAAGACCTTCCCGATCCCCGCCGAGGTTATCAAGGCGAGCATGCCGGACTACGCGCGGCCCCGGAACACGGTCTCGGTCTACTCGAACTTCGGCAGCTCGATCCTCGGGTTCATGGCCGAGGATATCTCCGGCCAGGCCCTGGGCGACTTCCTGAAGCAGAACGTATGGGGGCCTCTGGGCATGCCCAATACCGACGTGGGCCTGTCCCTGGACCCGCCGCCCAATATGATTACGCAGTACGCCTTCGTCCCCAACGGCCCGGCGGTAAAACTCCCTTATCCCACCATCACGTTGGTCACGCCTTACGCCGGTTCGGTTGTCTCAACGGCTGAAGACATGAGTAAGTGGATCATGGCGAACATCCACGAAGGTGCGCCCGGCACGCCAGGCGCCAAGATCCTGAAGCCCGCGACCTGGAAGCTGATGCACACCCGCCACCGGGGCAACAGCGCGCACACCAGCGGCTTCGGCATGACGTTCTTCACCTATGACTATAACGGCGAACGGGTGCTGGAGCATTACGGCAGCCTGCAGCACTACACGCTCGAGCTGATGTGCATGGACAGCAAGACCGGCATCTATGTCAGTTTCGCCGGCGGCGGCGAGCCCGGCCCCAAGGTCGAGGTGCCGGCCAACGCGCCAGGTCCCAAGACCATGGGCCCGGTGAAAAAGCGCATGTCGCACACCGGCGCGCGGGCGCTGATCTTCGATCACTTCCTGGGCAAGCTGCCGTTCGACACAACCATGAAAGTGGACCGTGCCCAATACACCGGCCGCTACCGCGATATCCCGCGCGCGCCGGACCCAAGCCGCGCGCCCACCGAAATCACCGTCAAGGACAGCGGTGACGGCGGACTGGTGATCGACGGCCGCGGCGTCTACCGGCCGGCGGGCGCCAACCTCTTTGTGCTCGACCGGCCCATCGAGTTGGAGGCCGAATTCAGCGACGCCAACATGTTTGAGTTCGCCACGGACGCGAAGGGCATGAAGCTGTTCGGCCACATCAACGCCGGCGGGTACGAGAAGATTGGCTAGGAAGCGCGGGAAACCAAAGGCGCAACAGGGACGTTTGGGGGACATGCCCAAACGTCCCACTTCCCGAAAATCCCCGCCGCGGAAAACGCCCCGGGCCCTGGCTGAATACCGCCATAAGCGCGACTTCGGCCTGACCGCCGAACCGAGCGGCGGCGCTTAGGCAAAAAGTTGCGCGATACCCTTCACGGTGTCTTCGGCCTCGGCCCGGTCGGGAAGCGCGGTGTCGTCGTTGAAGCCCTGGTACTCGTCGCCGCCATGCTGAAACAGAAAGCCGTCCCGCCGCGCCAGGAATGAATTGCCCCGATACGAGAGGCCGTAGTGGACCTCCGCCTGGGGAATCAGACGTGTGGTCTGGCCGCGCACCGGGATAATCGAATTGTCGCCGAGCAACGCGCGCGCGCCGTAGCCGGTGGCGTTGACGATGGTCTTCTCGGGGATGCGCGCGAAGTCGGCGGGCGTGTGGAACTCCGTGATCTCAATCCGGCCGCCGAACTGGTGGAACTGCGTCAGCAGGTAATGGGAATACTCGACGATATTGAACATCAGGTGGGTGCTGCGCCGGACATAGCGCGCACCGAACGGGTGTTCCCCCGGATTATACGTCGGGCCGCGCACGATCAAATCGGGCGTGAGGTCGTTCATCAGGCGCGCGAATTCCGGGCGTCCGTCACCGCCGCCGCGGCGCGCCGGGAAGCCCGCTTGATCCGAGACGGCGTAGCTGTCGAGATACTCGATGGGGTCGCCGGGCAGGCCGAGCAGATCCTGATAGGCCAGGAACGACTGGCGGCACATGGCTTCCCACTGCTTCTTGAACGCCGGCGTGGCGTGTTCCTCAAAGCAGATGCGCGAGTCCGGCGTGAACGAGCCGGTTGCCAGCGAAGAACGCACATTGGGCGGCAGTTCTTTGGCGTAGATCACGACCTGCGCGCCCAAGCGCTGCAAGGTGAGCGCGGAGGTCATGCCGAGCGCGCCCGCGCCGATCACCGCAATCTTGCGCTCGCCGGTGGCGAGGGCATTGGCGGCGGCAATGGCGCTCGACCCCCAGGACAAGGACCAGCCGCTGCCGCCGTGGCCGTAATTGTGCGCGACCGTCTTGCCGGCGATCTGCTCCACATCCAGGCGCGGGCCCTGGGCGCGGAAGGGCCGCGTGCAGACATTGATGCGGGTGATGCGCCCGACGCTGGCGTCAAGACGCGCGAGTTGGAGGTGCTGGCCCGGAAGGCTCAGTCTTGCACCCGATCCGGCGCAACCCGCCAGCGCGCTGAGACCTAGGAGCGCGCCGCCCTCGGTGACAAAGCGCCGGCGTCCCATCGCGATCGTCATGGCATTCCCCTGAAAGCTTGGGGGCAAGTCTAGTCCACGGTTTTGCTGCGGTGCAATAAGATCGCCGCGCCCGCGATCTGCGGCTACACTCAATGCCATGACCAAGATCTATAAAATCCTGCCACGCACGGAATGGCAGGCGGCCAAAGCCGTGGGAACCTTTACCGGGTCCGGAATCGACCTGCGGGACGGCTATATTCATTTCTCGACCGCGTCCCAGGCACAGGAGACGGCGCGCCTGCATTTCCGGGGCAAGACGGATCTGGTGGTGCTGGAAATCGACGCCACCGCGCTGGCTCTGACGTGGGAGCCGTCGCGGGGCGGCGCGCTATTCCCACACCTCTATGCGCATTTGCCGGTCACGGCCGTCACAGCGGTCATCGACGCGCCGCTTGATGGCGATGGCGTGCCGTCATTTACGCTGACGTGAGCATCCACTCCGAGGGTTCGCGAGAAGACGTTCGCGAATGAGTACCCGCGCTATCCGAGCGTGGCGTTGAGGGTATGGACCGAGATCAGCCTCGCGCGCGTCTCCTCGGTGAGCGAAGGGACGGCGAGCGGCGCGGTCGCCTCGCTCTTGCCGCGGCGTAGCGCCGGCGGCTGCGGCGCGCCGGCCAACACGGCGGCAATGCGCGCGGGGTAAGACATGGTGGGTGAAGCCTGCTCCTGAACCGCCCGCCCAGCCGGACGGCCTTTGCCGGACTCCGGGCGGCTCATGGTGCTGAGATCGTAGATCTGGGCGGAATATTGCGTAGCCATCGTCTGTCGTCCTGAAGAGCGCCGGTCCCGTCCGGCCGTGGGGTAGCGATGGACCCGAGATAGGCGCAGCCCCGCCGCGGTGCAGGGGCGCTCGCCCGCACTGTTTACACAGGTGATCCCCGGCAAATGCATGCCGGGAAATGGACCGGTCAGGCGCGATTTGCCGTGACTCTGGGGGTAAAGCGCGTATATAAGAACAAAACAAGAACATTTGAAGCACCCCACCCAAGGGAGGACGCTCCATGACCGCCAGCAGTTTCGGCAGCCCAAGCCCCCGTACCGCCCGCTCCCGCATCCCTGGCCGCAAATCTGGCAGTGGCCGGCAGGCAGGCATTTCCCAACTGCCGCTGTTCAGTCTCCCGGCGCAGCGTCCGCTGATGTGCAACGTGTTCTTTGCCCTCGGGCCGGACGCGACGGCGAAAGCGCAGTGCGCGAGTTTGCTGCAAAGCCTGCGATCAGAACGGATCGCTTTGGAAAAGCCGGTCGAGGTCGACCGCCTGCACGTCAGCCTGTGCAATATCGGCGGCTTCTTTGATCAGATCCCACGGGAACATCTGCCGGCCGCGCGTTACGCCGCCGCGCATGTGCGCATAGACCCGTTCACAGTTTCGTTTGACCAGCTTCACAGCGCGAAAGGGCACATGCTGCTGCGCCCCTCGGACGGCGCGCCGGCGTTGTATGCGTTCCAGGAGGCGCTGACCAAAGCTTTGATCGGCGCGGGGATGCGCCGGTGGATGACCTGGAAATTCAGGCCCCATCTCACGCTGTGCTACGACGCCGGCGCGGTGCCCGAGCGCTCCGTCGCACCGGTCACCTGGACAGTGCGCGACTTTGTGCTGATCGAAAGCCTTTACGGCCGCCACCGTCATATCGAACGCGGCCGGTGGGCGCTTCAACCATAGCTGATTATTCCGGGGCCTTCGCCGGCTGCCAGCGCGCCGCCATGGCGAACAGGCCAACGCTCAGGACCAGAAGAATCGCGGTGTACCAGGCGCCGGCATAGAAATTGTGCGTGGCGTCCCGCAGGGCGCCCAGCACCAGCGGGCTGACCACCGAAGCGATGAGCGCGACGCTCTGGATCGCCGCCATCACCAGCGCGCGGTTGCGGTCACCCAGGATCTGGGCCACCGCCGCCCAGAAGATCGCAAAGGCGGCATAAACGCCGCTGGCGCAGCACGCCAGGCCGGCCAGCTTAAGGGCGGGCAGCGGCATATAAATCACCATCACCCAGCCGAGCGCGGCCAGCGCCATCACGGCCATGAGGTGCCCGGCGCGCTCACGCCGGAGGTCGGATCGCCGGCTGATCCATTGCATGAAAACCACCGCCACCAGCGGCGGAACCGCGGACAGGAACCCGATCACCAGCGGCCGGCTGCCGCCCACCACTTCCTTGACAATCTGCGGTGTCCAGATGGCCAGGGTGCTGACGGTCGCCAGGACGCCGAAGAACGAGAGCGCGAGTAAAATCACTTGAGGCCGGGCAATTTGTGTCCAGAAACCGCCTGGTGACGGCGGACTGGAGGCGCGTTCTTGATCCAAGCGCGCTTGCAGCGCCTCCTTCTCCGGGGCCGTCAGCCAACGCGCCTCAGCGGGCGTATTGGGCAGCCAGTACAGCACGGCGATGCCGAGAATGATCGCCGGCGCCCCTTCGACCAGGAACAACCAGCGCCAACCGGCGAGCCCCAGAAACCCATCCATCTCCAGCAAGAAGCCCGAGACCGGGCCGCCGATCACAAGCGACAGCGGCAGCGACGCCAGATAGATGGCGTTGGCGCGCGCGCGGTGCGCCAGGGGAAACCACAGGCTGATATAGAACAGCAGCCCCGGCATGAGGCCGGCCTCGGCCAGGCCCACCAGAGCCCGCAGCACATAGAGGCTGTAAGGCCCGACCGCGAAGATCGTGGCCATGGAGGCGAGACCCCAGGTGATCATGATCCGCGCCAGCCAGCGCCGCGTGCCCATGCGCACCAGAAGCATGGTGCTGGGCACCTCGAACGCCGAGTACGCCAGGAACAGGGTCGTGTTGGCGATGCCGAAGGCGGTGGCGCTAAGCCCGAGTTCCTTGTTCATGGACAAGGCCGCGAAGCCGGTATTGATGCGGTCGAGATAGGCGACCACATAGATCACCGCGCAGGCGACCGCGATGCGCCCGAAAACCTTGCGTACCGCGGAGGCTTCGGCGTCGGACGGGGTTGGGGCAGCGGTCATGAGGCGCCCCTCCAGAGGCGGCGAAAGAGTGGCGGATACTGGCACAGCTTGCGCTGCCGCCACCAGCCGATCCGGCGCCTAGCCGGGCGGGTCTATGGCATAAATTGTTGCTTTACCAGCAGCGCCAGCGTCGCGGACGATCACTTGATCGTCGCGTAAATGGCCGAGATCGAATTCTTCGCCGCCCAGCAGCGCGAGCGCGCGTCCGTTCTCCCAGATCAGCACATACCCGGTATCCGTGGTCGCCGCCCATTTCTTGATCCGGTCCAGATACGGCGTCCGGCGCCAAGCGTTGGGATGGGCAGGGTCGGTGTAGACCAGAATCACGTCAGCTTCCGCCATATATCCGAGCACGAGATGGGCGGTGTTCGGCTTCCATTCCTCGCCGAGGGCCGGGCTCAGAAGATAGCTGCAGTAAAATTCGGCGCAGACCTCCGGACGGCGCGTGTAGATGCCGCATCCCTGCCCGATGTGGCAGTGGACGCAGTCATGTCCCTGGGGCTTGGACAATGCGGGGATGCCGATGACCGTGCAGCACAAGGTGCAGCCCTCGCAGGACCGGCCGGCAACCAGATCGACCGGGTCCGCGCTCAGAGCAGCACCTCGCTCGCCCAGGGATCGAAGCCGACAAGTTTCTCTGCCTTCGGATCGGGGCGCGCGAAAGTCGTAGCGCGCGTGTTGAGCAGGGCGGCAAAGAACGAGAACGTGCTGTTCGAAATGGCCAAGACGTCCGCCTGGCTAAGAATGAAGAAGTCCTCGATGAATGCGAGGCCGGGCACAATCGGCGCAATGTTTTCGTGACCGATCGGTCGGTAATCCGCGAAGGCCCCCATCACGGCAGGTTCGTCGGTCGCTATATAGAGCACCGGATTTTCCAGAGTCGGCCACAATTCATCCAGCCATGCGCGATACCAAGACTCGGGAGCAATCCAGAATTTGCCATAACCGAAATCGCCGCGGCGCAGGTGGATCGTCACAAGCGTGCGCCCGCCGGGACGCAGAGCGTTCACGATCTCCGACAGCGGACCGGCAAACTTCCACCCCGGCCGGAACAACGACCGGATGAAATCCCGGTGCGGCTCATAGGCACGGGTGTGGAAGCAAAAATAGCCCTGAAAATCGCAGTCTGACGCACCCGTGGAGGATCCGGGCCGCAAGGATGCCGCGAGATCGGGGCTCTCCCTCGCGATCGGCAGCGCGGCGGAAATATGCGGGTCATCCAGATCGAACAGCCATGCGCCGACCCAGTCTGGAACCTGGACTTCCAAGTCGTGAACGCGCGCGTAGCAGCGCAGGAAGGCATACTGAAAAAGTTGGTTCGCGAAGCGGCCATTGTCGCCCAGCGTCCGCATTGTGATCATGCCGCGGTGCCCCGTTCCGCTGCGGGTAATCGCCCGGGGATCGCCGAACCGGGCCCGCAGGAGAATCATGGCCCGTCGTGAAAACGCCGTTGCCTGACCCGGATTGACCTCGATCGCCAGGTCATAGTTGCGCAGGGCGGCATCGGTATCGCCCGCCGCCTGCTGGGCGTCAGCCAAGTCCAGAAGTGCTGCAAAACTGTTGGAGCTATTCTTCAGGCTTCGCTCAAGCGCGCGCACGGCGCCGGATGCGTCGCCGCATTGACGGAGCAACAAGCCCGCCTGGTGCAAAATGTCACCGGCTGCTTGCGGGTCTTGAATGAGATGATGGAGGTGGGCGGCGGCGGTGGCGGGTTTTCGCGCCGAGACGGCAAGATTGGCGGCCAGTAACCGTGCTGTCATATGCCCTGGGGTCTGCGCCAGGATCGCCGCGCAAAGTTCTTCCGCCTGCTCGATCCTTCCCGCCTTCGCCGCGGCAACCGCGTCCTGGAGCGCCGACACTAGGCGATCCGCGGCAGGCGCGCATAAAGCGCGTCGCCCCAACTGGGGTGGAAGGGCGAAGAAGTCACCTTCCGGGAAAAACCACGTTCCGTGAGGAAGATGTCCATGTCTTCGATTTGGGCACAGCCCGCGTAGAGCTCGTCGAAGTTGACCTCCGTGACGACAATCTCGACGTCGTCGAGGGTTGAAGCAGCGCCGTGCAGCGCCTGCAATTCCGCGCCCTGTATATCGAGCACAAGAATGTTGTACTTCACCCCGGCACGGCGTCGGCCCGCCACAAGCGCATCCAGCATATCGCCCGGCACCTCGACGGACCCCGTCTCCACGATCTCAGGATAGACCGCCGCGTGACGAAGCAGTGGAAAGATCGAGCAGCTTTGATCGAAGGACGTTAGGTGCAGGGTCACCGTCCCCGCACGGTCGGTCACCGCGTAGTTGATAAGCGCCACGGGTTCGCCGGCGAGTTTTTCTTCCAATCGCGCAAATGTGGCCGGGTTGGCTTCGACGAATATGCCGTGAGGGGCCCCCATCGCCTTATACTTCCGCCATTCCGCGCCTTCGTGCGCGCCCACGTGGATGACGCCGCCCGGAGTGATCCCGGCCTGCTTGCAGAATGCGCCGACATCGATTTCGGGGGAGGACCGCCCGCCCAGCATGGGAACAAGCCGCTGATGAATGAAGAAAAGACTCTCCAACGGGGCGGTCACAGAGGAGTCCGGCAGCGGCGTGATTTTCTCTTCCGCGCGGAACGCGCGGTAACCAAACGGCTCCAGTGTACTCCGGCAAAGTGCGATCAAGTCCGGAGGGATCGGGCCCGAGATCGCCACCACGTCCACGCGCGCGTGTGAAAACAGAGCTTGCGCCGCGGACAATCCCGAGAATACGCCGTCAACGTGACGGTATAGAAGGTTTACCTGCTTTATATTTTTGCCGTGGCGATACTCGCCCAGGGCGGCAAGCACCGGGTCGTCAATCACGGCGATGCGAAAAGTAGGGTGCGCCGCCGCAAGGTCCTTGGCCGCGCTTTCGGACCGCCGGTCGAACACCGCGGTCGGCTCGCCGAAGGCGAACGCCCTCAGAAGCAGCCCGCAAAAGAAGATCGGTTCTGGTTTCACGCTATCCCTGCGCTGCCTAGGCGGCGGTCATCGGTCATTGTTGCTGCTCACCAGAGGGAATGTCATCTTGCGTAATAATCCCCTCGCAGCAGCGGGTCCCTGCTTGATCGGCCGAATTGAACAGGTCTCCGCAGGCCGCGCAAGCGGGCACGAGGGACCCGGTCGCGCCCGGTAAAGCTAGGTAGCGCGGGCTTTCACAACTAGGGTAATGGTACGGCCCGGTCCGCCGCGCGCTGCAAGCAGAAACAGCGGGCATCAAGGAGACCACAATGTCACGGCCCGAGAGGCCCTATACCCTATGGCGGCGCCAGACCGCTCCTGATGCGCCCTTCACGGTGTCGACGATTTTCACGCCGAGCTACCGGGCAAAGGCGGAACGGCTGGCCGCGTCCTTGGATAGCTATGGCCTGCCTTACGCATTGTTCGAGGTTCCCTCGGTTCACCGGTCGATCAGCCGCAACGGAAGCGACGACATCAGCTATTGTAAATCCCGTTTTTTGCAATGGGCCTTGCCGCAGTTCGGCCGGCCGCTCCTGTTCGTCGACGCGGATTGCGAAATTTGCGCGCGCCCGCAGCTGCTGTGGGAGTTGGAACGGAACGAAACCGATTTCGCGATCTATAATTGGTTCGCAGATGCCAGTAACGACGCCTGGGTACCGGTTCCCGCTCTGATCGATATGAGAACGGAGGCCGGTGCGCCCCGATTCTGGCAACACGGCGTCGCGATTGACATCGTTTCGACGGACCAGCTGCTATGTTCCGGCTGTGTACAATACTGGGCCAATTCCCCGGCCGCGCTCCGCCTCCTCGCCACGTGGGAGCGCGACATCGGCACCCTGAAGACGGCGCCCGACGACGAAGTCCTCGACTACAGTTTCAATATCAGCCTGACGGACAAGGCAGGCTTGCGCTATTTCTGGCTGCCGCGGGATTACGCACGTTACGGATGGTGGATTCATACGCGTCCTATCATCAATCACCCGGAGGTACCTTCAACCTTCGCGCAGAAAGGTCACTTTGACGAAATCGGCGTACAGCGTTTCGACATCGCGCGACTTCAAAAAACCCGCAAAACGCCGCCTTTTCCGCGAGACGCCGTCATCGATGTCCAGAAACAGTTAATTCTGATGAAAGACCCGGATAGCGGAGAGCTGAAACCGGCGGCCCCAGCGTTCGGGCTTTTACACATTTAGCGCGACGCGGCCGCACTAGGCCGCCCCAAGGTGTTCAGGCGGCCCCTGGTCGCCGCCAAACCCGCGCCTCAGAAGCGGTCAGCGCTGCAGGCGCTGGCGCCGCGAGAGGCGTTGCGGTTGCACGGGACGATGCCTTGGCCCCCGGCGCAAGACCTGTACGTGTGCCCGCCAGCGACAGAATCCCCACACCCAGGCCGGCGAGCAGCAGCGCGAGATAAACCACGGCGAAGGCGAGCCACTTGATGTCCGGCAGCGCCGGCCACAACGGGGCGCCCTGGGCGTGCACGATCACCGGGAACTGCTGGTCCTTGGCCGACACTTTCACGCGCGGTCCCTCGCCGCCCAGGCTCATGTCCTGGGTCGTCAGGACGGAGAGATCGATCTTTTCGCCCGCGGCCAACGTCCCGAGCCGTAACGTGCGCGTGCCGAGGCTGCGGAATTTCGCGGCGGCGGGCGAGCCCTCCATGAACAGCTGCCCGCCGTTCACTTCCACCCGGATATCTTCCACGGCCTGGCCGCCGACATTGGCGATACGTACCAGCACCATGCCCTTGGCCTGGTTTTCGACCTCAAGCCGCTGCAGGGAATCTACATACCTGCGCGCCATGAAATTGTTGAGATGTGTCGTGAGTTCGGACACGAACCCCCGTGCCCAGGCATCGCGGTCCGCGCCCTTGGCGAATGGCGGAGCCTGGCGCTCCATGATGGCCGCCGTGGCGTCTTTGAAAACGTCCTGACTGAAGAAATCCGCCGACGAAGACCCCCGGCTGATGGCCGTCTCCTTCAGGACAGATACGAAGGGGTGGGCGTAGACATTCACCGCCAGCGGCGCCGCGCGCCGCGCCGCTTGCTCCTGGAGGATCGGGCGGATCGCCCATGCCCCTGCGGCGGTCGCTGCGATCAGCACCAGGAAGTACAGCCACTTCACCACGCGCACAACGGTGTTCCCTCGCACAGTCATCCCCTTACCCGCGGCGACAGTCTATCGCGGCAACCGGCGCCTCGCCCGCCGCCAGAAGGCTTCTCGACCGGGAAATTATAGGCTCCGGCAGGGTGCGATGCGCGGGTTTTATGCCGCCGTCAGCCCCCACCGCCGCTTACGCGCCGGCTGGAAGCTGTCCAGCAGCATCAAAAGACACGTCAGGAAGGTGGTGTCACCGGCGCGGAAGAAGACCAAGTTCCCGGCTATGTCATCGCCGGGAGGGATGCCGCCAAAGGTCAAGGCGTCAAGCTCGCACGACCAGTTGGAGCGGCCAAAACCTTCGAGCTGCCGATTCGAGAACGCCACCACGCTGTAGCCTTCCGTGGCCATGCGCGCGATGGTTTCGCGGATCGCCGCCGGAGTTTGGCGCGCAAAGGCGGTGCCGAATTCAATCATGACGGCTTTGGGCGCAAGCCGTTTGATATCGACGCCCGCGAGAATCTCGAGGTCGAAACCTTCCGCATCGATCTTCAACACATCCGCCGCAGGCTTTTCCGCGCCGTAGACCGCGTTCAGGGTCGTGCTGGCAACCACCACCTCCCTCTCGCCGCGCGCGTAGGGGCTCGCGCCCAAACCCGACAGACCCATGCTGCGCTTATGGAACGTAACCAGCCCCTCCGGGGCGGCGGTCACGGCAGCGGCGTAGTGCGTGGCATTGGAAAAAGCGGCGCACAGCTTCGTCAGCGGGGCCAGACATTCCGGGTCGGGTTCGAACAGATCGACACGCCATCCGCCGCGCAGGAAAGGCATTGAGGCCTCGCCGACACAGGCGCCCACATCGACGATCCGCCCGGCGGGGGCGCCTTCCGCCCTCAGCGTCTGCAGATAGGGATAGAGGCACTGCGTGATGAGCGCGAGATCGGTCAGTTGCAGGTAGCCCGGGTTTCTCTGTTGCCGCAAATCCTGGGCGAGTTCCCGGAGTTTTTCCTGAAGATCCGCCGGGGCCAGCGCCCTGAGAGCATCAACTTTCGCGAACCAGGCGGCGGCGGCATCGCGCGCGAAGTCCGAGAAATCCTGGGCCAGCGGCGCGGTCCAGGTGCACGGCAGAAAAGCCGGATCGATTTGCCTGACGTCATCCCGCTCCCGCTGGCGCAGCGTGGCATCGCCGGCCAGGGCGCAGGCGCGTGTGACGTAGGATTCGACGTCGGGACAGACCATATGGTCGAAACCGGTGGCCCGCAGGATCGACGCCGCCACGGCGGTGCGGAAGGCGGTCCCGTCCATGGCCACAATTGGCAGCCCCACCTGCAAAGGATCCACCAGGGAGCAGGCCCCGGAGAACGGAAAGCTATCGAGGTAGATGTCCGCCATCGCCATGGCGGCATGAAGATCAGTCCGTGCCGGCACGGCGCTCAGCACAACAACCCGCTCCGCGGCGACCCCGTGGTCGGCGAGTTGGCGCGCAATCCGGCGCTGGAACAGCGTGGTGGCGTAAGAATCGAACCAATTGGGATTGTAGGGCATCAACATCAGGCGGCTACCCGGCGTTGCCGCCAGAATGCGCGCCCAGGTCTGAAACACCTCGGGCAGGATCTTGAAGCAGTTGGCGGCGGAGAAGAAAACCACATCCGCCGCCGCTATTCCGAAATCGGCGCGCGCGAACGATCGCGTGCGCGGATCCCGGTCGTAGGCATAAGCGTAGGTCGTCACCAATCCCGGCAGCCGGGCAAGCGCCTCCTGGTAGTGATCCTGCGCGTCGGCGGCGGGCTCGTTCGCCTCGCCTGAAAGAAAAAAGTCCGCGGAACTGAGTCCGCTGGTCACCGGCGACGCCGCGCCCACGATCTGCACCCGGGCCAGCCGGTGCGCGGCCAGCCGGACCGCCGGTGAATTGCCCGCGGTGATATTGCGCGAGATAAGCAACACATCGAGATCGTCGCCGCGAATGTGCGCCGCGGCGGCGGCCAGGGCCGCCGGGACCACGGCGATCCGGTCGACACGCCGGGCGAATTCGGGCGTCAGTGGGCCCGAGGGCGGATGATCGAGATAGAGAATGATCTCCAGGGACGGTTGCCGCCCCACCAGGTGCGCGAGCAGGTAATAGGTCTCGGTCATGGGATCCAGACCGCTGTGCAGCAACCCGATCCGCACCCGCGGGCGCGCGGTGAGAGGCGGCAGGTGGTGTAAGGGGTGATTCAAGCCCGCGAGGCGCCATTCCAGCAGCTCCGCGCGCAAGCGGAAATACGGCGCGAGATTGACACCGTTGAAGTAGAGCATGTGGTTTGTGGCGCCGGCGGCGATATCCGCGATCGCCTCGGCGTCCGGCAGACGCTGCTGGAACACCGCGGTATGCAACTGTTCCATCGCCCGCAAACGATGATGCGCGAAACGAACAGCCTCGCCATAGTCTTCGAATATGGCGGGGCCGGCCATCAGATACCGCGCATAAAGCAGACACAGGTCGGGTGGCACAGCCGTGAGATCGAGCACGGGGAAATGGTGCGCGGGCGCCAGCGCCATGGCCGCCATCACGGCGTTCATGGGCGGCGCGCCCGACGCTAGCGCACGGCTTATCCGCCCGCCCAGATCGCTGCGATCCTCGCCAGCGTCATAAGGCAGGCCGGATAAGGCGAGATCCTCCACCGCCGCGCGGCAGGGGGCCAAGGCTTGCGCGTCGCTGGCCGTGGCCAGGAGACCTTCGGCGAGCGCGCGGCGCTGAACCGCCAGATCTTCGATCGCGGTGGCCGCCCCAGGCGCACCGCCCAGGCACAAAACAATGAGAGACCGGAGTGCTTCCGGGGTGGGGCTGGACACTTGAACTATTCCTGATCGCGTCACGCTGGCGGGAAGATACATGATTTCGCGCGCGGTTTCGCGGTCCACGGTCCACGTACACGGATGCCGCCGATTTCAATAACACTGTCTTTGCCGGCACACCCGGCAACGGCCGGGCCAGGGATTTGTCCGCGCTCCAAAAGAAACGGGCGGGTCCCGCGCAGGACCCGCCCGGCTCTTGTGTCTGCGCGTGTATTAGAAGCGGTAGGCGTACTGGAGCCAGAACGACCGCGGCTTACCGTAGAACTGGTAGGTGTAATAGTAGGACGGATCGTTGGAGGTGAGTTCGCCGCGCACAGCCGCACGGGTGAACGACTTATCGGTCGCTCCACCGCGTTCCGAATACTTCTTGTCGAGAATATTCACGAGGCGAATCAGGAAGCGATGCTGCATCTCCTCCCCGAGGTAGTACTGAACCGACCCGTTAAGCACGAAATAGCTGCCGAAGTTGACGTCGGGATTGGTGCGGTTGCCCGAAGCGTCGACAAAGCGCGCCGCGTTGTTCTGGACATAAACCCACTCCGGTCCCTGCAAGCGGGGATTGAGGGCGAACACCCAGCGGGGGGTCGGCGTATAGGTGACGATTGTTGAAATCATCCATTCCGGACGCTCGCCGGACTGGCGCAGCGGTTCGCTGCCAGCACGGCCGGGGACGACCGTGGTCAGCGCCGCCCCAGTGCCGGCGCGTACCGCCGTCAGGCCGTACACGGGGTTGGGCTCGCGCGATTCCTGCTTGGTGAAGCTGAAGTCGGCCTGGACCTGTTGCAGGTCGAGCGAAAGATCCAGGGTGTAACCCTTAATCCTCTGCTGGGCCTTGGTATTGAAGTAGGCCGTGCTCAGCCCGGTCAGGCCGAAGCTTGAGAAGGTCCGGCAGAACTCGACCGGGGTGATGATATCGGGGTTGAGCACGCGGGTCGGATCGACGCCGGGGCAAACGTCGCGGATCGCGGCGCTGCCGAACAGATTGGTGATTTTGGTGTTGAAGTAGCCAATCTCGGCGTTGAAGGTGCCGTCCAGCACATGGCCGTTGATGCCGGCGCCGGCGCCATAGGTTTCGACATCCTGCGGCTTGATGGTCGGGTTGTTGCGGGTATTCGCGAACAGACCGGCCTCCTGGGCGCGCGGATTGTTGTAGGACGTGCCGCCGCTGCCGCGGGCATAGAAGCCCTCGCCGAACTCCTGCCGGACGGAGAACTTCCAGATAAAGTTATCCGCGAAAAGGTTGTTGAAGTCCTTGCGCAAGCCAAGCGAGATGTTGGTGCCGTCGAGCACCGGCAGTTTCATCTGCGCATCGCCGTAGATGCCGGTCGTATTGATGTGGGCCTTGGACACGCCGTAGACGGGATCCGAATTATCGAAGGACGTCGTACGCTGCACGCCGACCACCGTCGACAGCCAGTCGGTCCATACGTATTTGGCACGCAGGTTGGCGCCGTAGTCAACGTAACCCGCCTTAAACTGAGTTCCCTCGCCATAGCCTTTGACGGGGATGCCGGTTCCGAAATTCGCGACGGTCTGAATGATGGTGCCCATCGGGTCGCCGATGCGGAACGGATTCTGCAACGTGCCTTTGATATTGCCGTTGGCGTCGACATAGAAGCCCTGGCGCGAGACGCGGTCGGCCTTGGTGCTGGTGTCCGGGTTGGTGATACAGCCCACGGGCAGGTTGTTGGCCTTGGCGTAGGTCTCGTAGGCCGAGGCCAGGGTGAAGGGCTTGCCGGTCGCCGGATTGAGGACGCTCTGCGGAATGCGGCAGATTTCCACGTCGACTTCGGTATTCCAAAGCTTCGGCGCGGTGTAATAGGCCTCCGCTTCGATCTTCAACTCATCGGTCAACTGGCTGTGGAGGCTCGCACGAAAATTCGGGAAATCCGCGAAGTTGGGATTGTAGACGTGGTCGTTCGGGAACGGATCGTGGAAAAAGGTGCTAACGAGTTCGGCCCCGAGGCGGAATTCGGTCTGGTCGCCCATCTTCCACAGGTACTTCGCGCCGAGCGACTTGT
The DNA here is from genome assembly GCA_947475365.1 of Fidelibacterota bacterium. Lineage (GTDB taxonomy): Bacteria > Pseudomonadota > Alphaproteobacteria > Rhodospirillales > Rhodospirillaceae > SHVO01. The sequence continues at coordinate 10,375 of CANJOI010000004.1, read as the reverse complement.
AGCTGTACGGGAACGGGTGTTTGCCGCCGACCTCAAGTACCGTATCGGAATAGGCGTCCTTGTCGAAGATCGGGTTTGAGTCGGTCTCGTAAGAGCGCCCGTAGAACATCAGGCTGTGCTTGCCTTCGCGATCGATCGGGAAGGTGATGTTGGAATACACCTCGCGGGTCTTGAACGAGCCGAAATAGGTGCCGGCCTCGCCCCCGAATTTGCCGTTGGGCTGCTTGTACTTGACCGATACGACGCCCAGGCCGCCGTTGCCGCCGTAATACAGGCTCTGGCCGCCGCGGAAGATCTCGACCGAGTCGATCATGCGCGGATCGATCGAGGTTGCGCCCCAGATATCCTCCAGCGGCGTACCGCGGTCGAAGGTGGGCATGTTATCGACCAGGAGAAGGGTGTCGCGATCGGTGCCGCCATCGATGCGAATGGTGAATTCGCCTTCGTCCGGCGAGTAGCCGACGTTGGCGCCGCGGATCAACCCGGCCGCCAGCTCCGCGAAGTTGGTGAACCCGCCGGTGGCGATTTCCTCATCGCTGACGATCTGCACCTGCGTGCCGAATTTCAGGAAGTCGGCGGCGACCGCGGAGACTGCCTCGCTGTTAACGCGCCGGCCTTCCACCACGATGGTTTCCATATGATCGTTCGCGGCGGCGGCGGACTGGGATTGCGCGCGCGGCGCCGGCGCTGAAGCCTGCGCCATCTGCGTGGGCCGCGCCTCGCGGCCGCCCTCGCTTTGCATCTGCGCCAGCTCGGTCTGGGCCCGGGCGAGTTCAGCCTGCGCGAACTGCACGCGCGCTTGCGCGTCCGACAGCTGCAGTTGGGCCTGGGCCAATTGCTGCTCCTTGTCCGCGCCGTTTATCGCCTGCGCGTGCGCAAGGCTGGCCAGGCTGCAGCTGGCCAGCAGCAGCGTCGCGAAGGATGCCGCGCGTGCCCGCGGTTTTGATACGCAGGCGACGTGGCGCGCGGGTGTCGATTTCTGACCTGAAGTCATAAGAACTCTCCTTTGCCGTCCGTGATGAATGGACGACCCGCTCCCTCAGTCGCTCCATTAGGACTTTGGCTATACCCGCCGGATGTGACGCCCGCGTGAAAAAGAGATGATTTGAATATGAACGATATTCATTTTCGTATAATTCATTACTGACTTATGTTCATGTCGCGATGCTGAACAGTGGAACTCCGGAACCATGCACGCCCCTGCTGACGATCCCGCCGGCGCTGAAGCCGCGCGTAAATCAATCGATAAGGCGCGCGGATTGCTGCTCGATTGGGATGGATGCGCCGCGACGGGAAATCGCCCGCATGAGCAGGCGGTGACGTTCATCGCAAAGCATCGCCCGCGGCTTGCGATCGTTTCCAACAACTCGACCCAGACCCCTGAAGATATTTCAGGGCTGCTCGCCGACGCCGGCGTTGACTTCCCCAGCGCCCGCATCTTCCTCGCCGGCATGGAGGCCTTGACCTACGCGGCTGGCATTCCTGGCGTACGCTCCCTGGTTCTGGCGAACGGGCGTATGAAGGCGCTCGGGCGCGCCGCGGGTCTGCAACTCGTGCGAGGCGACGCTGACGCCGTCGTCCTCTTGCGCGACACGAAGTTCACCTACTCGAAGCTTGAACGCGCGGTACATTCGCTGGCGCGGGGCGCGCGCCTGATCGTCGCGAACCCCGATACCACCCATCCCGGTCAGGGGGGAGCCCTGGTTCCGGAAACCGGCGCTCTCCTAGCGGCGATCACATCTTGCATCGATCTTCAGCCGGAGAATGTCCAGATCATCGGCAAGCCCTCCAGCTTCCTGTTCGAGCGCGCCTGCGCCGCGCTCAAAGTCACGCCGGAGTCGGCGCTGATGATCGGCGACAACCCCGACACCGACATCAAGGGCGCGCATAGGCTGGGCATGCCGTCCTTGCTGATGGCCCCCGGCTCCCGGCTCACGTTTTCAGAGCTGCTGGGCGAACATGCCCCCGCGATGCGATTCGCGCGGCCGCGCGCGGCCCGCCGGGTGGCGTTCTAGAAGCGCTTGATAGACAGCACCTCGAAAGTGCGGCGCAGGGTTTCGGTGGCCCGGTCGTAATCGGCCAGCGCGAGCGCCGCGATCAGGGTATCGATCACGCACAGCTGCGCGATGCGGCTGGTCATGGCCTCGGTGCGGAACTTGGTCTCGCGCGCCATTGTGAACAGCGTGACATCCGCGTGGGCGTGGATCGGCGCGCGCGCGAAGTTGGTGATGACAATGGTTTTCGCGCCGGCCGCCTTGGCGATCTGGGTGGACGATACGGTTTCGTGGGTGGCGCCGGAATGCGACACGGTCACCACCGCCACCTTGGGGCCGGTACGCGACGCGCTGATGGCCTGGATATGGCTGTCGGTGACGGCTTTTGCGTCGAGGCCAATGCGCAGCATGCGGTAGTGGGTGTCCTCGGCGATCGGCGCGGAGGAGCCGATGCCGTAAATCTCGATGCGCTGCGCCGCCCTCAGGATATCCACCGCCTTGGCGACCGCGTCCGGATCGAGCACGGAGAGGGTGTCGCGCAGCGCCTGAATGCCGGAATGAAACATCTTGCGGCAGACCGCGGCCGGGCCGTCGCCGCGCTGCAGGTCCTCGTGAATGTACTGAACCGGTTTAACGACTTCCTGGGCGAGGCTCAGCTTCAACTGCTGAAACCCCGACATGCCGAGGTGGCGGCAGAAATTGATGACGCTGCCCTGGCTGGCCTCGGCGGCTTCGGCCAGTTCGGTCACCGACATGTGGACGACGGCGTCGGGCTTATTGAGGACGAAATCCGCGATGGCGCGGGCGCTGCGTCCGAGCGACTTGTACTGGCTGCGAATGCGCGGGATGACGTTTTCGAGCGGCGCCTGCTCGGCGGAGCGTGAGCGCGGTTTCTGCACGCGGGCTTTCGTCTTTCGCGCCATGGCTCAATCTCCTGACTGCCCCGGTCAGGCTACAAGTAGCGTTGCCGCAGCCGCGCCGCAAGCTGGTCGATCACGAACACCAGGGCGAACATCGCCACCAGGATGGTGCCGACATGCTGATAGTTGAACATATCGAACCGGCCCTTCAGTTCCTGGCCGATCCCGCCGGCGCCGACAATGCCGATCACGGTCGCGGTCCTGACGTTGCGGTCCAGGATATAGAGGGTATAGGCGATATACTGCGGAAGCACATTAGGCAGGATCGCGAAGCGCAAGACTTTCAGGCGGCTTGCGCCGAGGGCGCGCAGGGCCTCTTGCGGCTTTACGTCGGCGCTCTCGATGTCCTCGGCGTAGAATTTCCCGAGGAAGCCCGCCCCGTGCAGCGCCAATGCGATGATCCCGGCCGCCGGCCCGAAGCCATAGGCCATCACCATGAACAGGGCGCTCACCAGCTCAGGCACGGCGCGCAACAGGCTGACAAGGCCACGCGCCAGAAGGTACACGCCGCGCCCGGGCGTCAGGGTGGCGGCGGAGAAAAACGCCAGCGGCGCGCTCATCAGCACAGCCAGCACCGTACCCCAAAGCGCGATTTCGAGCGTTTCGACGAGTTTCGCCGCAACATGCGCCAGGTAGCCGAATGGCCGCACCAAAACCTGCGTGGTTCCGGTGCGGGTTTCCGTCGCCAATGTTTCAGGATTCAGACGCTGTTCCTGCGTCTCCACGGTTTCCAGATGCGAAAACAGCGGCAGGTGGCCGGGGTCGAAGCCCTCGATGCGATTTGTGGCAATACGCTCTTCGATTTGAAGGGGGAAGAGCGACCCTGCGATCTTGCCCGCCCCCCGCGCGACCTGTGAGTCCACCGGGGCGCCGGCGGCGGCAAGCACGGCTTCCCCGGTCAGCCGGAGCAGCCGGTCAATCTCGAGGTTGCGGCCGGTCTGAACCAAAACGCCCAGCGCCACCAGGATCAGGAGAAGGGTGCGCGTTTCCAGCCAGGCGGGAAACGCCCAGGCCACAACCTGGCGCCGGTCCGGCGGTTGGAGCGCCGTCATGACGCCAGCGCCGTTTCCGCGGGCCGGGCGCCGTGGGCCGTGTAGATGAGAGTCTTTGCGGCCGCCGTCAGCGCGGCGGGTGCTCCGTCGAACACAACCTCGCCCTGCAGGAGCGCGACGATCCGGTCGGCGAATTCAGCGGCGAGGTCCATCTGGTGCAGGCTGCACAGCACCGTGACGCCCCGTTCGCGCGCCTGGCGGCGCAGAAGGCCCATGATGTCGCGGCTGGTCTGGGGGTCGAGGCTGGCCACGGGCTCGTCGGCAAGGATCACCTGCGGGTCGCTCATGAACGCCCGCGCGATACCCACCCGCTGCTGCTGGCCGCCCGAGAGTTCCCCGACGCGGCGCGAGAGATGCGCGGGCTCCAGGCCGACCGCCGCCAGCAGTTCACAGGCCTTGCGCCGGTCGCGCGCGGGAAACAATCCGATAAGCGCGCGCCAGGCAGGCATCCCCGCCACGGCGCCCGCGATGATGTTCTGCGCCACGGTCGCGCGCTCGACCAGGGCGTATTGCTGGTAAATCATCGCCACCCGCCGGCGCAGGTCATTCAGCGTGCGTGGCGACACCGCGACACCGCAGATCTCGACCGCGCCGGCATCCGGCGCGGTCAGACCATTGACGGTCCGCAACAATGTGGATTTTCCGCTGCCGGAGGGGCCCAGCACGACGCAGAATTCGCCGGCGCCGACACCGAACGAGACCCCCGTCAGCGCACGCGTGCCGTCGGGAAAGGTCTTTGTCACACCGTCGAAGGCGACGATCGGAGCCCCGGTCACGGGTGCGCCGCCTTTTTGAGAATCTCACCCTTCAGATCGTCGCTGATGCTTTGCATCATCGCCGCGGGGACATCGAATTGGGATTCGGCAAAGGTGACGTCGTACCCTTCGACTTTGTGCCCGCCGTAACCGCGGATCATGTCCGGCGACACGCCGGGGGACGTGGCCAGCGCTGCGAAGGTATCCTTGAGCTTCTGCTTCAGGGCGGGGGGCAGGTGCGTGCCCATCCCCAGCGGCGGATTTGGGATTGGGACGCTGCGTGCGATAACCTTCACATCGCCGGATTTCACCGCCCCCTGGTTCAGGGCCTTCTCGTAGGACTCGAAAGACAGGCTGGCGGCGTCCACCTGGCCTTGAACCAGCGCGGCGAGACTGTTGGCGTGGCTGCCGGCGAGGCGGATCGACGCCAGGTCACGCACCGGATCCAATTTCGCATCACGGATCATGGCCATGGGAAAGACAAAGGACGACGCGGAATTGATGTCGCCGAAGGCGACCCGTTTGCCCTTGAGGTCGCCGATCGCCGACACCGGTCCGCCGGCACGCGCGAAGATCCCGGCGTAATAGGTCGACTTCCCGTTCTCGACGGCGACCGCCAGCAATTGCGCGCACCCGCGCTTGTGCGCCTGGACATAGGCAACAGGTCCGAAAAAGGCGATGTCGGCGGAGCGATTGCACATCGCTTCCACCACCGCGTTATAGGATTGCCCGACCCGCAGCGTGAACGACAGACCGCTGATGCGCGACACCGCATTGAAGACGGGCGCGAAGTCGGCTTTGGTGCCCTCTTCGGTTCCGCCGTCGGCGGGAATCAGCACAACCTCAAGGGGCTTCTGCGAGGGAGCGGATTCACTCGCGTGCGCGGGAGCCATGAAGAATGGCAACAGGAGGATCACGCGCGCGAGAGGTCCCACAATCTGGTCCATGCAACAATTCGGCGCAAAAATCGGGGCCGGAGTTCCGGTGACCGCTCCTGAGTAAGCGGAGTGCGCGGGTGCATAAAGTGACGGTTTTATGTCCTCACGCGCGTCACGAAAACCACACAGCCGGCATCGTCATGCGCTGACAAGGCCTTAGCCGTGACTGTGGCCTCCCAGTGTTCAAATTCACAAGACCAATAAATGAGAAATATTCATACTCTCTTCATGGGCTGGCGCGGCCTTTCTCTCCGACAATCAGGGCTTCAACGACCGGAGAGGACCCTGCGGCATGACCGATCAGAACCGACGCTCATTCCTCAAATCCGCAGCCGGCGGGGCCGCGGCGCTGTCCGCGCTGCCGCTCGCCATCCGCGAGGCGCTGGCCATACCGGCGGCCCAGTTGACCGGCACCCTCAAGGACGTGAAACACGTCGTGATCCTGATGCAGGAGAACCGTTCGTTCGACCACTACTTCGGGTCCATGCGCGGGGTGCGCGGGTTCGGTGACCGGCATCCCATCCCGTCGCCCGGCGGGCGCAATGTCTGGACCCAGTCCGACGGCACGTCAGAGATGATGCCATTCCATCTCAACACCAAGACCACCAATGCCCTTCAGGTTCCCGGCACGCCGCACTCCTACGCCGACGCGCAGGGCGCCTGGGGACAGGGCCGCATCACCGAATGGCCGCGCTACAAGACGCCTTACTCCATGGGCCATTTCCGGCGCGACGATATTCCGTTCCAGTTCGCGCTCGCCGAATCCTTCACCATCTGCGACCACTACCACTGCTCCGTTACCGCCGGCACCGACCCCAACCGCATCGTGTTCTGGTCCGGCGCCAGCAACGACCCCGCCTTACGCGCCAAAGGCATCAACGCCACCGACGAGCATTCCGAGCCGGACAACTTCCGCGGCTGGATCACCGGCGCGCTGCCCACGCCGGGTTACAAGTACGCCGGCAATTCCCTGAAATGGGCCACGCTGCCGGACGTTCTGGAAAAGGCCGGCGTGAGCTGGCGCATCCATCAGGACCCGAACAACAACTGGACCGGCGCCATGCATGGCGGCCTGGCGTTCGAGAGTTTCCGCACCTGTAAGCCGGGCGATGCGCTTTATGAAAAGGGCATGAGCCCGTGGTCTTTGGACCAGTTGAAGCAGCACGTCATGGACGGCACGCTGCCCGAGGTGTCCTGGGTGTTGCCGTCGCCGCCGTTCTCGGAGCACCCCAGCCGCTCGACCCCGGCCGAAGGCGCGGAGTTCACCGCGCAGGTGCTCAACGCGCTGACCGCCAATCCGGACGTCTGGGCCCGCACCGCGTTTTTCCTGACCTTCGACGAGAACGACGGGCAGTTCGACCATCTGCCGCCGTCGGCGCCGCCGTCTTACGACCGCAACGGCGTCCTGCAGGGCAAGGCGACCCTCGACCTGGCTGGACACTATTTCTCGGACCCCGAGCGCAAGCATATCGCCAAGACCGACGACTGGAGCGGCCTGGTGCGCCCCTTCGGCATGGGCCCGCGCGTGCCGATGTATGTGGTGTCGCCCTGGAGCAAGGGCGGCTGGGTCAACTCGCAGGTGTTCGACCATACGTCGGTGGGCCGGTTCCTTGAGAAGCGGTTCGATGTGGTCATTCCGGGCATCACCCCCTGGCACCGCGCCGTGTCGGGCGACCTCACCTCGGCGTTCGATTTTGTCACGCCCAACGATCCCGCGTTCCCGAAGCTTCCCGACGCCTCGGGGTCATCGGCCACCGTGCTCGCGCATATCCAACGGCCGCGCATCCTGCCGCCGGAGAAGCATCAGGACCTGTTCCAGGAAGCCGGCGTCCGGCCGTCGCGGGCCCTGCCCTATGAACTGAACGCGGTGTCCAAAGCCGATGCGACGGGTATTACCCTCGAATTCCGCAATACCGGCAAGCAAGGCGCGGTCTTCCACGTCTACGACCGCCTGCACCTCGACCGCATCCCGAAGCGGTACACGGTCGAGGCCGGCAAAACCCTCAGCGATGTCTGGGAAACCGGCGCGGACAACGGCCGCTACGACCTGTTCGTGTTGGCGCCGAACGGCTTCCGCCGCGATTTCACCGGCGACGCCACCACGCAGGCGGAGATCGAGGTCCGCTACCAGCCACGGACCCAGAAGGTACAACTCACGGCGCAGAATTCCGGCAAGCAGCCGGCGGCGCTCAAACTCCAGCACAATGCCTACGGGCTGCCGGGCGAGGACCTGGCGGTCCCGGCGGGCGGACGCGTCCATCGCGAATGGCCGGTGGCCGACAGCGGCAACTGGTACGACTTCACGGTCAGCGGCAGCGGCTTCGCCCGCCGCGCGGCCGGGCGGATCGAAACCGGCAAACACGCGGTCAGCGATCCGGCCATGGGAACACAGCTGGGCACCTAGCCGCGCCGGACGCGACAAGCGGTGTCTCCATCGGGTATTGAGAGGTCCGTAGCACCTCCTGAAACCTGCTGGATGACGACCTTTGACACACGTTTCGCGTGACGCAACGACGCATACTTTCATGGGCACCCATGGCGACCCCATGGCGTTCCACGAAATGGGGCCCGCGGACGGACGCCCCGTCATCCTGATCCATGGGCTGTTTTCCAACGCCCAGGTGAATTGGATCAAATACGGCCACGCCGCCAAGCTGGCCGCCCAAGGCCGGCGGGTGATCATGCCGGACCTGCGCGCCCATGGCGAAAGCGCGCGCAGCCACGACCCGGCCGACTACCCCACCGATATCCTCGCCGATGACAACCTTGGCCTGGTCGCACAACTCGGTTTCGGGCCCGGCGCATATGACCTCGGCGGCTATTCGCTCGGCGCCCGCACGACCACGCGGATGCTGACGCGGGGAGCGAAACCGGGCAAAGCCATGCTCGCGGGCATGGGCCTTGAAGGCCTGCTCGACCTTGCCAACCGCGCGGCGTTTTTCCGCCGTGTGCTCGAAGGGGCGGGAACCCACGAGAAATTCTCGAGCGAATGGATGGCCGAAGCCTTCCTGAAGACCACCGGCGGCGATCCCAAGGCGCTCCTGCTTCTGATGAACTGTTTCCCCGCCGTGCCGCGCGCGGCGCTCAGCGCCTTCGATATTCCGGTCATGGTCCTGACCGGCGCCCAGGACAACGACAACGGCTCGGCGCGCGCGCTGGCCGAGGCGATCCCCGGCGCGGTCTATGGGGAAGTGCCCGGCAATCACATGAGCGCGGTCACGCAGCCCGAACTGGGCGACGCGATCGCGCGCTGGTTCTAGTCCCGGGCTTCACTCCCCAAGCTTTATTCCGCAAGCTTTACTCCAACGTCTTGGCGACGCGGAACCCGATGTTCATGCCGCGGAAGTACGACGCGTTGCTGTAGCGGTTGGCCGCGCGCAGATAGTACGAGCTGTTGTACCAGGACCCGCCGCGCATGACGCGCGCGCGGCACTCGCCGCCCACCCACGCCGAACCGTCCACCGGCGATTTGGCATAGGTCTCGTGATAGCAGTCCTCGACCCACTGCAGGACATTGCCGGCCATGTCGTAGAGGCCGAAAGGATTGGGCGGAAACGATCCAACCGGTGAGGTTGATTTATTGTCCCACTGGCTGCCGCAGCCGTCGCAGTTGGCGTTGTTAACGCCGCGCGTCTCGCCCCAGTAATACGCCGTCTTGGTGCCCGCGCGCGCCGCGTACTCCCATTCGGCTTCGGTCAGAAGGCGGTATGGCCCGGAAGCCGCCAGCGGCGTGGCGAGTGAGCCGAGATCGGGCTTCACCCCCAGCACCTTGCCGTTCAGCCAGCGGATATAGCTTTGGGCGTCATCCCAGCTGACATTGATCACGGGGTGCTTGCCGCGGTCCCAGCCCTGGTCAGCGGGCCAGTAGGAGTTGCATCCCCCCGCGGCGACGCAGGCCTCCCATTGATCGAAGGTCACGTCGTAGATCGCCGCCGCGAATGCTTTCTTGATGGTGACCTGCCGCTGCGGGCTCTCGTTGGCGTAGAGCCGGCCTTCGGTGGTGGGCGATCCCATCAGGAAGGTTCCCGGCGGGATCTCGACCATTTCCGGGCACTCGGCGCAGTCCTTGAAGGGAACCGCCGCCTGGCAGGCGGCGGTCGCCAGCGCCACAGCGCAGAAGAACAGCGCGACAGCGCCCAGGTGCAACGTCCGGCAGACCACGTGAAACGGCTTTCTCATCATCTGAAAACAAGGGTCCCCTCCTGCTGCGGAGGGGCGCATCGGTTCGGAGAATAGGACCGACAGCAGGAAGCACACAACTCGCGCGTTTCAATAGACCGGCGGCCTGATACACTTTTCCCGGTCAGCGGGGCCGACGAACACGTATTTGGGGGCTGGCGATGAAATCGCTCGTTGTTGGGGTCGTCTTTCTCGCGGCTTTCGCGGCCTTCCCCGCGCGGTCGGCTGACCCCGCGCCGGCGGCGCAACGCTCCGCCCCCCTCCCCAAGGTCGTCATTCCCCCGGTGATCGAGGAAATCACCGTTACCGGATCACGCTTCTCCCGGGTCGTGCGCGATTTCATCGACATGGCGACCATGCCATCGCCCATCGGTCAGGTCTCGCGCTGGAAGATTCCGATCTGTCCTAAAACCACCGGCATGCGGCCGGCCTTCACCGATTTCGTGACCAAGCGCATCCGCGATATCGCCCGCGACATCGGCGCACCGGTGAACGACAGCGAATCCTGCAGCCCCAATCTGCAGATCATTTTCACCG
>CANJOI010000003.1 GCA_947475365.1 Fidelibacterota bacterium | reverse complement strand
GTCTTGGGTCACACGAGGTCCATACGTTGCGCTCGTCTTTATGTTGCGCAGGCCCGGCGCGGAAGCAACTTTTACATCTTCCGCCGCGCCCGTGCTCAAAAAACCGCGACAGCGGCCTTTGACGCGCGAAACCGGCGGGATAGGCTCGTGGTGCGAGAAGGGGGAACTTCCCGCATTTCATTCCGAGGGGATCAAACCATGTTCAAGCCCGCCGTTAAATTCGCATCCGCCGTGGCGTTGACCGCCGCCTTGTTGGGGTCCGCCGCCGCGCCTGCCATGGCCCGCCAGGTCGAATTCGACCAGGCCACCATCGCCGAACTGGCCGCCGCCATGAACGCCGGCACGCTCACCGCCGAGAAGCTGATGGAACTGTGCCTCGCGCGCATCAAGGCTTACGACCGCGCCGGCCCGAAGCTGCACGCGGTGATCACGCTCAACCCCAAGGCCATGGAAGAAGCCAAGGCGCTGGATGCCGAACGCAAGGCCGGCAAAGTGCGCGGGCCGCTGCATGGCATCCCGGTGGTGCTGAAGGACAACTACGACACGGTCGAGATGCAGACCACCGGCGGCTCGGTGCTGCTGGAAGGCGCCATCCCGCCCGACGACGCCTTCATGGTGAAGAAGCTGCGCGACGCCGGCGCCATCATGCTGGCCAAGGTCAACCTCGGCGAATTCGCCAACGGCTCGCAAAGTTCCATGGGCGGGCAGTCGCTCAATCCCCATGACCTGACCCGCACACCGGCCGGTTCCTCCGGCGGTACGGGTGTGGCGGTGGCGGCGGGCTATGCGCCGCTGGGCCTCGGCACCGACACCGGCGGTTCGATCCGCGGTCCTTCCAACGTCAACGGCATCGTCGGCCTGAAGCCGACCCACGGCCTGGTGAGCCGCGATGGCATCATTCCGCTGGCGCTGTCGCTCGACACCGGCGGCCCCATGGCGCGCAGCGTCTCCGACATCGCCATTTCGCTCGGCGCCATGACCGGGGTCGATCCCAAGGACGAAGCCACCAAAAAAAGCGAAGGCAAATTCGAGAAGGACTACACCAAGTACCTCAAGGCCGACGGCCTCAAGGGCGCGCGCATCGGTCTCGCCCGCGATTTCATGGGCCAGGACCCGGATGTGGATTGGATGGTCGAGAGCGCCGTCGTGGCGCTCAAGAAAGCCGGCGCCACCGTGGTCGATATCCGCTATCCCAAGTGGTTCCTGGACGCCAGCGGCCCCGCGGTATTCACCTTGTACCCGTCGGAGTTCCGGGTGCAGATCGGCGATTACCTGCGCGCCAAGACCGGGCCCAAGTATCCCAAGAGCCTGGACGACCTGATCGCGCGCGGCCAGGAGTACCGCAGCATGGAGGCCGACGGCGCCGGTCCGAACCTCTCGCGCTGGCAGTACATGGTGAAGACCGAGAAGCCCTCCGAGGATATGACCGGCCCGGGGTATCTCGCGCTCAAGAATTACTTCCTGCCCATGACCGTCAACCTGGTGAACGGCATCCTGGCCAAGGACAAACTTGATGCGATTGTTTACCCCACCGGTTCGCGCCGTCCGGCTCAGATCGCCGGTCCGCCGGGTCCGCCGGCCGGCAGCGGACCTTCGGCTACGGGTATCGCCAACCTCTCGGGCTTTCCCGACCTGATCGTGCCCGCGGGCTTCACCACCGACGACCTGCCGGTGACGATCTCGTTCTTCGGCACGGCTTTCAGCGAGCCTAAGCTGATTTCGCTCGGCTACAGCTTCGAGCAGGCCACCCACGCCATCCGCCGCCCGGTGAACACCCCGGCCCTGCCCGGCGGCACCATCGAAGTGAAATAACGGCCTAAAACCCCGGCGTCCGTCATGGATGCCGGGGTTTTTATATGCGCTTTTCTTGCCGCCCCCCGCGAAGGTCGGCTATGAATCCCCATCCGCGATTTTTGATCCTCATGCATCGCACACATGATTTTTTCTGGGAGGCTTTTCCATGCGTAAAACCCTTTTGCTGGGCGCCGCGTTCGCGCTTGCGTCCACGCTGATGCTCGCCAATACCTCTGCCCATGCCGCCGCCGCCCCGGTGCGCGTCGAATTCGAGACCATGACCTGGCCCGAAGTGAAGGCGGCGCTGGCGGCCGGCAAGACCACGGCGCTGATCTACACCGGCGGCGTCGAACAGCGCGGCCCGCAGAACGCCAACGGCGGTCACAATCTGATGGCGCGCGAGATCGTCAAGGACATCGCGCTCAAGCTCGGCAACGCCATCGCCATGCCGGTGCTGCCGTTCACCCCGAACCAGGCCAGCGCCGAGATGCCCGGCACCATCGGCCTGACCAACGAACTGCTGGAAGGCGTGCTGGAGCGCATCGCCGAACAGACCATCACCAACGGCTTCAAGAACGTGGTGCTCATGGGCGACCACGGCGGCGGCCAGGCCGGCCCCACCAATGTCTACGCCAAGGTCGCCAAGAAGCTGGACGACAAGTACGGCGCGCAAGGCATTCACGTATTCTATTGCGACCAGGTCTACACGCCGGCCAACAACGAGTTCGACAAGCAGACCGAGAAGGAAGGCTACCCCGCCAGCATGCACGGCGGCCTCTCCGACACCTCGCTGATGCTGTACCTCGACAAGGACGGCACCTGGACCCGCAAGGACGAGCTGAAGAACGCCATCGGCATCCCGGTGGTGGACGGCAAGCCGCAGATGAACGACCCGAAGGCGGTCAAGAACGGCATCGTCGGTGATGGGCGCCGCTCGTCGCCGGAACTCGGCAAGCGCCTGCTCGACCTCAAGGTTGACTACGCCGTGAAACAGATCAACGGCTTCATCCCGAAGAAGTAAGCCTCAGGCTTCAAAAGAAAACGCCCCCGGGAGACGTCCCGGGGGCGTTTTTTATGTGCGCAGGATCTTACGGCAGCTTGCTCCGGTCCACCGCCGCGCCGCGCAAGTACACGGCGTTGATCTTATGGGCGTTGGAGATGTTCTCCAGCGGGTTGGCGTCCAGGATCAGGAGGTCGGCGCTCTTGCCGGCTTCCACCGTGCCCATGTCGGAGAGGCGCATGAATTCGGCGGCCGACTTGGTCGCGGCGGTGATTACCTGCGCGGGCGTCATGCCGCCGGCCACCATGTCTTCCATCTCCACGAAGTGGGACCACGGAATGTTGCCGTCGGTGCCGAGCACGATCTTCACGCCGGCCGCGTTCATCTTGGCCAGGTTGCGCGCCTGGATGCCGTAGGCGGCATTGGTCTTGGCGTTATCGACGTTAGCGGCTTCGACCCTCTGGTATTCTTCGACCGGCAGGCTCGTTTTCAGCCAGGAGAGGTCGGTCTTGACGCCGCGCGCGCCGAGATTGGGGTTGAGCACGAAGTTGGGCCGCGCCTTGAGCAGGGTCATGATCTCGTCGTCCACGTCCTTGTCGCGCACGCTGTGGGCAAAGGCGTCGAGGTTGGCCTTGAGCAGGCCCTTGGCGTCGTCGAGATTGAAGATATGCGCGCTGGCGCGCAGGCCCTTCTTATGGGCTTCGTCGATGACGGCGCCGTAGAGCGGCGGGGTGAGCTTCTGGTATTTGCCGTCACGGTCGTCGACCCACAACTTGATGATGTCGACTTTCTTCTCGGCGTTGTCGTCCACGGCCTTGCGGGCTTCGGCTTCGGTATTCACCCAGATCGGCAGGGTGGTGCGGCCTTCCTCGGGCCGGGTGATGCCGCGCCCGGCTGACTCAAAGCGCGCCGCGCCCGGGATCCCTTCGCTGCGCATATTCAGGAGGTTCCAGCCGTCGCTGGCGCCCATGGAGAGCACCGCGCTCACGCCGTAATAGGCGTATTGCTTCAGGTCCTTGATCAGCGCGTCGCGGGTGTCGCTGGGGTGGGTGTGGGTGTTGATGATCGCGGGCATCAGGGTCTTGCCCGCGAGATTGACGCGCGTCGCGCCGGCCGGCACTTGCACGGCGTTGGCCGCGCCCACGGCCGTGATCTTGGCGCCGTCCACCACCACGGTGCCGCTCTCGATCACCTTGCCGTCGCCAACGATCACGCGCGCGCCTTCAAACGCGGTCACCGCGGCGTAAGAGACGGTGCTCGCGAGCAGACTCGCGGCGAAAGCGGCAACGGCGGAAATCCTGGTCTTAGACATCGTGGTCCTCCCCGGAAAAAGTTGTTCGGCCGGTACTTTAACGGGTCATTTATGGCCGGGCCATTGCCTTTCCGGCCTCTGTCGTGGCCTATATGCGGCGTGAGCCGGCAGTCCACAGCGCTTGTCCTGATCTATGCCGCCGCCCTGGCCCTCGGGATCGTGGCGGTGGCGCCGTTTGTGGAGACCCACGGCCAGCTGATCCTCGAACCGGACATGCCGGTCAAGGATATCCAGTTGTATTACGACGTCTTGGCGGGCGCCGCATTGCCGCCGCCTGCCCCCAATGTCTATTTCGAAGGCCATAGCCTGATTTACGCCCTGGTCATGCGCCTGGTGGCGTTGGTGGCGGGCGCGCCGGCCGACGTCGAGATGGCGGCGGCGAGCACGATCAATGTCGTGAACGCCATCGCCCATGTTCTCGCGACCGTGGTGTTCTTCGCCGGCGCCCGGCGTCTCGCGCGCAACGACGTCGCGGCGTTGGTGCTGACCGCGCTCTTCGCCCTGTCACCGCAGATCATCGACATCGATCTCGTGCGCATCGACCGGTTCATGCTGCTGCCGCTGGTGGTGATCCTGCATGAGAGCCTGCGCATCACCCAGGGCGACCCGCCGCACGGCGCCGCCTTGGGCGCGGCGCTGGCGGTGATCGCCGCCACCAAGATCACGGGGGCGGCCTTCGCGCTGTTTCCCGTTACCGCGTTTGTGATCCTGTTTGCCCGAACCGACGTGGTCACCCGCCGGCAGTTGGTTCGGGCCGCCGCCACCACTGTGGCGGTCGGGGCGCCGCTGTTTGCTGTGCTGATGATCCGGTTCGTCTTACACCCGGCGATTTTCATCGACGGACTCAGAACAAGCTACGGCATGCAGATGTCGTGGACGTCGGTTTTCGCCTTCACGCCGCGCTTCTACTACAACGTCGACCTGTTCCTGACCTATGGCGCGGTTTTCCTGATCCTCGTGGCACTGTCCTTTGCTCTCGTCGCGGCGCGCAGCCGCCGCGATCCGGTATGCCTGTGGCTCATTCTAAACCTGGTGATCTTCTCCGCCCTCGGCGTCGCGGCCTTCAAGTATTCCCGGGGCGGTTATCACCTGGTGCCGTTGTACCTCTATGGCATGGCCATCGCCGTGCGGGCGGCGGCGGACTACGTCCCCAAGCATCGCCCCGCGGTGCTGGCCGCGACGGTCGTGGCGCTGCTGATTCCCACGGGCGTGGCGGCGCGCGGATTTGTCCAGGCGGCGGAGATCGCCCGACAGCGCCCCCAGTCCATCGCGGCGTCGCGCTTCGCGGCGCGGGACTGGATCGCGGCGCATTTCACGCCGGGCGCGCGTATTTGCATGATGGGCAGCTCCCAGTGGGCCAATCCTCAGCTCAAGGGCCTGGGCTTCCATGTCACCACACAGGTCTTCGACTTTCCCTACCTTGATCGCGCCACCATGGCGGAATTCCTGCCGCCGCGCATGGATCAGCTGCGCGCCGCTTGCGACGGCATCGTGTTCAACGATCTGCATAAGACCGCCTATATCGGAAACTTCCGCACCTTCGGCGCCGACGCGCGGCTCAAGGAGTGGCAGATGCTGCTCGAAGACCTGGAGCGCGCATTCCCGCCCCAAGTCTTCATGGCCAAAACCCCCGCATATTATGTGTCGCGCGTGGAGGTCTATGACCTTGGCGTTCAAGCCGCGCCCCCCGATCCGGCCGCCGGTCCGGCCGCTCACCTTACGGGCGCGGTGGATACGGCGCAGCGCTACGGCGATAAAGTTTCGGTGCAAGGGTGGGCGGCCGATCTGCAGGCGCATCTCGCCGCCGGCGCCATCGCGATCGTGACCGAGGGCGGCACCGTTGTGGATGGCACCGCCACCAGCCGCCGGCCGGACGTGGCGGAGGCGCTCAAAACCCCGGCTTTGCAAGCGGCGGGTTTCTCAAGCTGCGTGATCCTCCCAACCGCGACAACGCTCACCGTGCTGGCGCGCGGCGTCGATGGAACCTGGGGCCGCATTGGTCCGGAGGCGGTCGAAATCCGCGACGGGCAGGGCGCGCCGCCGCCGTGGTGCCAATCTCAGGAATAAAGCGCCCGGAATAACGGGGCTTGCGGTGGCGGTCCTGGCAATGGGATTTTGCACCCATGGATGATTCCGGCTTTTCCGTTTCGACGCTGACGCCTCGCCAGGCGGCGGTGCGCGACCTGTTCGACCGCCTCGCCCCCGACGTGGACGGCTGGGCCGCGCGCAACCGGGCATTCCACGATGCCGACTTGGCTTATTTGCGGTTCCTGGTGCCCGCGGGCGCCAGCATTCTCGAAGTGGGCTGCGGCCTGGGGGACGTGCTGGCCGCGCTCAAGCCATCGCGTGGCGTGGGGATCGACCTGTCGCCGGCCACCGTCGCGCGCGCCCGCGAACGTCACGCCGGCCTGGAATTCTACGTCGGCAATGCCGAGGACAAAGCCGATCTCGCGAAAATCGCGGGTATCTTCGACGTGATCCTGCTCTCCGACACCATTGGCTTCCTCGACGACTGCGAGGAGACCTTGCGCCAGTTGTTGCGCTTCGCCGGCCCGCGCACGCGCATCATCGTCAGTTACTATTCGCGTCTGTGGGAACCGGTGCTGGGCGCGGCGGAACGCCTTGGCCTGAAAATGCCGCAAGGCCAGCACACTTGGCTCAGCACCACCGACACCATGAACCTGCTGGCGCTGGCGGGATGGGAGCCGGTGAAGCGCGAATGGCGCCAGCTGTTGCCGCGCAGGCTTCTGGGGCTGGGGCCGCTTATCAACCGGACCATCGCGCCGCTGCCGGGTATCCGCCGCCTGTGCTTGCGCAACTATGTGGTCGCGCGGCCCAGCGCTGGTGCGCCGTCCGCGCCGTCCTGCACCGTGCTGATTCCCTGCCGCAACGAGCGCGGCAATATCGAAAGCGCTGTCCGCCGCCTGCCGAAATTCGCGCGCGATCTGGAAGTGATCTTTGTGGAAGGCCACAGCGCCGACGGCACCTACGAAGAATGCCTGCGCGTGCGCGACACCTATCCCGGCATGGACATCAAGGTCCTGCGCCAGGACGGCAAGGGCAAGGGTGACGCGGTGCGCAAGGGATTCGCGGCGGCGCGCGGCGAGGTGCTGATGATCCTCGACGCCGATCTCACCATGCCCCCGGAATCCCTGCCCAAGTTCTATCACGCCATCGCCTCGGGGATCGGCGAGTTCATCAACGGCTCGCGGCTGGTCTATCCCATGGCCGACCGCGCCATGCGGTTTCTCAACTGGATCGCCAACCGCGCCTTCGCAAGCGCGTTCTCATTCCTGCTCAATCAGCGGTTCACCGACACGCTGTGCGGCACGAAAGTGCTGTGGAAGCGCGACTACGAGACCATCGTCGTCAATCGCGGTTATTTTGGGGAATTCGATCCGTTCGGCGATTTCGACCTGATCTTCGGCGCCGCGCGCCTGAACCTGAAGATCGTCGAGGTGCCCATCCGCTACGCCGACCGGGCCTACGGCGAAACCCAGATCTCGCGCTTCCAGCACGGTTGGCTGCTGTTGCGCATGGTGTTGTTCGCTTGGCGCAAGTTTAAAGCTATATAATTAGGCCTTGGTGCGAATCCCCACGAACACGCTGCGGTGGTTCGAGATGGTTTCGTCGCTGGTGCCGTTGCCGAGGATATCCCCCAGCACATCGTACTGCTCCAACACCACGTTGAACCCGGCTTCGGCGATGGCCTGCAGCAGGGCTTCCTTCACCGGCCAGAAGCTGCGCTGATTTTCCCACGACGCCCACTTCAGTTTTTCCAGCGCCTCGGTATTGCCGGTGATGTCGTGTTCGAAATACCAGCGGCCGGGAAGGCCCTCATGCTGCTCGATGGGCGACAATGTGAACACCGTCTTGGGATGCCAGTCCCAGGGCGCGTAGTGGGTGTTGATGATCACGGCGTCGCGGGCCTGCTGGCCCAGCATCTTGATGAAGGCGCGTGGGTTATCCAGGTGGTAGAGAAGACCGCAGCAGAAGATCACGTCGAACATGCCGTACTTGGGCAGGTTGAGCACGTCATCCTTGGCGAAATCCAGGTTGGCGAGGCCGGCGCGGCGCTTTACCTCCAGGCAGTTGTCGAAATTGGACTGGCGCACCTCGATGCCGAAGGCGTCCATTCCCATGCGCGCGAATTCCAGGGCGTAGCCGCCTTCCAGGCAGCCCAGGTCGGCGATGCGTTTCCCGCGGGCGCGCCGCCATAGATCATATTGAGCAGGCGCTTGGTGCCGCCGCACCAGGGCACATCCGCCAGCAGGTGGTTTTGCTCGGGCATGGTCACCGAGCCGTCGGCGAAGCGGATGTTATGGGCGGTGAAGCTGGTCATGAATATCCTCGCAAAGGCGCGGATATCCTATAAACGAGGAATCGCCACCCGACAAATTCCTGAACTCCATGGATGTGACCTCCGCGTGACCAAGACAATCGCAATCGTCGGCGGCGGGCCGGCGGGCCTGACCGCGGCGGAAATCCTCGCGGGCGCGGGCTTCGCGGTGACGGTCTATGACGCCATGCCGTCCGTGGGCCGGAAATTCCTGATGGCCGGCAAGGGGGGGCTCAACCTCACCCATAATGAACCTTTGGAACGGTTCCAGAAACGGTTTGGCGCGCGCCAGGATCGGCTCGCGCCGCTGGTGCGGGCCTTCAATCCCAGCGCCTTGCGCGCCTGGGCGGAAGGCCTCGGTGTGACGACCTTTGTAGGCACCTCGGGACGGGTATTCCCGGCAGAAATGAAAGCCGCGCCCTTGCTGCGCGCCTGGATCAGGCGGCTGCGGCAGGCGGGCGTGCGGTTCCGCACCCGGCATCGCTGGCGGGGATGGGAGGGAACAGCCCTGGCCTTTGAAACCCCCGCCGGACGTGTGGTGGAAACCGCCGACGCGGTGATCCTGGCGCTGGGCGGCGGCAGCTGGCCGCAGCTGGGCTCCGATGGCGCCTGGGTGACGGTGCTGGAAGCCGCTGGCGCGGATGTCGCGCCGCTGAAACCCGCCAACTGCGGCTTTGACGTGGGCTGGAGCGATCACTTCCGCGAACGGTTCGCCGGCACGCCGGTGAAGGCCATCGCCGCCTGGACCGACGGCCCGCGGCAGCGCGGCGAATGCGTGATCACCGAAACCGGCATCGAAGGCGGCCTGATTTATGCGCTCTCGGCCTCCTTGCGCGATCGCATCGCTCGCGAAGGGCGCGCTGTCCTCATGCTTGATCTGGCGCCGGGGATGAGCGAAAGCGAAGTCGCCACCGCCGTGACCCGCCCGCGCGGCAAGGCCTCGCTCGCCACCCATATGCGCAAGAGCGCCGGTATCGAAGGCGTGAAAGCGGGGCTGCTCCGCGAGATGCTGACGCCGGATGAGATGGCGTCGCAAGCCGCCATTGCCACAGCCATCAAGGCGCTGCCGCTGCGCCTCACCGCGCCGCGGCCCCTGGCGGAAGTCATCAGCACCGCCGGTGGCGTCACCTTCGAAGCGCTGGATGACAACCTCATGCTCCGCGCCAAACCCGGCGTGTTCTGCGCGGGCGAGATGCTGGATTGGGAAGCGCCCACCGGCGGATATCTGCTCACCGCCTGTTTCGCCACCGGTCGCGCGGCGGCGGACGGTGTCCTGCGCTGGCTTAAATACTAAGCCGGCGCTTGGGATCCTCGAACCCGCCCGACTGGCGCTGCCACAGGCGGGCGTAGATGCCGTCCTGGGCCAGCAACTCCGCGTGGCTGCCGGTCTCGACGATGCGTCCCTGGTCCATAACCACCAGCCGGTCCATGCGCGCGATGGTCGAGAGCCGGTGGGCGATGGCGATCACCGTGCGGCCTTCCATGAGCGCGTCGAGCTGTTCCTGGATTGCGGCTTCCACTTCCGAGTCCAGCGCCGAGGTGGCTTCGTCCAACACCAGGATCGGCGCGTTCTTGAGGATGACGCGCGCCAGGGCGATGCGCTGGCGTTGCCCGCCGGAGAGCTTCACGCCGCGCTCGCCCACCTGGGCGTCAAACCCGGTGCGCCCCTGCCAATCCACAAGCCCTTCGATGAAATCGAGGGCATGCGCTTGCTTCGCCGCCGCGCGCACCTCGGCTTCGGTGGCGTCGGGCCGGCCGTAGCGGATGTTCTCACGGATCGACCGATGCAGCAGCGAGGTGTCCTGGGTCACCATGGCGATCTGCGCGCGCAAGGATTCCTGCGTCAGCCCGGCGATATCCTGGCCGTCGATGACGATGCGCCCGGCATCCACTTCGAAGAACCGCAGCAGCAGGTTCACCATGGTCGATTTGCCCGCGCCCGACGGCCCCACCAGGCCGATGCGCTCGCCCGGTTTGATGACCATATTGATGCCGTGCAGCACGCCCTTCGCCGATCCGTAGCCGAAATGAACGTCCTCAAAGCGGATTTCACCCGCGCCCATGACCAAGGCTTTTGCGGTCTCGCGGTCGCGCATGGTGCGCGGCGTGGCGATGGATTTCATCCCATCCAGCACCGTGCCGACGTTCTCGAAGATGCCGGTGATGTTCTGGGCGACCCATCCGGACATGGCCTGGATCTGCCACGCCAGCGGTAACGCCATGGCCACCACGCCCACGGTGATCTTGCCGCTGGACCACAGCAGGATCGCGAACGCCCCCATGCCCACGACCATAGCGGCATTGATCAGGCTCAAGGTCAGCGTGAACAGCGTCATCATGCGCAACTGACGATGATAGGTGCGCCCGTGATCGTCGAGGGACTCACGCACGAAGTCGTCTTCGTCCTTGGGCCGCGCGAACAGCTTGACGGTGAGAATGTTGGTGTAGCTGTCGACGATGCGGCCGGTCAGCGCCGAGCGCACCTCCGACAGCGCCTTGGACCGGTCGCGCAGGCGCGGCACAAAAAAGCGCAGCATGATGATATAGGCGCCGAACCAGGCGAAGATCGGCAGCGACAGACGCGGATCGAAATTCAGCAATACGGCGATGGCGCTGCTGCCATAGACCACCAGGTACCAGACCGCGTTGGTGGACGCGACGATGCTGTCCCTGAGCGACGGCCCGGTCTGCATGATGCGGTTGGCGATGCGGCCGGCGAAATCGCTTTGGAAAAAACTCCAGCCCTGGCGCACCACATGCCAGTGGCTTTGCCAGCGCACCATATTGGTGAGGTTGGCGGCGATGGCCTGGTTATTCAGCAGGTTGTTGAAGAAGATCAGCAGGGGCCGCAGGCCCAACTGGATCGCCGCCATGGCCCCGAGCTGCCAGCCGTAGTCGCGAAACACTTCGCTGGGAGAGTGGGTGGAGACCAGGGTCACCACCCGGCCGATGAACAAGGGGATGAGCAGATCCAGCAACGCCGCCACGGCCCCGGTGAAGAACAGGGTCACGAGCAGCCCCTTGGCCTGGCGCGCGTAATGCCAATAGAACGCCAGCGCCCCGGGCGGTGGTGCGGCCTCGGGCGAGTCTGCGGTGGGATTCAGCCGTGTCTCGAAAAACCGGAACATAGCCGTTCAAGAATCAGGGGGCTCAAGAAGCAAAAGCCCCGCCGGGTCCGGCGGGGCTTTAAGGGCAAATGTGCGGGAATCCTAGGGGAGGCGGTTAGGGCTGTCAAACCGCGCGCGGGCCCATTATTTAAGGCGCATGCTCCGCCTGACCGAACTCAAGCTGCCCCTGGACCACGGCCAGGATGCCCTGAAAAAGGCCATCCTGAAGCGCCTGTCCATCAAGCCCGCCGCGCTCAAAAGCCATACTATTTTCCGGCGCAGCTATGACGCACGGCGCGTGAGTCAGATCGCGCTTATTTACACCGTCGATGCCGAGGTCGAAGGCGAAGCCAGCCTGCTCAAACGCCGCATCAAGGGTGTCGCGCCCACGCCCGACACCAGCTACCGGTTCGCCGCCCAGGCGCCGGCTTCGCTCAAACACCGCCCGGTGGTGATCGGCATGGGCCCTTGCGGCATGTTCGCGGGGCTGGTCCTGGCGCAGATGGGGTTCAAGCCCATTGTGCTGGAACGCGGCAAGATCGTGCGCGAGCGCACGGTGGATACTTTCGCCTTCTGGCGCAAGCGCGCCCTCAACCCGGATTCCAACGTCCAGTTTGGCGAAGGCGGCGCCGGCACCTTCTCCGACGGCAAGCTCCACAGCCAGATCAAGGACCCGCACCACCGCGGCCGCAAGGTGCTGACCGAATTCGTCAAGGCCGGGGCGCCGGATGAAATCCTGTATGTCAGCAAACCGCATATCGGCACCTTCCGCCTGGTAAGCATGGTCGAGAATATTCGCGCCTCCATGGAAGCGCTCGGCGGCGAGGTGCGGTTCCAGGCCAAGGTCACGGGTCTTGACCTCGCGCCCGGCGACCACAGTGTGCGCGGCGTGCTGCTGGCCGACGGTACGCGCATCGATACCGATCATGTGGTGCTCGCGGTCGGCCACAGCGCGCGCGAGACCTTCGAGATGCTGTACGAGTCCGGCGTCCATATCGAGGCCAAGCCGTTCTCCATCGGCGTGCGCATGGAGCATCCCCAGTCGCTGATCGACCGCTGCCGCTTCGGCAAGTTCGCGGGTCACCCGCTGCTGGGCGCGGCGGACTACAAGCTGGTGCATCACGCTTCCAACGGCCGCTCCGTCTACAGCTTCTGCATGTGCCCGGGCGGCACCGTGGTTGCGGCCACGTCCGAACTGGGCCGCGTGGTGACCAACGGCATGAGCCAGTACTCCCGCGCCGAGCGCAACGCCAACAGCGGCATCGTCGTGGGCATCACACCCGCGCAGGATTATCCCGGGCACCCCCTGGCCGGCATCGCCTTCCAGCGCCATTGGGAAGAGCAGGCCTTCAAGGCGGGGGGCGGTACCTATGATGCGCCGGGACAGCGGGTCGGAGATTTTCTCGCCGGGCGTCCCAGCACCGGCTTTGACACGGTGATTTCGTCCTACCGCCCCGGCGTTTTTCCTACCGATCTCAGCCAGTGCCTGCCGGACTACGCGGTCGCGGCGATGCGCGAGGCGATCCCGGCCTTCGACCGGCAGATCAAAGGCTTCGCCATGGACGACGCGGTGATGACCGCGGTGGAGTCGCGCACCTCCGCGCCGATCCGCATCACGCGCAATGACGCGCTGCAAAGCCTCAACACGCCGGGGCTGTTCCCCGCCGGTGAAGGCGCGGGCTATGCCGGCGGCATTCTCTCCGCCGGTGTCGACGGCATCCGCATCGCCGAAGCCGTCGCGCTCAGCATGACCGGCCAGGCGCCGGCGCCCGCGGAGCCTGAACCCGGGTCCAGTTACCCCTGACGGGATAGCGGGGCGGCGGCGTTTGCGCCATGATGGCCGGCACCAAAAACGCCTCAGGGAGAGTGCAGATGCGGATCGCGGGTATTGTCGTGGCGGCGCTGGCGTTGGTTTCGATACCGGCGTTGGCCCAGGATCGCAAACTATCGCCGGAGCAAATGGCCGACACCGAGGCCTTGCGCGCGCTGGTCAAGACCATTCCGGACCTGCCGGTGGAGCGCATCGAGTTGAAGCTCACCCCGGCCACCACCATCACCGGCATCTCGGCTATGGCCGGGGACGCCAAGGGCAACGTCTATATCATCCACCGGCCCGAGGATAAGAACCTGGATCCCATCGTGGTCGCGGATTCCAAGGGCAACGTGCTGCGCAGCTTCGGCAAGGGCATGTTCGATATTCCCCACGGCATCCGCGTCGATCCGGAAGGCAATGTCTGGGCCATCGACGCCCACACCTCGAAGATTTTCAAGTTCACCGCCGAGGGCAAGAAGCTCCTGGAGATCAGCGTCGGCGACATTCCCGATGCCACCCGCCCGTTCTGCGGCGCCACCGACGTCAGCTTCGCCAAGAACGGCCATATCTTCGCGTCCGACGGCTATTGCAACGGCCGCGTGCTTGAATACGCCGCCGACGGCAAGAAGATCCGCGAGTTCGGCAAGCGCGGCAAAGGCCAGGGCGAGTTCATGAACGCCCATGACGTGTCCATCAGCCCCGACGGCAAGATCTTTGTCGCCGACCGCGAGAACGGCCGGGTGCAGTGGTTCGACATGGACGGCAAATTCCTGGGCGAGAAACACTTCGGCGGACAGTTGTTCTCCGTGGCCATCAGCAGCGCCGGCGACGTTTATGTCGATGCGCAGCCGCGCGATGTGCCGTTCGGCACCGACGCCCATATCATCAAATTCGATCCCGCCAGCGGCAAGATCATCGGCAAGATCGCGGCCCCCGCCCATCAGCTCAGCGTGGCCCCGGACGGCACGCTGCTGCCGGGCACGCGCGTGGCCAGCGCCGGGTCGGTGCTGCTGCTGCGCCCGAAGAAATAGAACGGCAGACACAAAGAAAAACCCCGGCGCGTGAGCGCCGGGGTTTTTTGTTGGCCGGAAAACCGGCGTTATTTCTTCGCGGCTTCCTTCGGCTTGAAGTCGGCGGCGTCTTTTTCCGCCTTGGCCTTCTGTTCCGGCGTCAGGCGGGCGGCGATGGTGGCCATGCGGCGCTTGGCGTTGTCGTCGCCCTTGGCGGCGGCCAGTGTGTACCACTTATAGGCTTCGCCGCGATCCGGGGTGACGCCGCTGCCCGAGGCGTACAGGGTGCCGAGCGCGGTCTGCGCGGGGGCATAACCCTGTTCGGCGGCCAGGCGGTACCATTTGGCGGCGGCGGCGAAGTCCTGCTTCATGCCTTCGCCCAGCTCATTCATGATGCCGAGGTTGAACTGGGAGTCGGCGTAGTTGGCCTTGGCGGCTTCGGTATACCAGCGCAGAGCCTCGGTGAAGTTTTTCGGCCCGCCCTTGCCAGTATGGTACATGGTGCCGAGGTTGCCCTGGGCATAGGTGTTGCCGGCCAGGGCCGCGGTCCGGTACAGCCGGTAAGCGGTCGGGAAGTCACCCTTCTGCTCAGCCGTGAAGGCTTCCGCGGCGTCTTCCGCCGGGCCGGCGAAAGCCGGAGTGGTAATCGTTAAAACGGCGGCAAGCGCGAACGCGCAATTCCTAATAGCGGCTGTCATCATTCCCCTCCCAAGTTTAAACAGGCCGTAAGTTTATCGGATCGCTTGAAAAAGTACCCCGCAAGTTGGGTCAAACTTTCGAGAGAGAAGTGTAACCCCAAAAGCCGCCCACGGGCCAGAGCCTACACGAAACAGACATTTTGGGTGCGGCGCGGGGGATGGGTAAGATGGTGTCGTCCGGACACACCCGCGCGTAACAGTTCACACACAACGGTTCAGCCATGGCTCCCGCGAAGAAGAAGACCGCTACGAAAAAAGCAGCCCCGAAAAAGGCCGCTAAACCCACGGCCAAAGCAGCCAGCGCCCTGCCACCGGCCCGTACCGCCACGAAGGCGGGGAAGGGCCTGATCCGCGCCGGCATCGGCGGCTGGACCTTCGAGCCCTGGCGCGGCGTGTTCTATCCGGATGGCCTCTCCCAGAAGCGGGAACTGGAATACGCCAGCCGCCAGCTGACCTCGATCGAGATCAACGGCACCTATTACTCCACCTTCAAGCCGGCCAGCTGGTCCAAGTGGCGCGAAGAAACCCCCGAGGGCTTTGTGTTCTCGGTCAAGGCGTCGCGCTATTGCACCAACCGCCGCGTCCTAGCCGAGGCGAAGGAGTCCGTCGACCGGTTCATCGGCCAGGGGCTGTCCGTGCTGGGCGACCGCTTGGGGCCGATCAATTGGCAGTTCATGGGCACCAAGAAATTCGATCCCGAGGATTTCGGGAAATTCCTGAAGCTGCTGCCCAAGGAGGTGGATGGCCTGCCGTTGCGCCATGCGCTGGAAGTGCGCAGCCCGACCTTCAAGGACCCGCGGTTCTACGACCTGGCCCGCAAGCATAACGCCGCGATCGTATTCGCCGATGACGAAGATTTTCCCGAGATCGACGAACCCACGGCCGACTTCACTTACGCCCGGCTGATGCGCACCCGCGAAACCGTGACGACCGGCTATCCGCCGGGGGATCTCAAAAAGTGGGCGGACCGCGCCAAAGCCTGGGCCAAGCGCGGCGACGTGTTCGTCTATTTCATCTCGGGCGCCAAAGAGCGCGCGCCGGCGGCGGCGCAGGCGTTTATCGATACGCTTTGAGAGCGTGTCCGGGAAAAGTGAGTGGCGGTTTTCCGCCCGGACACGCGACCGGGCTTTAGCCCGGATACGTCCGTGGCCAGATTTCGCCGTCTGGCGGCGGCGAAAGGGCCGCTCCGACAAATCCCGCCATCTCGGTCTTGAGGCGCGCTTTGTAGTCCGCCCACCACGTCATGCAGGTTTGCTGCAGGGCGGGCAGCTCGCCCGCATCCTTCAGCTTGCGCAGGAGCGCCGCGCCCTCGGTCCATGTGCCGATGGTCGGCAGAGGATGCGGCCCCAGCAACGCCCGGTAATAGTCATAGCCTTTGCGCTTTTCGACGAACGGGATGCAACCCGCCTCCAGCGCCTCGTAGACCCGGAAGGTCTCGAGGTTCGACCAGCCGCCGGGGCAGGGGATCATGACGGACTCATCCATCAGCGCGCGGTAGTCGGCGGTGGAGAGGCAATCGGCCGCGCCGAAGCCGGAGGTCAGGTGCCAGGCCCCGCCATCGACCGTGGCCAGGGTTTTCAGCATTTCGCCGCGGCTGAGCTTGTTGGGGTCGCCGGCAAAGCTCCACAGATGTTTGCGCGCGCCGGCGGGCTTGGAGGCAGGATCCCGCGCGAACCCGGTTTTATACCCCAATGGCAGGAAGAACATGCGCGCCAGATCGGCCTTTACGTCGGACCGGTAATTGCGGATCACGGCTTCGCAGTATTTGTAGGCCCCAGTATCGTCGCTGAACGCCTCGTCGGACAGATGCACCAGGATCACCTTGCAGCCGTTCTCGAAGGCGCGCTGGTAATAGGGCACTTTTTCCGGCACCAGCCGGTTGTCCACCACGATCATGGACGGAGCGAGATGGGACCATGTGTTGTCCACATGCTCGCCCGCGATGGAACCCTCCAGCAGGAAATTCAGCCAGTCGTATTCCCAGGAGTCCTTGGGGCGGAACTGCCAGACCAGCACGGGCGCCACGTTGGGCTTGGGCCACAGGCGCCGTTCGATCAGGCGCAGGAGGCGCTGGGCGTCGGCGTTGCCGGGTTGCTCCGCGAGCACGGCCATGACCTGCTCGCCGGCTTTCTCGAACAGGCCCTGTTCGAAGCGCCGCAGCGCCGAGCGCAGTTCCGCGTGCTGGTTATCTAGGGAAAACGCATACTTCATCCTGGTGTCCTCGCGCTCCATGGTAGCAGCAAGGCGGCAATCCGGAAGGGCGCGTTCGCGAAGCTGTTCTCCGATCTGCTGCGCACAGGCCCGGGGCCGGCCTGCCGGCGGGGACGCTTAAAAACTTCGCGACAGCGCGGCTACCACCTTGGACCCGCACCACCGCTTGCCGCCGGGCGCGGGGCAATTGCCCGCGATATTGGTGTCGCAATAACGCACGTCGACGGTGAACCAGTTGTTCACCTCCAGGACCGCACCGGCGTTCCAGTCCCAATAGTCGGGAAAGTAGGCGGGCGTCGGATTGCTTTGCGCGAGGAACGAATGGCCCGCGTTGGCGCTGACGGTGAGTTTATCGGTGATATGCACGTTAAGCCCGGTTCGAAGATAGGTCGAAGGCCCAGTGCCGCCGAACATATCTGGCGAGTAGGCGACGCCTGCTAAAACAGTGACGCGGCCAAATTTGTGGGATGCCTTGCCGTAGACTTCCCAGAAGTCATAGCTGAGCGCGCCTGGCGCGCCGGGATACCAATAGTAGAACGCGCCGACGTCGTAGCTGAGGAGATCGCCAAAAAATCCGGCATAGCCGCCCGACCAGTCGATCTCGGTGGTGGCTTCGCCGCCGTCCTTGAAATTGATGCTCGACCCCCAGGCGCCGAAGTGAAACCCGGCCCCGGTATCCCAGTCGAGCCCGCCCTGGATGGCCGGCCCATTGTTGCTCTGAGATACACCGCGCACGAGATAGTCGGACGTCAGTGCGACGTTGCCGCTGAAGCTGCCCGGGATCGGGCTCTCGCCCGCGGAGTCTGCCGCTGACGCCACACTGCCGCAGCCGGCGGTCAGCACCGCCGCCAGGATATGTCTTTTCAAGAAGATGCCTCCCCCCATCGATCGCCGGCGCCAACCTAGCGCATATATGCCGCTTATATAAACCGCCCGTGCGGCCCTGCTCGAATTTATACGCGCACCCGCCCCACATTGCAGGCGTTGGATCCGCAATCGAGGCGAACATGCTGGACATCATCCTGATCGCTGCCGGAACGGGCTTCCTGGCCCTTGCCGTCTTCTACACCGTCGTCTGCGACCGGCTTTGAGGAGCGCAAGCATGACCATCGACTATGCCCTGGCGGGCTGTGTGGTTGCCGGCCTGCTCGTCTACCTGGTTTACGCGCTGATCCGCCCCGAGCGGTTCTAGCGGCGCGCCGATCTCACAAAGGAATCCCCTATGACCGGCAACGGCTGGATACAGATCGCCCTGTTTTGCGTCGCGGTCATCGCGCTCGTGAAACCATTGGGCGCCTATGTGACGCGCGTTTTCGATGGCCAACGCACCCTATTGTCGCCGGTGCTCGGCCCCATTGAGCGCGGCATCTATCGCTTGTGCGGCGTCGATGAGACGCAGGAACAGCATTGGGTGACCTACACCGTCGCCATGCTGGTCTTCAGCATTGCCGGGTTCATCGCGCTCTATGTGCTGCAACGCCTGCAGGGTGTCCTGCCCTTCAATCCGGCCGGACAGGCGGGTGTGGAGCCGACGCTGGCCTTCAACACGTCGGTGAGCTTCGTCACCAACACCAATTGGCAGTCCTACGTGCCGGAAACCACCATGAGCTATTTCACGCAAATGGCCGGGCTGACGGTGCACAATTTCGTCTCCGCGGCCACCGGTGTGGCCTTGGCGATTGCCTTGGTGCGCGGGTTCGCGCGGCGCTCGGCGAATACGTTGGGCAATTTCTGGGTCGATCTGACCCGGTGCACCCTTTACATCCTGCTGCCGGTCGCGGTCGTGGTGGGGATGTTCTTTGTCTGGCAGGGCATGCCCCAGAATCTCGGCGCCTATACCGAAGCGACCACGCTCGAAGGCGCCAAGCAGGTGATCGCGCAAGGCCCCGTGGCCTCGCAGGAGGTCATCAAGATGTTCGGCACCAACGGCGGCGGCTTCTTCAACACCAATTCCGCGCACCCGTTCGAGAATCCGAACGCGCTCACGAACTTTGTTCAGATCGTGCTGATCTTCGCCCTCGGCGCCGCCCTGACCAACGTGTTCGGGCGCATGGTCGGTGACGAACGCCAGGGCTGGGCGATCTTCGCGGTCATGGGTGTTCTGTTCCTGGGCGGCGCTGCCGCGACCTATTGGGCCGAGGCCCGCGGCAACCCCGCGTTTCTCTCCTTCAATGTCGACCAGATCGCGTCCGATCTGCAGTCGGGCGGCAATATGGAGGGCAAGGAGGTCCGCTTCGGTATCGCCAATTCAGCCTTGTTCGCCACCGCCACCACCGATGCATCCTGCGGCGCCGTCAATGCCATGCACGATAGCTTCACGCCGCTGGGCGGCATGATCCCGGTCATCAACATGGAGCTTGGCGAAATCATCTTCGGCGGCGTCGGCGCTGGACTCTACGGCATGCTGCTGTTCGCCGTGGTCGCGGTATTCGTGGCCGGCCTGATGGTCGGCCGCACGCCGGAATATGTCGGCAAGAAGATCGAGGCCAGGGATGTGAAGATGGCGATGCTCGCCATCCTGATCTTGCCGGCGTCGATGCTCGGTTTCACGGCGCTGGCGGTGGTGCTCGACGCCGGCCTTGCGGCGCGCGCGAACATGGGCCCCCATGGCTTCACCGAGATCCTCTACGCCTACACGTCGGCGACAGCCAATAACGGCAGCGCCTTCGCCGGCATCTCGGCCAACACGCCGTTCTACAACACCACCCTCGGCCTCGCGATGTTCATCGGCCGCTTTCTAATGATCGTGCCGATGATGGCCATGGCCGGTTCGCTGGCCGCGAAGAAAGTCGTGCCGGCGTCGGCGGGCACGTTTCCCACCACCGGCGGCCTGTGGGTTGGCCTGCTGATCGGCGTCATCCTGATCATCGGCGGACTGACCTTCTTCCCGGCCTTGGCGGTGGGGCCGCTGGTTGAACACCTCGCGCTGCAAGCCGGTCAGGCTTTCTGATCCAACAGTTTCATCCCCAGGAAGGCGATTGCCATGGACTCTGCCAAAGCCACCCGGCGCACCTCCGCCACCATCACGGACCCGAAGATTCTCGGTCCGGCGATCGCCGGCGCGTTCAAGAAGCTCAACCCCGCCGTCATGATCCGCAATCCGGTGATGTTCGTGGTCGAGGTGGTGGCGTCGCTGACCACGGTGCTGTTCCTCCGCGATCTCGCGACCGGCGCGGATGGTCTGGGCTTTTCCTTCCAGGTCAATCTGTGGCTGTGGTTCACGGTTCTGTTCGCGAACTTCGCCGAGGCGGTGGCGGAAGGGCGCGGCAAGGCGCAGGCGGCGACCCTGCGCAAGACCAAGAGTGACACCATGGCCAAGGTCATCGCCGGCGACCAGATTCGCACGGTTGCCGCCACGGCGCTCAAGCAAGGCGACGTGGTAATGGTGGACGCTGGCGACCTCATCCCCAGTGACGGGGAAGTGATCGAAGGCGTGGCGTCGGTCAATGAAGCCGCCATTACCGGGGAATCGGCGCCGGTGATCCGTGAAAGCGGCGGCGACCGCTCGGCCGTCACCGGCGGCACCCAGGTGATCTCCGATTGGATCAAGGTGCGGATCACCGCCGCGCCGGGCTCCACCTTCCTCGACCGCATGATCGCCCTGGTGGAAGGCGCCAGCCGCCAGAAAACCCCGAACGAGATCGCGCTCAATATCCTGTTGGCCGGCATGACGATCATCTTCGTGTTCGCGGTCGCGACCATCCCGAGCTTCGCGGCCTATGCGCAAGGAAGCCTCTCGGTGCTGGTGCTGGTGGCGCTGTTCGTGACGCTGATCCCCACCACCATCGGCGCCTTGCTGTCCGCCATCGGCATCGCCGGCATGGACAGGCTGGTGCGGTTCAACGTGCTGGCCATGTCGGGTCGCGCCGTGGAAGCCGCCGGCGACGTGGACACCCTGTTGCTGGATAAGACCGGCACTATCACCCTCGGTAATCGCCAGGCCACGGAATTCCTGCCGGTCCCTGGCGTCACCGAACAGGAACTGGCGGACGCAGCGCAACTGGCGTCGCTGTCGGATGAAACTCCCGAGGGCCGCTCGATCGTGGTGCTGGCGAAGGAGAAATACGCTATCCGCGGCCGCGAGATGGCCAGCCTGAACGCCAAGTTCATCCCCTTCACCGCCCAGACCCGCATCAGCGGCATCGATATGGATCAAACCTCCATCCGCAAGGGCGCCGTGGATGCGGTGCTGGCGCATGTGGCTGTGTTCGGCGATCCGGCGGCGAAGGAGATCACCACCTTGGCCGAACGTGTCGCCAAATCCGGCGGTACGCCGCTGGCGGTGGCGTCGGGCAAGCGCCTGCTGGGGATCATCCACCTCAAGGACATCGTCAAGGGCGGCATCCGCGAACGCTTCGCCGCGCTGCGCAAGATGGGCATCCGCACCGTGATGATCACCGGGGACAATCCCCTCACCGCCGCGGCCATTGCGGCCGAAGCGGGTGTTGACGACTTCCTTGCCCAGGCCACGCCCGAAGCCAAACTCAAATTGATTCGCGACGAGCAGGCCAAAGGCAAGCTGGTGGCCATGTGCGGCGACGGCACCAACGACGCGCCGGCCCTGGCCCAGGCGGACGTGGGTGTGGCCATGAACACCGGCACCATGGCGGCGCGCGAGGCCGGCAATATGGTCGACCTCGACAGCGATCCCACCAAGCTGATCGAGGTGGTGGAAATCGGCAAACAACTGCTGATGACGCGCGGCGCCCTGACCACCTTTTCCATCGCCAACGACGTGGCCAAGTATTTCGCCATCATCCCCGCCATGTTCGTGGCGTTTTATCCGCAGCTCCAGGCGCTGAACGTGATGAAACTGGCCACACCCGAGAGCGCGATCCTGTCGGCCATCATCTTCAATGCTCTGATCATCATCGCGCTGATCCCCCTGGCTCTGCGCGGCGTGAGCTACCGCCCGGTGGGCGCCGCCAGCATCCTGCGCCGCAACCTGCTGATCTACGGTCTGGGCGGAATCGTCGTGCCGTTCGCCGCCATCAAGCTCATCGACCTTTTCGTTTCCGCCGTTGGCCTGGCATAAGGAGTCCCGCGATGTTGAGTCATATCCGCCCCGCGCTGGTCATGATCGCCGCCATGACGGTCATCACCGGTGTCATCTACCCGCTCGGCATGACCGGACTGGCGAGGGTCGCGTTCCCGCACCAGGCCGCCGGCAGCCTGATCGAAAAGGACGGCAAGGTGATCGGCTCGGAGCTGATCGGCCAGACCTTCACCCGCGACAGGTATTTCCACGGCCGGCCGTCGGCCACCAGCGGCCCCGATCCCGCGGACGCGTCGAAGTCCATATCGGTTCCCTATAACGCGGCCAACTCGTCCGGATCGAACCTGGGTCCGACATCTCAGTCGTTGCTTGACCGCGTGAAGGCCGATGCCGCGGTCCTCAAGGCTGAAAATCCGGGCCGGGCCATCCCCGTCGACCTGATCACGTCCTCTGCCAGCGGCCTCGACCCCGACATTACCCCGGCGGCGGCGCGCTTCCAGGCGGCGCGGGTCGCCAAGGCGCGCCATCTGCCCGTGGCGAAGGTGCAGGCCTTGGTGGACCAGCATATCGAAGACCGGGTGCTGGGAATTCTCGGCGAGCCGCGCGTCAATGTCCTGAAGCTGAACCTGGCTTTGGACGCCCTTCGCTAGCAGGATTTCGGCGCCTTCCCGGAGTAGACTGTCGCCATGGCGGAAAACCGCAGAGATCCGAATATCCGGCCCTCGCCCGACGCGCTGTTGAAACAGGCGTCGGGCGAGCTGCGTGGCCGGCTCAAGGTTTTCTTGGGCGCGGCGCCGGGGGTCGGCAAAACCTACGAGATGCTTCAGGCCGCCCAGGCCAAGCGCCGCGAAGGCTGGGACGTTGTCGTCGGCGTTGTGGAAACGCACGGCCGCAAGGAAACGCAGGCGCTGCTGGAGGGGCTCGAAATCCTGCCGCGCCGGGCGATCGATTACAAAGACCGGGCGCTGGACGAAATGGACATTGATGCCGTGCTCGCGCGCCGCCCGCGCCTCGTGCTGGTCGATGAACTGGCCCACACCAACGCACCGGGCAGCCGGCACCCCAAGCGTTACCTGGACGTCGAGGAACTGCTGGCGGGCGGCATCGACGTGTATTCCACGCTCAACATCCAGCACCTCGAAAGCCTGAACGACGTCATCGCCAAAATCACCCACGTCCGGGTGCGCGAGACCGTGCCGGATTCCATCTTCGACCGGGCCGACGATGTGGAACTGGTTGACCTGACGCCGGAAGACCTGCTGCAGCGCCTCAAGGACGGCAAGGTCTATATGCCCGAGCTCGCCCAGCGGGCAGT
Source organism: Fidelibacterota bacterium (assembly GCA_947475365.1). Lineage (GTDB taxonomy): Bacteria > Pseudomonadota > Alphaproteobacteria > Rhodospirillales > Rhodospirillaceae > SHVO01. The sequence goes on along the minus strand of CANJOI010000003.1, from coordinate 16,901 downwards.
GCAGAACTATTTCATGCCGGGCAACCTCACCGCGCTGCGGGAACTGGCGCTCCGGCGCACCGCCCAGCGGGTGGACGACCAGATGGTCACCTATATGCGGGCCAACGCCATTCCCGGACCGTGGGCGGCGGGCGAGCGGGTGCTGGCCTGTGTCAACGAACACCCGAGCGGGCCCGGCCTCGTGCGCTACACCCGCCGGCTGGCGGACCGCCTGCGCGCCACCTGGACCGCCATGCATGTGGAAACCTCACGGTCCTTGCGCCTCTCCGAAGCCGGCAAGGATCGCATTGCGGAAGCCCTGCGGTTGGCCGAACACCTGGGCGGCGAGGCGGTCACCACGCCGGCCTCCGACGTGGCGGCGGGCGTGCTGGAATACGCGCGCGCCAACAACGTCACGCATATCGTCATCGCCACGTCGCAACGCTCGCGCTGGTCGGAGCTGTGGCGATCGTCCATCACCCATCAGCTGATCCGTCAGGCGGGCGGCATCAGCGTGCATGTCATCGCCGAAGGACAGGCGGAAAACGCCGGCGCCAATCCCGTTGACGCCCCGGCCGGGCCGGGCGTCAACCCCGCGGAGTATGTGGGGACTCTGGGCATGGTCGTGGCCGCCTTGGTGATCGGCCTTGGCCTGAAGCAGTTTCTGGATATCTCCAACATCGCCCTGGTGTTCCTGGGGGCCGTGCTCACCAGCGCGGTGACTTACGGGTTGTGGCCCTCGGTATTCGCGGCGCTCGCCAGCGCTTTGGTCTACAATTTCTTCTTCATTCCGCCGCTGCACACCCTCACGATCGCGGATCCCGAGAATGCGCTTGCCTTGTTTTTCTTCATCGTGGTGGCGGTGGTCACGGGCAATATGACCGCGCGCATCCGCGCCCAGGCCATCGGCGCCGGCCAGCGCGCCCGCGCCATGGAGGAGCTATACACCTTCAGCCGCAAACTGGCCGGATCGGTGCAGCTCGACGATCTGCTCTGGGCCACCACGTATCAGATCGCCTCCATGCTCAAGGTGCGCGTGGTGCTGTTGCTGCCGCAGGACGGCACGATTGCCGTCGGCGCCGGTTACCCGCCCGAGGACACGCTGGCGGAGGCGGATTTCGCCGCCGCCAAGTGGACTTGGGAGCATGGCCGCCCGGCCGGCCGTGGCGCCGACACGCTCCCCGGCGTGCATTGGCTGTTCCTCCCCATGAGCACGGGCCGCGGTCTCGTGGGCGTCGTCGGGCTGGACAGCGACCGGCCCGGCCCGATCCTCACGCCCGACCGCCGCCGGTTGCTCGACGCGCTGGTGGACCAGGCGGCGCTGGCGATCGAACGCATCACGCTTGCGCGCGACATCGACCAGGCGCGGCTGACGGCGGAAACCGAACGCCTGCGCTCGGCCTTGCTCACCTCCATCTCCCACGACCTGCGCACGCCCCTGGCCTCGATCCTGGGCGCGGCCACCAGCCTGAGGAATTACCAGGCGAACCTGGACGACAAAGCCCGGGACGAACTGACCGGCCTGATCCAGGACGAGTCCGAACGCCTCAACCGCTTCATCGCCAATCTGCTCGACATGACCCGGCTGGAATCGGGCAAGATCGCCCCCAAGGGCGAGATGATCGATCTGTCCGATGTCGCCGGCAGCGCGCTGGAACGCGCCGCCAAAGTCATGAGCGGCCACCGCATCACCACGGATTTCGCGCAAGACCTGCCGCTGGTGCGTCTTGACCCGGTGCTGTTCGAGCAGGTGCTGTTCAATCTGGTCGACAACGCCGCCAAGTATTCGCCGCCCGGCACCGAAATCAGGATGACCGCGCATGCGGCCGGTGGTCAGGTGCGGCTGCAGGTGCTGGATGAGGGCGAGGGAATTCCCGACGGCGATCTCGAACGCATCTTCGACAAATTTTACCGCGTGCACGCCACCGACCGGAAACGCGCCGGCACGGGCCTGGGGCTGGCCATCTGCCGCGGCTTCGTCGAGGCCATGGGCGGCACCATCACCGCCGGCAACCGCAGCGACCGCGCCGGCGCGGTGTTCACCATCATGCTGCCGGTGCCGCAAGACATTCCGGTCGCAGTGGAGGCCGCATGACGCTCACAGGCGGTCCGGCCCGCATCCTGGTGGTCGATGACGAACCGCCGATCCGGCGGCTCCTGCGCACCAGTCTTTCCGCCCAAGGCTACATCGTGCTGGAAGCCGACGACGGCATCGGCGCCATGGACGAGCTCAAGCGCAACGCGGTTGATGTGGTGGTGCTGGATCTGGGGCTTCCCCAGATGCACGGCTTCGAGGTGATCGAAAAAATGCGCGCGGGCGGCTCGGCGGTGCCCATCATCGTGCTCTCCAGCCGGACCGACGAAGCCGGGAAGGTAAAGGCTCTCGACCTCGGCGCCGACGACTATGTTACCAAACCGTTCGGCGTTGACGAACTGTTGGCGCGCATCCGCACGGCTCTGCGTCACGCGCTGCGCAAAGAGGGAGCCGAGCCGGTCTTCGCCAGCGGCGGGCTGAAAGTGGACCTCGCGCGCCGGCTTGTGACCGTCGACGGCGCCGAGATCAGGCTCTCGCCCCGGGAATACGACTTGTTGAAGGTGTTGGTGGCCAACGCGGGCAAGGTGCTCACCCACAAATACATCATCCACGAGGTCTGGGGGACGGCGACCGATGTGCAGTACCTGCGCCTCTACATCCGCGCGCTGCGCCAGAAGCTGGAGAAGGACCCCGAGCGTCCCCAGCATATTCTCACCGAACAGGGTGTGGGCTACCGCTTGCGCACCGGGGCCGACGCCTGATGCAAAAGATCGCCGATCTGCTGGACCGGCCGCACGTGGTGCCCGGCCTCGATGCAGGTGACAAAGCCTCGCTGCTAGCGGAACTGGCGCGCCGCGCCGCCCTGGCGTTGAAACGCGACGAACCGGCGATACGCGACGCGCTGGAGGCGCGGGAGCGGCTGGGTTCCACCGGCGTCGGCCGCGGCGTGGCCATTCCGCACGCGCGCCTGCACGGCCTCGCGCAGCCGTTCGGCCTGTTCGCCCGCATCGAGCCGCCGATCGATTTCGGCGCCATCGATGGGCAGCCGGTTGATCTGGTGTTTCTCCTGCTCACGCCGGAGACCGGCGCGAGTCATCTGCCGGCGCTGGCAGCTATTTCGCGGCTGCTCCGTGACGCCGACGTCGCGCGCGGCTTACGTGTCGCCGCCAATGCCAGGGATATCTACGAAACCCTTACGGCGTAGGCTGCGGACAGATCTTTTGCAGGTCCTCGAACTTGCGCTCCCACTCCGCGCGGGCCTGGCGCTCGAGGGCGATGACCCGGTCGCTTGCCGCAAGGTCGGCGCGGAGGGAGTAGATATAGAACCCCACCAGGCCGATAGGGACGACGGCCACCACGAAGACCGGGCCGAGGATATCGGTACGCATGGTTCATCCTTCGCGCTTCCAAAAGTGCGCGAAGGATTAGCCCAAGTCAGGGGAGCGGTCTACGCGCCCTGCTTGCCAAGCGCGTGTTCCAGGTTCGCTTCCGCGAATTCCCAGTTCAGCAGGTTCTGGATCACCGCCTTGATGTAGGCCGGGCGGCGGTTCTGGTAGTCCAGGTAATAGGCGTGTTCCCACACATCGAGGGTGAGGAGCGGGATCTGGCCGTGAATGAGCGGCATGTCGGCATTACCGGTCTTGATGACCTTCAGCTTGCCGCAGTCCATCACCAGCCAGGCCCAGCCCGAGCCGAACTGCTTGGTGGCGGCGTCTTCGAATTTCTTCGCGAAACCTTCGAAGCCGCCGAGGTCGGCGTCGATCTTCCTGGCCAGGGCGCCGGTGGGTTTCTTGCCGTCCGGCGTCAGGCATTGCCAGAAGAAGCTGTGATTCCAGGCTTGTGCGGCGTTGTTGAACAGCTCGGTCAGCTCCGGATTGCGCGCGGCGCGCACCACGATGTGTTCGATCACTGTGTCGTTGAGGTCGGCGTCCTTGTTCTCCGCCACCAGTTTGTTGGCCTTGTCGACATAGGCCTTGTGATGCTTGCCGTGGTGGAACTCCAGGGTCTTGGCCGAGATATGCGGCGCCAGGGCATCCGCGTCGTACGGCAGCGGCGGTAGGGTGAAGGGGCCCGGGGCGGAATCGCTGGCGGCCCCGGCGGCCTGGGTCGGGGCGGTGCTCTGAAACTGGCTCTGTTGAGAATGGTCCTGGGTGACCATGGCGCGTCCTTTTTTCCAACCAAAAATGTCACGGGGCTCAACGCCTTGGGGCCGGCCCCTGTGAGGAGCCGGCCCCAAGAGAGAGCCGTGCAGGGGATGGAACGGTTAGACCAGTTGCCAGGTTCCGCCCGGATAACGGCAGGCGGTGCCTTCCTTGGTGACGGTCTGCGAGCCGGCATGGACGGTTTCGCGATAGGATTTGCAGGTCTGACCGCTGTCGCGGCTGACGACACGGGTCACCGTGGTGCTGCCGTAGTTGCCGGTGCGGGCGTTATTCCATCTCTCGGTCTGGCCCTGGTTGAGGGCGTCGAGGGCGCCCAGGTTGGCGCGGGCGTGGCGTTCCGCGTCTTCCTTGCCCATGGCGTTGCCGATGGCGCCGCCGGCCACACCGCCCAGGATCACGCTGGCGGCGATCCACGCCGGGTTGGCGTTGGCCAGCGCCGCGACGATGCCGCCGAAAGCCGCACCGCCGGCCGCGCCCATCTGGGTAGAGCGGTTAAAGCCGGTCTCCCGTTCGATGGTTTCGCAGGCGCACAACGAGACGCCCAAGGTCGCGATCATCGCCACGGTCACGGCGGTCTTGGCCATACGACGATGGGGTTGCTGCGCAATGGCGGTCATAAATCCTCCGAAGGTTTGCAAACAGGCGATGAGCCATACACTCATCACGGGCTGTCACGCGTGAGATTTCCCCAACAAACGCGTGACCTGGAGGATTTGTTGCGCTGCGTTGCGCGAGACTGGTTGCCGCCGGAATTAAAGATTTTTTCATCCGGCGAACGATACAGCGCCGTCTGACCCGGTCTACACTTCGACGGCGCCGGATGAACGATACGCAATGAAAATCCGCCGCAGGAACGATGCCGCCGCGGCCGTTTGTTGATTCACCGGATCGGCTCTACTCACTTGGCGGCGTGTCATAATTTGAACGCTTTTCGCCTTTACGGATGTCCAGGACGGTCGCAACAGACGTTTAATAAAGGGGTTCACCATGCAGGACCGCGTCGCGAAACTCTCTCCCCGCCGTTCCATCGGTAAGCGCTCCGTCGCCGCATTCGGCCGTCAGAATTCCGTGTGTTTCTTCAACGGCGGCGTCGAACCCCAGCTGGACGACATGCTCAGCGACCCCATCATCGCCATGGTCATGCAGCGCGATCGCGTCAGCCCGGACGATGTGATGTCGGTGATGCGCGCGGCGGCGCGGGCCATCTAGGGGCTGGGCCGCACAACATCGGGCGCGCGCCGGGCGTTAAGAGCGCTATGCTATTCCAAAGCTTGCTGGAATAGGCTAACCCGGACCTCCGATGCCCTTCTTCCCTTTAAAGAGCTTCCCGCTCAGAAGCTTCCGCGCGGCCCCCGAAGACGACGCGCTGAAAAAGCTCGGCGAAGCTTCGACCGAGGCCTTTGGTCCGACCCTCAGGCTGATCAGCTGGAACATCTTCAAGTCCCAGCGGCGCGGATGGCTGTCCGACCTGACCACCCTGGCCACCGGCGCCGACATGGTGCTGCTGCAGGAGGCGGTGTTGCACGGCGGAGTCGCTCACCCCTTTCATCTCGCCAGCGGGCTGGAATGGGTGATGGTCGAGAATCTGCGCAGTGTACGCGAACATGTCACCACGGGTCCCAAGACCGGCTGCAGGGTCGCGGCCGCGTCCATGGCCTTCGTGCGCTCGCAGGATTTCGAGCCGATTATCGGCACGCCGAAAACCTTTCTGCATACCGAATACCCGCTCGCGGGCGGCGCGCGGCTCCTGGTGCTGAACGTGCATGCCATCAACCTGGTGTCGCACACCAAGTTCGCCCGGCAGGTGGCGCAGATCACGTCCAAGGTTCAGGGCCACGACGGTCCGTGCATCATCGCGGGCGACTTCAACACCTGGAACGAGCCGCGCTGGCATCTTTTGCAGAAGTCCATGGCCGGCGCCGGGTTGACCCGCGCGCCGGTGGCGGCGCCGCAATGGCGGCACTTCAACCAGACCCTGGACCACGTGTTTTATCGCGGTGTACGGCTGATCAGCGCCCGCGCGCTCACGCATGTGCGCAGCTCGGACCACATCCCGCTGGCGGCGGATTTTGATCTGACGTCCGCCGGTTAGTTATCTAGAAAATCCCGCACCAGCTTCGCGGTCTCCACGGCTTTGCTGTCGACAAAGCCGTGGGTCCAGCCCGGCAGGTCGTGGACCTTGCCGTTCCTGAGCGATGGCCCCACGCGGTTGGTATGGGCGCGCAGGTCGTCTTCCGGGTTGAGCACCAGGATTGGCTGCGCGAGGCCCTGCAGCACCGCGGTGAGGTCGTAATCCGCCGCCGCGGTCATGCCCCAGGCCGACGTGGAAGGATTGCGCTGGGCCTCGAGGTAGAGGTTCCAGGTGCGGGCCTCGTCATTGCCCATGCGCCAGAAGTTGGTCTTGAAATTCTGCCACCCCGGCCCAAAGGATGCGGCGTGTTCGTCGATGCCGCGCGCGGCGCGGCCCTTCAGGCGGGCGCGCTCCTCATCCGTCAGCACCATGGCCGATATCATCACAATCTTACGCACCGCCGCGTGCTGGCGCGCCATTTCGGCGGCAATCAATCCCCCGGTGTGATAGCCGACGATGTCGAACATCCCGAGGCCGAGCATGGCCTCCAGCGCCAGCAGGGTGGCGGCGTACTCGGCAATGGCCGGCGGCTCCGGCGGGATATCGGACATGCCATGGCCGGGCAGGTCGGGCGCGATCACCAGGCGGTCGGTGCCCAGTTCGGCCATCAACGGTTCATAGACGAGGCTGGACGATGGGCTGGGATGGATCAGGAGCAGCGGGCTGCGGGCGCCGTCCGGCCCCGCCTGACGGTAGTGGATCTGGCATCCGGCCGCGGTGACATAGGCCCGGTGGATCGCCGCCGTCATGAAAGCCCCCGATTGAAAGCCAACAGAATGTGCCGCAATCCCGTACCCGCGTCACCGGGAAATGCTTAAAGTGGAGGGAGTTTTGTGAACCGGGGGTTACATGACGGTCGTTTCCGGAGTCCGCGCGCGGCTGGTGGCGGTGGCGGCGATTATGACGTTGGGGATCGCGGCGGCGTGCCCTGCGTCCGCCGCGTCCGCCGACAAAGTCCTTAACCTTTACATCTGGTCGGACTACCTCGCCCCCGACACGCTCGCCAATTTCACAAAGCGCACCGGCATCGCCGTGAATATGGACGTGTTCGACTCCTCCGAGATGCTCGAGGCGAAGCTGCTGGCGGGTGGTTCGGGCTACGACGTGATTGTCCCCAATGGTCCGGTGCTGCGGCGGTTCATCCAGGCGGGCGTGGTGCGGCCATTGGACAAATCCAAGCTCGCCAATATCGGCACCCAGGACCCGCAGATCACCGCCGGCGCCGCCGGGGTCGATCCCGGCAATGCTCACGGCATTGTCTACATGTGGGGCACCTCAGGCATCGGCTACAACGCCGCCAAAGTGCGCGCGGCCCTCGGGCCCAATGCGCCTGTGGATAGCTGGAGCCTCTTGTTCGATCCGGCCAACGCCGCCAGGCTCGCCAAGTGCGGGGTCTATGTATTCGATTCTCCCTCGGACGTGTTCGAGGTGTCGCTCAACTACCTCGGCCTCGATCCCCATTCGAATACACCCGCCGACTACGACAAGGTCGCGGAGCTGTGGCGCAAGGTGCGGCCCTCGGTCGGCAAGTTCCACAATTCCGAATACATCTCGGCGCTGGCCAACGGCGACATCTGCGTCGCCATGGGATTCTCCGGCGATGTGTTTCAGGCCCGCGACCGCGCGGCGGAGGCCAAGAAGGGGGTCGAGATCAGCTATAGCATTCCCAAAGAAGGCGCCGTGATGTGGTCCGACTTCATGGCGATCCCCAAGGACGCCCCCCATGCCGACGCGGCCTACGCGTTTCTCAACTACATCCTCGACCCGGCGGTGATCGGACCGATCACCAACAAGGTGTTCTACGCCAACGGCAACGCCAAGGCGGCCCCCTACATCGATGCCGAGATCAAAAAGGACAAGACCGTCTATCCCGATCCGGCGACCATGAAGAAGCTGTTCTCGGAATCGACGCCATCGCCGGAGATCGAACGCCTGCGCACCCGCATCTGGAACCGGATCAAGGCCGGTAACTAGTGCCAGCCGTCATCCGGATTGAAGGACTCACCAAGCGCTTCGGTGACGTGATCGCGCTGGACGCTGTTTCGCTGGACGTGGCCGAGAATGAATTCCTGGCGCTGCTCGGACCTTCGGGCTGCGGCAAGACCACGCTGCTGCGCGCCATTGCCGGACTGGAAACGCCCGACGCCGGACAGATCCTCATCGACGCCGTAAACCAGAACGGCCGCGCCCCCTACCAGCGCCCGGTCAATATGATGTTCCAGTCCTACGCGCTGTTTCCGCATATGACCGTCGCGGACAACGTGGCTTTCGGGCTCCGGCAGGACGGCCTCAAGGGCGCCGCACTTACAGATCGTGTACGTGAGGCGCTGGCGCGCGTGGAGATGGAAGCCCTCGGCACGCGCAAGCCGCAGCAGCTCTCTGGCGGCCAGAAACAGCGGGTGGCGCTGGCTCGTTGTCTCGCCAAACGCCCGCGCGCCCTGCTCCTGGACGAACCGCTGGCGGCCCTCGACAAACATTTGCGCGAACGCACCCAACTGGAACTCATGACGCTCCGCGAGAAACTTGGGATCGCCTTCATCGTGGTCACCCACGACCAGGACGAGGCCATGGGCATGGCAACGCGTGTGGCGGTCATGGACCGCGGGCGCATCCTGCAGACCGGCGCGCCGCGCGATCTCTACGATCGCCCGTTGAACCGCGCAGTGGCGGGGTTCTTCGGGCATATGAATATCTGGGACGGCGCGGTGACAGGGACTGATTCCGTCGCTTGCGCCGCCGGTACGGTGCGGGTCGCCGATCCGCTGCCGCGCGAGGGCGCGATGGTGGCGGTGGCGGTGCGCCCTGAACAGATCACCCTGCGGGGGCCGGAGAATGATGTTGGTTCCAATCAGATCACCGGCGTTATCGCGGAGGTGGTCTACGGCGGCACGGTTTCCACCTATTTCGTGCGGCATGGGGAGCACCGTCTCCGGGTCGTGCGGCAGAACGGCGCCGGCGCGGCCTTCCGCCGCGGCGATACGGTCACGGCCTCCTGGCCGGCGGCGGCGGTGCGGGTGCTCGCGCCATGAGCGCCGCGCGGTTCCGGAAGACGCTGCTGGCGGTTCCTTGGGTCTGGGCTGCGCTGCTGTTCTTCCTGCCGCTGGCGATTGTCGTAAAGATCAGCCTGGCTGAAACCGCCGTTGGCGTGCCGCCCTACACGGCGCTGATCGACCATGGCGCGCTGCGGGCGACGCTCGCCAACTACCGCGATGTGTTCGCGGACTCGTTCTATGCCGGCGCCTATGTCAGCTCCGTCAAAATCGCCGGCCTGGCGACGATCCTGGCCGTGCTGGCCGGTTATCCCATGGCGTATGCCATCGCGCGGGCGCCCGAACGCAGGCGCGGCCTGCTTCTGCTCCTGGTGACCTTGCCGTTCTGGACCTCCCTCTTGATCCGGATTTACGCCTGGATCGGCCTGTTGCGGCCAGGGGGTGTGATCAACGCTGTCCTGGAGTCCGTTGGCCTGATCGATACCCCGTTGCAGATGATCAACACCACCGCCGCGGTGTGTTTCGGCATGGTCTACGCTTACCTTCCGTTCATGGTGTTGCCGCTCTATGCGCGGCTGGAACGGCTCGATCCGGCCCTCGTCGAGGCCGCGGGCGATCTCGGCGCGACGCCGTGGCGCGCCTTTCTCTCCGTGACCCTGCCGTTGTCCCTGCCGGGCGTGATGGCGGGCGCGCTCCTGGTGTTCATCCCCTGTGTCGGCGAGTTCGTGATTCCAGATCTTCTCGGTGGCCCCGACACGGTGATGATCGGCAAGGTGCTGTGGAGTGAGTTCTTCTCCAGCCGCGATTGGCCGCTCTCGGCCGCCTTGACGGTGGTGATGATGGCGGTGCTGGTGATCCCGGTCCTGGCGGTGCAGCGCACCTTGGGAGAGGAACCGTGAGGCGCATTCCCTGGCTCGGCCTCGCGCTCGCGGCCGGCCTCGCGTTCCTCTATGTGCCGTTGGCGGCGGTGATCGTCTATTCCTTCAACGCCTCGCGGCTGGTGACGGTGTGGACCGGCTTTTCGACCGCCTGGTACGGCGAACTCCTGAATGACCGGCAGATCATGGCCGCGGCCAATACCAGCCTGGTGGTAGGCGTGCTCTCCGCCACCCTGGCGGTGATCGTCGGCGCGGCCGCCGGCTACTGCCTCGCGCGCTTCGGTGCGTTTCGCGCACGCTGGCTGTTCGCAACCGCGACCATAGCGCCGCTGGTGGTGCCGGAAGTGATCACGGGCCTGTCGCTTCTGCTGCTGTTCGTGGCGGCGGAAAGCGCCGTCCCGTTCCTGCCGGGCCGAGGGCTGGCCACCATCGTCATAGCCCATGCCAGTTTCAGCATGGCGACCGTGGCGCTGATCGTGCGCGCACGGCTGGCGGGTATGGACCGGGAGATCGAGGACGCCGCCAGCGACCTGGGCGCGCGTCCGTTCACCGTGTTTTTTCGCATTACGCTGCCGATGATGGCGCCGGCGCTGGCGGCGGGATGGCTGCTGGCGTTCGTGCTGTCCCTGGACGACGTGGTGATCGCGAGCTTCGTCGCCGGGCCGCAATCCACGACTCTGCCGATGGTGATCTATTCCAGCATCCGCCTCGGAGTCAGCCCCAAGATCAACGCGCTTGCGGCGCTGCTGGTGGCGGCGACCGCGCTCCTGCTGGGATGCGCTGCGCTGGCGGGGCGCAACCGCCTCAGCGGCCGACGGTGACCTTGCCGCCCTGGATGACGGCGACCGCGCGCCCGACGACCTCCACCGAGGTGTCGCCCACCAGGATCACACAGGATGTGCACACATCGGCGGCGCGTTCACCGGCCTTAAGCGTGATGATGTTGCTCTGCCCGTCGCTGGTGTTCACCACCGCTTCGCGCGCGACGCGGTCGCGGTTGACGATATCCACGGCGTGGGCCGGTGTGGTGACCAGGATTGCCGCGGCGCCCGCGGCTGTGATGATGGATCTCATGAACGCTATCCCCCTCGCGCGCCCTAGAATAATACAACTCCGATTCCGGCGGGGAGAGGGCGTGAACATGGGCGAGGTCATATGAAGGCGTTGATCGCGGCCCTGTGCCGGCGCCTGCCGGCCTGGATGATCCGGGGTCTTCTGCACGCCGCCAATCCGCACTTTATCGTCAGCGCCGCGGGGATCTTCCGCGATGCCGGGGGCGAGGTGCTGTTGCTGCGCCATGTCTTCCGGGACCGTTATCCCTGGGGCCTGCCTGGCGGATTTCTCAAGGCGGGCGAAACCCCTGAGCAGGGGGCGGTGCGCGAACTCAGGGAGGAAACCGGCCTGGAGGCCGCCACGGCCGGGATCGCGGGGGTGAACATGATCTCGCCCCGGCATATGGAGGTGATTGTCATTGGCGCCGCGCCCGTGGCGCTGCCCTCCCGGCTGAATTTCGAGATTTTCGAGGCCCGGTTTTTCCCGGTGCACGCCTTGCCCGGGGACATGCCGCCGGGCCACCGCCGCCTGATCCTCGAAATTGCAAACAAGAGTTGCTGACAAAGGCCTTGCGGGCGAAAGCCCTCCTGCGATACCCAGCCTGCGTCAGGAAAAAGGGTAGCCATGGCCATCATCAACGTTACCGATCGCACCGGCCGCACGCATGTGATCGACGCCAAGCCGGGCCCGTCGGTGATGGAAATCCTGCGCGACCATAACCTCGATATCGAGGCGGTCTGCGGCGGCTGTTGCTCCTGCGCCACCTGCCATGTGCTGATCGACGACGCCTGGACCGCCAAAACCGGAAAGCGCTCCGAGGATGAACAGGAGCTGGTGAAGCACACCGGTTCCTTCAAGCCCGCCAATTCGCGCCTGTCGTGTCAGATCAAGTTTTCGGAAACGCTTGACGGCCTCGTCCTGACCATCGCGCCGGGTGAATAGCCCTTTAGTCGGGCCAGCGGCGGTGCATCCATAGCCACTGGCCGGGCTTCTTCCTGATCCATTGTTCCAGGCGCGCGTTCACCTGCGTCAGGCCCGCGCGCAACGCGCTCTCGTCTCCGGGGGGAAACGTGAAGGGCGCCTCCACCGACACCAGGAAGCGGCCGTTGGCCAGGCGCTCGGTGCGCACCGGGAACACCGGGCAGCCGTAGCGCATGGCGAGGCTCACGACCGCGGGGCTGGTGAAGGCGGGCCGGCCGAAGAACGGCACGGCCAAGCCGGTGTTGAGTTTCTGATCCACCACCATGATGACATGGGCCGCATCCATCAACGCGCGCACGATGCGGCGCGCCCCCGCGATGCCCTTGGCTAGCATGTCCGCGGTGTAGGGCGCCCGCGCCGCGGCGATCATCTGGTCCACCAGCGGATTGTTGGCGGCGCGGTAAACGATGGTCAGCGGCTTGGACCGGCCGGTGAGCGCCAGCGGGATCACTTCCCAGTTGGCAAGATGGGCGCAGAACAGGATCACCGGCTGATCCGCCGGGACCGCCGCCAGGCGTTCGTGGCCCTCCACATCGACGCGGTCCTCGCGCGCGCGGTCGAAACGTTGCAGCACCGCGTATTCCACCATGGTGCGGCCGAAATTGTCCCAGGCTTCCACCAGCCAGGCGTCGCGCTGCGCCGCGTCGGCCTCGGGCATGGCCGCGGCCATGTTGCGCGCGGCGATGCGGTGCGCGCGCGTGCGCGGCCCCACCGTGCGCCCCAGCCAGCCGCCGAAATCCGAAACCGCGCGCGTCGGCAACAGGCGCAGCAGCCCGAACATCAGGCGCGCGGTCAGGGCCTCGAGGCGGTGGCGGACGGGATATTTGAGCGGGGCGCCGGTCATCACGGTCAAGCTGGAAAACGGGAGGGACTTATAGCGGATGTTGGGTTAGGAGTGTGGCACATGCGCGTATTGCAAGTCATGGCCAGCGGCCGCCACGGCGGCGCGGAACTGTTCTACGAAGACCTGGTGCCGGCGCTGGTGAAAGCCGGAACCGAGCAGGTCGGCGTGATCCGCCCGTACCCAGAGCGCGCCGCCATCCTTGCGAAGGCCGGCTGCCCTGTCACCATGCTCAAGTTCGGCGGGCCGCTCGATCTGGTCACACGCTTCAAGCTCGCCAAGATCGCCAAAGCCGCGAAGCCTGACATCGCCATGGGCTGGATGAACAGGGCCTGCAAGGATCTTCCAAAAGGTCCCTGGGTGAATGTCGGACGCCTCGGCGGCTACTACGATCTCAAATACTATCGTCGCTGTACGCACCTCATCTGCAACACGCCGGACATCTGCGACTATGTGGTGCGCGAGGGCCGCGCGGCCGCGGCCGTGCACTACATCCCCAACTTCTGCCCGGTGCGCGACGAGCCGGCGGTGGACCGGGCGCTTCTGGGCGGCCAAGCCGCGCCGGTGTTGCTGATCCTCGCGCGCCTGCATCCCGCCAAGGGCATCGATATCGCGCTGCGCGCTCTGGTGGAGATCAAGGACGCCGTGCTGTGGATCGCGGGCGAGGGACCGGCGGAAGGGAAACTCAAACAGTTGGCCGCGGATCTCGGCCTGGGCGGCCGGGTGCGCTTCCTGGGCTGGCGCGATGACCGCTCGGCGCTGCTCAAGGCCGCCGATGTCTGCCTGCTGCCGTCGCGCAGCGAGCCGTTCGGCAACGTCGTGCTCAACGCCTGGTCGCACGGGGTGCCGCTGGTCGCCTGCGCGAGTCAGGGGCCAGGCAAGCTGGTGCACGACGGCGATGATGGATTGCTCGCCCCGGTGGACGATGCGGGCGCCCTGGCGGCGCAGGTGAATGCGATTCTTAAAGACCGGGCGCTGGCCCAGCGCCTGGTGGCCGGTGGCCGCCAGCGCACCGCCGCCGCGTTTTCCGAGGCCGCGGTGGTTGAGCGCTATCTTGCGGTTTACCGCGCGATCCTCGCATAAAGACCGCCTGAAGACACGGCCCCGCCTTGATTGTCCCGCCGCGCGAGACAGGGCATAGTTCAGCCATGCCCAAGCAAGCGGCCAACAGCAGCGCGGCGGAAAAGCCCCCGGAGACACCTCCGGCACAGCCTGATGTCCACGCCGGGCACGATGGAGAACGTCACACCGGCCGCGGGGTGAGGGACCACCTCGGCCTGCTGGCCGAGATGACCCGCGAGTTCACGGCCAGTTCGGACTACAAGACCATCGTCCAGTCGGCCCTCGCCCGCATCACCACCTATATGGGCGCCGAGGCCGCGTCGCTGTTCCTGCTCAGCGACTCCGGCGAGGCGCTGGTGTGCTCGGCCTGCTATGGGCCGGTGGACATCACCGGGCTCAATATCTCCGCCAATACCGGCGTGGTCGGCCGCGCGGTCGGCATGCGCGAAGGCGCCCTGGTGCGCGATGTGGCCGAGCGCGAGGATTTCGGCGCGGCGGTGGACGCCAAGACCGGCTTCACCACCCGCTCGCTGCTGGTGGCCCCGCTGGTGATCGGCAGCGACTGCCTGGGCGCCATCGAGGTCATCAACCGCATCGGCGGCGACGGATTGTTCGACGCCGAAGACCTCATGCTCCTGGAAACGCTCGCCGGCGCCGCCGCGCTCGCCATCAGCAATTTCCGCCTCACCCACAAGATCGTCCAGCAAGAGCGCAACCAGCACGAACTGGAACTGGCCGCCGAGATCCAGCGCAACCTGTTGCCGCAGCCGACCAGCCGCGATTTCCCGCTGCACGGCATAAATATTCCGGCGCGGTCGGTCTCGGGCGATTTCTACGACATCCTGCCGCTGCCGGACGGGCGCATCTGGTTCAACGTCGGCGATGTGTCCGGCAAGGGCATGAACGCCGCGCTCCTGATGGCCAAGACCTCGAGCCTGTTCCGCTGCCTCGCCAAAAGCGCCGAGGACCCCGGCCAGCTCCTGAACGCCATCAACAACGAACTGTGCGAAACCAATTTCCACGGCATGTTCGTGACCATGGTGGGCGGGCTGTTCCACCCCGGCACCGGCGTGTTGCGGCTCACCAACGCCGGCCACGAGCCCCCTTTGCACTTTGACCTCCGGACCGAGCGATTCATCTCCATCCCCGCCGATGCGCCGCCCTTGGGCATCGCCCAGGACATCGCCGGGCCGGATGGATTTCCCGTGACCGAGATCTATCTCGCCGGCGGCATGCTTTATGTGTTCACCGACGGCCTCACGGAGGCCACCACCTTCGGCGGCGGCATGCTCGGGATCGATGGCGTGCGCGCCCTGATCCGCGACCACGCCGAGGAAGCGCCGGATCTGCGCCTCAAGAGCATTGCCGGCGCCGTCAAGCTGCCCGGCCAGTCGCTGCGCGACGACCTGACGTTGCTGGTGGTCGAGGACATGGGCATCGCGCCGGTGGGGGCTAAGCCGCCGATCGACAACAAACTCTCGGTGGAAGACGGTCAGATCATGCGCATCCGCGTTCCGGCGCGCCCCGACCGCTTGAAACTGATCCGTTCAGCCACGGAACAGGCGTCCAAATACTGCGATGCCTCCGAATCCTGGACCTTCGACCTGAAAATGGCCGTGGACGAAGCCTGCCAGAACATCGTCCGCCACGCCTACGGAAATAAGGCCGAGGGCGACATCATGATCGACTACACGCGCGAGGGAGATGTCCTGACGGTCGACATCATGGATTTCGCCGAGCCCGTGGACCCGGACACCATTAAACCCCGCAATCTCTCGGAAGTCCGCCCCGGGGGGCTCGGCGTTCATCTCATCAAATCGGTGTGTGACGATGCCCGGTTTGTGCCGCCGCCGCCGGGCGTCGGGAACTTATTTAAATTGACCAAACGCCTGCCAAACAAGGTAAGTTAGGCCTTTCCGGAGCATAAGATTTAGATGAGCTACGAGATTCGCAATGTGAACGGGGCGGCGGTGGTGGCGCTGAACGGCGACGTCGATTTGCAGACCTCGCCGGTGGTGCGCCAGAAGCTGCTGGAAAGTCTCGAAGGCAACACCAAGGTCGTGGTCGATCTGTCCGCGGTGAACTACATCGATTCCTCGGGTGTCGCGTCGCTGGTCGAAGCGTTCCAGGTCAGCCGCAAGAAGGGCGCATCCTTCGCGCTGGCCAGCGTGTCGTCGGCGGCCATGCGCGTGCTGTCGCTGGCGCGCCTCGACAAAGTCTTCACCATCCATCCATCGGTTGAAGCGGCCACCGCCGCTCAAAGCTGAGAATCCCCACCATGGCCGAAGCCCCGACCCAAGGCGGCCCCACTTCGGCTTTGGGCGGTCTATCCGCGCGGGTCACCGCGATCCTGTCGCGTTTGGGCCAGAAGGCCGTGGCCGGCATCGCCGAGATTGGCCTGGGCGCCGCTCTGTTCTGGCAAAGCCTGTTCTGGATCTTCATGGGCCGCGGCCGCGCCCAGCCGGTGCGCATCGCCGCGACGTTCGCCCGCTGCATGGAAGTGGGCATCCAGGCCCTGCCCATCCTCACCATGATGTCCATCACCCTCGGCATCATGTTCGCGATCCAGGGCATTTATGCGCTGAAGGTGTTCGGCGCCGAGGACCAGGTCACGGTCGGCTTGGGTGTTTCGGTGGTGCGCGAATTTGGTCCCATTTTTACCGGTATTCTGATCTCCGGCCGCACCGGCTCGTCGCTCGCGGCGCGCATCGGCACCATGCGCATCAGCCAGGAGATCGACGCGCTCACCGTCATGGGCATAAATCCGGTGCGCTTTGTCGTGGCGCCCG
>CANJOI010000002.1 GCA_947475365.1 Fidelibacterota bacterium | reverse complement strand
TCGGATTGGCGGCATAGGTCATCTTGTCGATGTTGAGGACCGCGACACCCGGGGTGGCCATGACGTGACGGATATAGGCGGAGCCGATGAAGCCATAACCGCCGGTGACGAGGAGACGCATGAAGAGCCTTCGAGGCTGGTCGGGAGGCCGCCGTTATGGCGCGGAAGCCGCGGGATTGGCAACAGCGGCGTGAAGCATCGGGCCGAAAAGTGGAAACCGGTTTTCGGCAATACCGGCGCAACCAAAGACAGCCGGTCATCGCACGCGTTTTTCAACTCGCGGGGGATGACCTAGCCGAAATAGGTCTCGACAAAGCGCCCGATCACGGCGTCCACCAAGGGAACGGTCACGTGAATCCGGTCTTCCTGCCAGGCGATCCTGGGATCCGTGGCGGTGACCATTTCATAACTCGGGTAGTAATCGACATTGTCGCGCCCGGCGCAGAACTCCCCGACCGCCGCGCGTAATGTGGCCTTGGAATAAGCATTGGCGGTGATCACATCCATGTCGGTGAATGTGGTACCCAGCGGCACCGGTGACACGGTGACCACGAATTTCATGTCGTGACGGATGCGCGCGCAGGTGAGGTCGTAAATCTGCTCCAGGGACGACAGAACATCGGCATGGGTCGCATTGTAGAAGCGGAACCGATTGGGCCACTTGCGGATCAGCAGCGGCGACGGCGCCACGTTGAGGACATAGCCGGTCGCGGAATCGATCCAGGTCTCGGTGAAGCCCAAGGTCAGGAACACGGTGGTTGCATCGCGCACCCTGGCGGTGGCGGTTTCGACGAGCGCGCGGGCGGCGCGCGCTTCCTCCGAGGTCATCATGCGCGTGTTTTTAATGTGGGGGTCGAACCACTTGTCGGGCTCCACCTGAATCAGCCCCTCGTGCGGGTCGGTGAACGCCTCCGGCCGCAACAGCCGCTCGAACTCGTTCAGCATCGACAGCGGTGTGTACTTGTTGAGCACCGAGCGCACCATATTGCCGTGAAGCGAGGTGTTCACCCAGGTGTTGAGGCGCCCGTAATTGGGATGGAAGTAGGACAGCGGGAAATCGAAGTCCGCCAACGACACCTTGATCCCCAGGCGGATCAGGCTTTCCTCGACATTGCGGGCGAAACACGACCCCATGGTGAAAACCGTGTCCGCCGCCGAGAGGCGGAACTTCGGAGTCGATTTCACCAGCACGGGGGCGGCTTGCGCCATGCGCCAGCCGGCGCTGTCGGGTTCATTGGCGGCAAAAGGAAAGCGGCCATGGCTATTGGCCGCCGCGGTCTTTAGTGCGGCGATTCCGGGGATCGTCCGGCTCAGGTCCACGCCCGTCACGCGCTCACCCTTACGCACCTGTCCAGGTGCGCCCGCTTCCGGAAAGCACGTGATTGAGATCGCAACCGCCGTCGAGGGGTTTCTGCAGCGCCAGCAGCAGGACGTCGAACATCGGATTGGCCGGGTTCTTGGCGAAATACGGATAAAGAACGTTGGGGAAGAACCCAGTCCCGGTCTTACGGTCCTGGAGCACTTTGTCGTCGGCCTGGCGGCTGCCGGCGAGATCGAACACGAAGGGATGCACGTCGAACTTCGCGCTATAGGCCGCGGCGATGAACTCGCTGAGGCGATAATAGTGGTCAGAGTTGTCTTCGTGCTTCGTGACCTTGCCGTATTTCTTCATGGAAGCGGCATCTTCCTTCTTGTAGCGCGCCTCGATCTTGCGGTTATTTTCGGAATCCGGATAGGTGGGCTCGCTCGCCACCAGCCAACCGCCCGGCTTCAAGGCCTTGAAGCACTCCGAGAACGTGACGAACAAATTCTCGGAATGATGCAGGGCGCCGATGGAAATGACGGTATCAACCTCGTTCTCCATGGGGATGCTGTTGAACGAGCCGAACACGCGCTGAATCTTGCCGGCATTTGCGTTCAACGATTTCTGCACCTGCGGCATCAGCGTTTCCACAGCCACCGCGTCGTAGTCCGAACAATAGACCCGGTCGACCTGCGTCAGGGTCGAGAGCAGGCTGGAGGCCCAGCCAGTGCCGGCGCCGATTTCGAGAATAGTGCCGGTATAGGTGCGGCCCATGACGAACTGCGCCTTGATGATCGCCTGCTGGCGCCAGTGGGAGCGGTCGGTGGCGAGATAGGCGGCCGCCGACGCCTCGTCTTTAAACGTAGCCATCAGGTTGCGGTGGATGCTGCTTTGCAGATCAGCCGCACCGGCACGGGTGTAGACGTCGTGGCGGCCTTCAAGCCAGTTCAGCACCGGCAGGGGAGAGGTGTCGCCCATCGCAGATATCCTTACGCGGCTTTGCAGGCGGCGAGCATCGCGACCTGCTGTTTCATGGTGGTGTCATCCAGCTTATAGGCTTCCAACACCCAGGGTACGTGGCGGAACTCTTTGAGCCGTGAATAGAACCAGGCCTTCTCGTCGAATGGCAGGTTCTGGTCCTCGCGTCCGTCATTGTCGCTTAAATGGAGGGCGCGCACGTAAGGCGCCACGGCGTCCATGAAGGCATGCGGGTCATAGCCCAGGGCGGTGCCGGAGACTTTGGTATGACCGGTGTCTATCAAGAAGCCGACGTTGGGCCGGTCGACCTCTTTCATGAATCGCACGATCTCCTGGGCGTCGGTCATGAGGAGGGGGTTGGCGGGCGCCTTGGCGAGGTACACCGGGGAGATGACGTTGTTTTCGAGCAGCAGCGATTTGCCTTTGGCCGCCGCATAGTCGGCCACTTCGCGTACCGAGCGGATCATGAGGGCATATGCGGCGTCACGGTCGATGGCGGCATGCTTGAAGGCCTCGGCCTGTTCGTCGGGCTTGCCGAGCTGGTGGGCCTTGAGGGCGGCCACATAACCGCTGTGCAAGCTGTAGAAAGCGCCGCCCACGACCCCGGAAAGGTCGATGGCGCGTTTGCAGTGGGCGATGCTCCAAGCGAGGTCAGCGGGATCGGCCGCAGTCAGATTGAGCACCATGGGATCGGCGGGCGCCGGGAAATAGTTGTGCACCAGAAAGGTGAGCCCCAGGTCCATGCCGCGCCGGATGTCCTGTTCCAGTGCTGGCGCGTGGGCGAGGCCTGAGCTGAGCTCCACATGGGTCACACCCAGGCGCAGCGCGTCGTCCACCACGGCGGCGATGGTGCGCGACTGGAACGCCCCGGAGGAAACGTAAAGCGTCATGAGGTAAGGTCCGCGTACGCCAGTGCAGTACCTTCAACGATGTCGCGCGCGGCGGTGCGCCCCACCACTTTGTCCCACTCGGCCGGTGCGATCTCCGACAGCGGGCGTTTGAGGATTAAATCTTCCCCGGTAATACGCGCGCCCTTCTTGATGGCGCGGCGCGCGACGATGCCGCGGCGCATGCCGGGGATGTTGCGCGCTTCACTGGGCGGTGGTGTTTTCACGCCGCTGCCGAGGGCCGACTCGGTTTCGCGGATGGCGACCATCAGCCGCGCCATCTCCCGCGGCTCCAGGGACGTCGGCTGGTCCGGGCCGGGCATGGTCTTGTCGAGCGTGAAATGCTTTTCGATTACATGGGCGCCCAGCGCGATGGCCGCGATACAGGCGCTGTCGCTCTGGGTGTGGTCCGAGTAGCCCATCATCACGCCGAGCTGTTCGCCCATGGTGAGCATGGCCCTGAGGTTGGCGTCTGCCGTGGCGGATGGGTAGTTGGTGGTGCACTGGAGCAGGATGAGCTGCTTGTTGCCGGCGCCGTGGAACACCTCAACCGCGCGCTTGACCTCGTCCATGGTGCACATGCCGGTGGAGAGAATCACGGGCAGGCCGGGCGCCGCCGCCGCGCGCAGGATGGAAGGCTCGACGGCATGGATCGAAGCGAGTTTCAACGCGGGCGTGCCCAGCTTCACGAGGAAGTCGATATCTTCCTCGTTGTAAGGGGTCGACATGAACGCGAGCCCCAGCTTGGCGCAAGCCGCCATCAAGCCGGGATAGGCGCTTTGGTCAAGCTCCAGAGCCTTGAGCATCGCGATCTGCGACTCTTTGGGGTCCGTGACCTCAAGCTGATATGAGGCTTTGGGCGCATCAGCCGTGACGACGCGCTCGGCCTTGTAGGTTTGGAACTTGATGCAGTCCACCTTGGAGGCGCGCGCGGCCTCCACCAGTTTCAGGGCCAGGTCCACCGACCCGTTATGGTTCACGCCGGCCTCGGCGATGACGAACGCCGGGTGCCCGGGGCCGACGGCGCGGGCGCCGATCTGGAGGGGGGTGCTCATGACGCGGTGGAGTCCGTTATCGAGGTCAGGGCGCGATCGACGATCCCTTCGCGCATATCGATGAAGTCGCTCGCGAGCGGGGCGCGCTCCCCGGATAATACCTCGCCAATGTGGGCGAGCAATGCATCCCCGGTCGGAGTATAGCGGCAAACGCCGCGTGCAACCTCGGGCGCGAAGATGGTTTCACCTTCGGGCGCCGTGAGGCTGGTGCGAAGGTCGAAGGCTGCCGCCTCCACCACCACGGAGGAGAAGGCGGTGACATGGTGGTCGGCGAGGCGAAGCAGGGTGAACAGCGGAAAAGTCGTGGCGGCGTCCATCTCGAAGCGGGTCACGCCGGCGCGCGCCAGCAGGGCGGCGATCTCCGGCGCCGTATGGCGGCGCAAGGGGTGCAGGCGGAGCAGCCAGAACCAATCGGGCGGTGCCCTGCGCATGGCCTCCAGCAGGGCCGGCGGAGCCGGCGTGTCCAGCGGCTGCAGGCTTACCAGGATCACACGGGAGCCCCGCAGGCGCGCGGTGAATTCCGCGAGCGCGGGGGGGGCGAAGGCGGAAGCATCGCCATAGCGCCATTTATAAAGCCAGGCGTTACCGCCGGCAAAACCGCGATGGCGGGTGCAAGCCGGATTCATATGCCGCGCGATGTCGTCCACGGTGCGGGAACCCCAGCACCACACACGGTCGGGCATCAGGTCGTAGCCCGTCTCGGGCGCCGCGATCAGATCGGTATAAAGCCCATGATGCGGCCCAAGCCGGCCGTGCTGGAGATCGACCGAGGTCACGCCGGCCCGGCGGCAGGCGAGCATCCAGGCCATGCCGACCAAGTGATAGTAAACCGAAAGCACCAGCGCCTTGGGACCCAGAGCGCGCAGCAGCTTTTCGAAGATGCGGGCGAAATACAGGATTTTGCCCATATCGGTCGCGAGCTGAGCCTGGTCGAGCGTGACATCCGCGACCTTGTCGGCGGCGGCTTTCAGCTCCGTGAACCCGGTCAGCATGCTTGGCGGATCGAAGGAAAGCCCCGCGCCCGCCTGGCCTAGATCGATGAACAGGCTGGGCCGCGCGCGGGAGAAGCCGATGGTGCGCGGATCGGACAATTCCAGCTTGGCGGAAGGCCCCGGCACGCGCTCGATGACGCTGTCGAGAACCTTGGCGAACATGCCCGATGCGGTCTTGTCGGAGTGTTCCTCGGGCCGCGCGAAAAACAGGAGGTCGGCACGGGCCGGAAGCGTGGCGCCGCTGCCGGCGGCCCGCAACAGGCCAAGTGCGGCCGGACCCACAGGTTCGGCCGCGGCGCCGGTTGCGGCGAAGGCGGGGCCCGTGTTGCTCACCGTGTCCGCGTCGGCGGCCTTCTTGCCCGTGACCATGCGCTGGATCAGCGTGGTCCACAGTCTCAGGCGTACGAGCGGCCAATACCCTACGCCGCCATAGCTTAACGCGCGGGTGTCGCAGGCCTGCTCGATCGCGTTGATAAGGGCGATGGCCTCGGCCTGCATGGGCGCGTCAGGTCCCACTCAGGTCGGCGAGGGTGATCTGTTCCCACTTGGCGATGGCGCGGGTTGTGGCCCGGCCCTCAAGTACGGCGAATTTCATGGGCGACAGCCCGGCTTCCTTGCCTTGAGCGCGCAGGAACGAGACATCAGCCCGCGTGAGTTTCGCGCCGGCAGGAATGTCGCGGGCGGCGACGATGCTTTTTTTCTGGAAGCGGCGGTAGCGTTCGTCGCCTTCCGACGGCGGCGGCAGATAGGCGGGGCCCAACGCGCGCGAGCCCGCGCGCATGGTCGCCACATACTCCTTGAACTCCGCCGGTTCGAGCGCGGCCTGCCAGTCGACCCCTTTGGCGGCGCGCGACAGCACCACATGCTTTTCCACCATACAGGCGCCCATGCCGAGTGCCGTGAGGTCGAGGTGACGGGCCAGAGGCAGGCTGGCGTCGGTGTGATCGGCGTACATGATCAGGCCGCCCACCGCCTCCTTGAGCAGGGCGATGCGGCGGATATGGGCTTGGTCCGACGGGGTCGGGAAGTTCTGCACGCCGTGCTGCAGGATCATGCGCGAGCCGCCGTGTTTCAGCGATAGGGCTACCGCGCCCTGGATCTCCTGCAAGGTCGAGGCGCCGGTGCCGACGGTGAACGGCAGTCCGGACTTGGCGGCGGCGACGATCAAGTCGGGGTTGGAAATATCCGACGAGTTGAGCTTCAGCATATCGGGCTTCATCTCCAGCGCCCAATCCGCGCTGACGTCGTCGTAATCGACCGCCGACACCGCGATGTCATGACGGCGGGCATGATTCATCAGGTCCTGCCACTGGTCCTTGGTGAAGGCCAGGTCCTCGACGATTTTGTAGAATTCCAGCGAGCCCACCATATTGGCGGGCGGGTAAAAGAATTCGAGCTGCACGGCGTCGGCGCCGGCGGCGGCCACCGCGTCGATCAGCGCCTTGCACTGGCCCACGTCGCCCTGATGGCCGCAGGCGATTTCGCCGACGATGAACACCGGATCGGCGTCGCTGACCCGTTTGCCGCGAATAGTGACGTCTTGTGCAAGGGTGGTCATGGGGTCACCGAAATCTGTCCGCGGTCGATGAGGTATTGGGCGTAGGCAAAGTCATCGCCATCATCGATATCGACTGAGTTGATCCGGGGCATGGTCACGCCCCGGACGCGCCCGGCGTAAAAACTACGCAGGCGGCGGAAAGAGTCGATCCAGGAAAAAAAGAACGCGCCGTTGGGCCGGAAAGCGGGAGTTTGGTCCTGGGTGCGGGTGTTGCCGGTGATGAGCGGCGACGGGGTGTAGAGCGGATTCATCAGGCCCTTGTCGTCGAAGGTTACCGCCATGGTGGGCGGAAACTCATAACTGGTGAAGGCGATGGCGGCGTCCACATCGGCGTCAAGCGCGGCGATTCCGGCGCGCACTTGGTCCGGTGTACGGAACGGGCAGGTGGGCAGCAGCATGCCGATGATATCGAACTGCTTCTGGATTTCCGGCCGGTCCACCAACTCGCGCATCACGTCCACCACCTTCACGGTATCGGTGGCGAGTTCGACTTTGCGGTCATCCACGGTCACGCCGGGACGGGTCGCCGCCACGGTCTTGATTTCGGGGTCGTCAGTGGACACCAGCACCTGGGCGCCGGTGGCAAGGCCGACATCGACCGCATGCAGGATCAGCGGCTTGCCGCCCAGCGGCAGCACGTTCTTGCGCGGCAGGCGCTTCGATCCGCCGCGCGCGGGAACCACGATCAATGTGCGTTTGGGGTCGGCCACGTCAGATCATCGCGGCGTGGGTGGGCGCACGGCCGCGCCAGCCGAGCTTGTCGATACAGGCGATCAGCTTGCCTTGTTGCTCCGCGTTGAGGCGGGGCAGCGGCGCGCGCTCGAACGGCGGCATCACACCCAGGAGGTGCATGGTCTCCTTCAACGCCACATGCCAGCCGAGGCCGACCGCCACGTCGAAGAACGGATCTTCATAAGCGCGCGCGATGGCGTGGGCGCGGTCGATATCATGCGCCTTCATGGCGGCGTGAAAGTCCTTGGCCACCTGCGGGAAGAAGTTGCCGAGACCGACCAGGTAGGCTTTGGCGCCGGCATGGAAGTCGCGCATATACAGGCGCTTCGAGCCCGCGCCGATGATGCCGCATTTGCCGGCCAGGCGCCTGTGCAACAGGTAGGCGTAGCCGCCGTCCATGCATTCTTCCTTCATGCCGACCACGCCGGGCATGTCGGTGAGCCGGTCCAGGAGGTCGAGCGCGTATTGCACCTGGCCGCCGTAGCCGCTGCGCATGGGCATTTCGTGGATCATGGTGGCGATGCCGGTGCTCTCGGACACGGTCTTGAAGAACTCCACCACCGCATCCTGGCCGTAATAGCGCTCTGGCATGAAGGCGATAAAGGCGTCAGCGCCGGATTTTTCGGCATGGCGGGCGAATTCAACGTGCAGGTCGGTGCCGCCGGTCATGGGACCGGCGAGGATGACGATGCAGCGGCCCTTGGCGGCTTTGGCGATGGTGGCGTTGACCGCCTTCATCTCGTCGAAGGACAAAAGATTGAAGCGGCTGGTGCCGACCGTGGACATGAGCGCCACCACACCGGCGCCCGCCAGGAAGTCCACGTACTTTGCCAGCGCATCGTGGTCTACCGCCGCGCCGTCTTGCGTGAACGGCGTCGGGATCGGGAACACCGGGCCTTCCAGCCGGGAGCGGATATGGTCGCGGGAGAAAGTCGCCATGGCTTGTCCTTATTCAGATCAGGCGCTGCGCACCTGAAAGACCAGATGGGTGCGCAGGACCGAGGTCATGGCTTCGCAGACCTTGCCCGCGTCTTCCACCGTCATATCGTTGCCCGTGGGCAAGCTTAAGCCGCGCGCGGCGAGATCCTCCGTGACCGGGCAGGGATGCGCGATGGCGCGCGCATAGGCCGGCTGCGGATGCAGCGGGAAGAACACTGGCCGCGTCTCGATGCCGCGTTCCATCAGTTTCTGCGCAAGTTGATCGCGCGTGAGGCCCAGGACCGCGGGGTCCACGGCGATGGTGTACAGCCAGTGTACGTTCTTGGCCCAGGCCGCGCGCGGGGGCAGCGTGAGGCCGTTGATGCCGGTAAGCGCCTTGTCGTAGCGCGCCACCAGGTCGGCGCGGCGCTTCAGGAATTTCTCCACCACTTCCATCTGGGCGAGGCCGAGGGCTGCCTGCAAATTGGTCATGCGGTAGTTGAACCCGGCTTCCAGATGCCAGTAGCGCCGGTCCTTGGCCATACCGTGGTCGCGCAGGCGCGCCATGAGGATGGCGAGGTCCTTGTTGGTCGTGATGACCATGCCGCCTTCGCCGGTGGTGATGATCTTGTTGGCGAAGAAACTGAAGCAGCCCACGTCACCGATGGTGCCGACGCGGCGGCCCTGGTATTCCGCACCCAACGCCTCGGCACAGTCCTCGATGATCTTGAGGTTGTGCTCCCGGGCCAGCGCCAGCAGCGGGTCCATGTCGCAAGGATGGCCGTACAGGTGCACCGGAATGATCGCCTTGGTGCGCGGCGTCACGGCGGTGGCGGCGGCGGCCGGACTCAGGGTCCAGGTAACGGGATCCACATCCACGAACACGGGCGTGGCGCCGGCGTGGATCACGACATTGGCCGTGGCGCCAAAGGTAAAGTCCGGCACGATCACTTCGTCGCCGGGTCCGATGCCGAGGGCGGCCAAGGCCAGATGCAGCGCGGTCGTGCCGGACGAGCAGCACAGCGCTTGCCCGCCTCCCATGTAGGCCGCGAAGGCCGACTGGAAGCGGTCGATATAAGCGCCTTGCGACGAGATCCACCCGGTCGCGAGGCAGTCGTTGACGTATTTGGACTCATTGCCGCCCAGGGACGGCTGCACCAGCGGCATCCGCCAGAGGTCCGCCCAGGTGAGCAGGTCTACCGGGCGCCCATGGGCGTCGAGGATCGGCAGGTGACGCACCCGCGCGCTCAGCAGGCCGAGGTTGTCGATGGCCTCGGCGTGGGCGCGCCCCGCCGTGAAGGCGCGGCTCATGAACGTGTGGGCGGCGGCCTCGAAGGCCGCACCACCGATGATCGCGCGGCGGATGTCGCCATCGGTGACCACGCCGCGCAGGACGCCATCGTCGTCGGTAACCAGCACCACACCGCCCACGCCTTCGTTGAGGCGGGTCATCACCTGCCGCAGGCTGGCGGTGAGCGGCATGAGATTGCGGTCGAGGGCGGGATGGCGGGGCAACGCTAACTCATTGGACGGAATTGGAAATGCCAAAGCCTAAGCGGCGCCCGTTAACAAAGCGCCAATATCTCGGGTTTACCATATTCTTTGCCTGCCGACTCCCCCTGTCCGGAACGCCATGAGCACCGCTTATCCGCCGTCCGACCTTTCGCTCTCCCCGGCGACCGTGACCCATGCGCGCATGGGCACGCCCGGCGATGTGGCCGAGGCCGTGCGCCGCTGGGGGATTGCCGTGTTTCCCGGCCTGGTGACCCGCGAGGTCCTGGCAGGCCTGAACGCGGAGTTCGACCGGATGATCGCCGGCCGGCAGGAACTCGGTGTCCCGGTCGACGCCTACGGCCATATTGTCAACCTGCGGCTGACCCGCGCCGGGCTTTCCCCGGCGCTGTTCCCGGTGACGGCGGCGTTCTTCGCCCAGTCGTTTATGGCCGCGATCGCCGACGCCTATTTCGGCGCGGCCAGCTACCGCCTGAACGGCGAGATTTTCGTGACCGACCTGGCGGAAACCGTTGGCCCGCAAACAAAGCCGCCGTTCGCGCTGCATTTCGACAAACGCCAGGTTCTCAAGTTTTTTGTCTACCTGACGGACACCGATGAAGCCAACGGCGCCATGCGGGCGCTGCCAGGGTCCAACCTGTATAATCGCAAGTTGCGCGAACAGGCCATGAGCGAGCACGCCCTCAACGATATCCCCAATGTCCTGCCGGAACCGGAGACGCCGTCAATTCCGATCTGCGGGCCGGCGGGCACGCTGTTCGTGTTCGATACCGATGTGTGCCACGGTGCGAGCGTGGTGCAGCCGGGCCAACGGCGGCGCACCATGCGCGGCCATACCCACAGCCACGCCATGCTCAAAGCCATGGGCGTCCACTAGCGGCGGCTAGTCCCGCCAGGCGTAGACGGTGATGATGAACCGGGCCGTCGCACAGGCGGCGAAAGGTGTGGGGTCCGGATCCAGCCAGCGCGCCTGGTGCAAATCCCCCAACACATAGCGAAAACCCTGTGCTTCCAATGCCGCCAGCAGCGCGCCGATACGTGGACGGGCGCCGTCCATGGCGTGCAGTTCGATCACCACGCGGTCGACCGCCGCGAGGCTCACGCCGCAATCCTCGATGATCGCGAACTCCGCGCCTTCGACGTCGAGTTTGAGAAGATCCACCGGCCCTTCGGCCAGCAGCGACTTCAGGCGTACCGACGGCGTCGTGGCGCCGCCCGCGTCCGCCACATGCCCGGCGTCGTCGTTTGAAGCTGCAAAATTGACGCCGTTATCGTGGGTCCACACCGCCGCATTGATTACCGCGACATCGGCGTGGCCAAAGGCCCTGAGGTTGGCGCGGCACATATCGGCGATGGCGGGGTCGGCTTCAAAAGCAGTAATTCTCGCAGCGGGATAGCGGTCCTTGAAAAACAAGGACGCTACGCCGACATGGGCGCCGCAATCGACAATACGGGGGTCGGGGCGCCGGCTGTGGAAGGCGTAAAGCTGCTCGCCGTAGATCTGGCGGATTTGATGATAGAGGCTGTGGAGGTCCGCGTAGCGCAAAGTTTTTCCGTCCACCACCAGCACTCCCGGCTGGCGTCGCGGCCAGTCGCGGACAGCGGACGCCATCTGGGCCGCGAGCTCTAGAAATGGCGAATTGGAGGTCATGAAGGGCGGCAATGCTGTTGCATATGGCGCAGCCGGCGCAAGATGTGCGAAGGATGCGGGGATAGGCGCATTCTGTCCGCCGCTCTCCGTTTAGACAACCTTGTTTAACTCCGTTGTTCAGACCTTTGCGCATCCTTCAGATCGGCACCCGGGATTCCTTTGGCGGCGCGGCGCGCGCGGCCTATCGGTTGCATAAAGGCTTGCGGTCGGTCGGCGCCGACAGCACCTATTTCGTGCGTGACCAGCAGGAGAACGATCCCTCGGTCCGGCGCTTCATTCCCGATCCTTCGCCCGCGGCCCAGGCGCACCGGATGCGCGCCAAGGCGCAGTTGACCACGGCCTACGACGCCTATGCCGCCACCCGTAGCCCGGACATTGAACTGTTCAGCCAGGAGCGCGTGGACGGAGATACCAATTTCTTCATCCAGCGCCCGCCCGCCGACATCATCAACTTGCACTGGGTGGCGGGCTTCGTGGACTACCCGCTGTTCTTCGATCCGGGGCGCACACGGGTTCCCGTGGTGTGGACGCTGCACGATATGAACGCCTTCACCGGCGGCTGCCACTACGATCAGATGTGCGGCCGGTTCCGGGCGGCCTGCGGGGCTTGTCCGTTGCTGGGCTCGGCCGATACGGATGATCTGTCGCGCCGGGTGTTTGACGCCAAGGCCAAGCTGTTCGAGGCCTGGCCCGAAGACATGCTCCATATCGCCGCGCCTTCGCAATGGCTGGTGGACGAGGCCAAGGCCAGCAGCCTCTTCCGCAAATTTCCGGGCACGCGTATTCCCTACGGTATCGAGACCGACACCTTCAAACCCATGGACAAGGCGGCCGCGCGCGCCGCGCTTAACCTCCCGCAGGACGCGCGCATCGTGCTGTTCGTGGCCAACCACATCCGCATCGCGCGCAAGGGCTTCCGCGAGCTGGTCAAGGCGCTCTCGCTGGTGCCCGACGCCGACAAGCTCATGCTGCTCGGCGTCGGGGACAGTCATGTCCTGTCGGTGCAGGCGCCGTTCAAGGTCGGCCAGCTGGATTTCGTCGCGGACGATGCTTCCATGGCGCGGATCTACTCCGCGGCCGACGTGCTGGCCATGCCGTCACGCCAGGACAATTTGCCCAACACCGTGCTCGAGGCTTTGAGCTGCGGCACGCCGGTAGTCGGGTTTGCCGTCGGCGGTGTGCCGGACGTCGTGGAGAACGGCGTTCACGGCTTCCTGGCGCCCGCGGGCAATGTCCCCAGCCTGAGTCTCGCGTTCATGGAGGCCTTCTCCGACCTGGACCGTCTCAGGGCCTGCGGCGCACGCGGGCGCGCGCTGGTGGAAAGCCGCCATACCCTGAAAGCCCAGGCGGAAGGCTATCTCGGCCTTTACAGCGCGCTTCACGCCGCGCATCGCGCGCGCCGCCCGGGGGCGCGCTGATGCCGAGCTTTATGCAGCTCAATATGTTCTATCCCGCCTATCTGCGGGATTTTTACGCGGCGCGTCCCAAATTGCGGGGCATGCCGTGGCGCGCGCAGGTCGACGCGTTGCTCGACGACGGCTTTTCGGAATCCCACATTTTTTCGCGGCGTCTCAAGGCCGAAGGGTTTGAAACCTTTCAGGTCGCCATTAACGACATGGCCTCGCAATCGACCTGGATGCGGGAAAACGGAATCCTGGCCACCGCCGATACCGATTTTACCGGCGTTGCGCTAATGCAGATCGACCGTCTGAAGCCCGACATCATTTACACCACGGATGTCACGACGCTCGACAGTCGCGCGCTTGCGCGGCTCCATCACAGGCCGCGCGTGATCGCAGGCTGGCGCGGGTTTCCGTTTGTCGCCGGCGCGAACCTGTCCTCCTACGATCTGATTCTTACCAGTTTCGATCGCATTTTTACGGAAGCGCGCGCGCTCGGCGCCAAAGCCGTTGAGCGCTTCCATCCAGGTTTCGCCGAGGACTCGCCGGTCGCATCCGCCGCGCGCATCCAGGAATTCGATGTCGTGTTTTCGGGCAGCGTCACCGGCCACCATACACGCCGCATCGCGCTCCTCAATCTGCTGGCCGAGATGAGTCGCGCGGAAGGGTTTTCGTTCGGTTTGTTCATGCCGGATGCGGGGATGTTGTCGCCGTTGGCGCAATCCCTTAACCGGCCCGCGCGCTGGGGCAATGACATGCTGCGCACCCTGCGCAACGCCGGCATGGTGATCAACATCGATATCGACGACTTTGGCAACCAGCCGCCCAATATGCGCCTGATCGAGGCCACCGGCGCCGGCGCTTTCCTCCTGACGCCGGAGCATCCGGACCTTGCGGCGTTCTTCGAGCCCGGCGTGGAAGTGGAGACCTTCCGCACGCCGCAGGAACTGGTCGCCAAGATCCGCTATTACCTGAAGGACCCCGCGGCCCGCCAAAAGATCGCCGATGCCGGGCAGGCGCGCTGTCTGAAAGACCACAGCCTCGCGCAGCGCACGCCGTGGTTCCGGAACATCATGCTGCGCGCGCTGGAGCGCGCGGCTTAGCTCTCGATAAATTCGTCCAGGAGCTGGCCGGAGATGTCCGCCATATGCTCGCCCTGGGCCTGGGCGGCGTGCCAGGCCGCCGCAGCGGCCGCGGCCTGATCGAGACGGTAGCGCGGGCTCCAGCCGAGAACGCTTTGGGCCTTATCGCTATCGAGAACGATGGCCGGCGCCGCATCGCTGACAGACGCCGCCTCCCAACGCGCGCGCGGTTCGCGCCAATCATCCGCGTTCCAGGCATCGACCAGCATGTCGGCCACGGCGCTGACGGTGGTGGTCTCGTCACCACCGAAGTTCCAGGCGGCGGCCGCATCCGGATCGTCGTGCAGCCGCTCCGCCAGCGCGAGATACCCCGCGACGGCATCCAGCACGTAAAGCCACTGGCCTTCGGTCTCGGGCGTGCGGATTTCCAAGGGGGTGCCGGAGGTAAAGGCGCGCATGGCATCGGGTGTCAGGCGGTTCGTGGTCCAATCGCCGCCGCCGATGGCGCAGCTGGTGCGCGCCGTGGCGATCCGCAGGCGATGCCGGTCGCCAAGGGTGCCGCGGAACGCGGCAACGGCCAGTTCCGCGGCCGCTTTGCTGGCGCCGTACGCGCCGCGCCCGCCCAGCGGTCCGCTTTCGGTGAAGACGCCGCCCGCGGCGTCATAGACCGCGTCGGAGGTCACAATCACGGCGCTGCGCACGGAGCGCGCGCGGCGCAGCTCCTCCAGTAGTTTGACAGTGCCAAGGGTGTTCACGTCGTAGAGGTGGGTGGCGTCCGCGTCCGGCCCGGCGTTCGCCAAATGGAACACCACTTCGGGGCGCATGAGATGCAGGCACTGGCGCAGCACCGCATCGTGGCGGATGTCGGCCGTCACCGGTGTGATGCGCGCGGCGATGTTGCTCGCGGCAAAGAGTCCGTCGGCGGTTGCCGGGTGAGCATAGCCGGTCACCACCGCGCCCATGCGCGCGAGCCACAGTGTCAGCCACGCGCCCTTGAAGCCCGTAGCTCCGGTCACCAACACGCGCCGGCCGCGCCAGAAGGCGTGATCGGGGAGAATCATCTGAACTCCTGGAGTTTTTCGCTGCTCCTCAAGAGGCAGCTACGTTAGGGCGGAACCGGGGCTAACAGCAAGAAGGGCCAGCAAAAAGGGCGCTGCCGCAAGGACAGCGCCCTTAATGAATTAGCCGGGCAAATCCCCCGGGACGGTTAGATTCCGCAGGTGTTCTCGGCGCTGGACAGGGAATAGCCCGATTCATCGACGTTGAGCTTTTCCACGGTGCCGTTGTTCACGACCATCGAGAAGCGCTTGCCGCGCAGGCCGAGGCCGGCCTTGTTCAGGTCGAACTCAAGGCCCAGGGCCTTCGCGAAGTCGGCGCTGCCGTCGGCCAGCATCAGGATCTTATCGCCGACACCCTTGTCCTTCGCCCAGGCGTCCATGACAAACACGTCGTTGACGGACATGCAGGCGATGGTGTCGACACCCTGCGCTTTAATCTTGTCGTAGTTGGCGAGGTAGCTGGGCAGGTGCTGCTTGGAGCAGGTCGGCGTGAACGCGCCCGGCACCGAGAACAGCACGACCTTCTTGCCCTTGAAGACCTCGTCGGTGGTGATTTCCTTGGGGCCTTCCGCGCCCATGATCTTGAACTTGCCGTCGGGCAGTTTGTCGCCTTCCTTGATAGCCATATGCGCGTCTCCTGTTGGGGGAAGTATTCGTGAGAGCGGGTAAACTAGTCAGTCAGCCACGGGATTCCAAACGTTAGATTTGCGGCGCTGCGCTCAGGTGGCGTGGCATGCCCGGAGGAACGGGCGTGCTCAACAATTAAGGAGGCGCACGCTAATTGGCGTGCGCCGAGAGGATGACGTACTGCCCGCTCTTGAACTCGCCAAAATAGTCATCAACCTCGGGGTGTTGCACGGGCTCGCCGGAGTCATCGGCCAGCAGGTTCTGCTGTGATACGTAAGCGACGTAGTGCGTCTGCGCGTTTTCAGCGAGCAGATGATAAAAGGGCTGGTCCTTGCGCGGGCGCATGTCCTCGGGGATCGCCAGCCACCATTCCTCGGTGTTGGCGAATTCCGGATCGACATCGAAGATCACGCCCCGGAACGAGAACAGCCGGTGCTTGACGACCTGACCGATGGTGAATTTGGCTTGCTTGGCTTCCATGACGCTCGCGCTGGTTTCGCTCGAAAAATAGGAACGCCTCGCGCAAAGGTCCAGTGGCTTAGCCAACACCCTGATATCCAAGGCGTTTTTTGGCCGTTGCGGTGTGCTGCCTTTTGGCGGGATTCCTGCCAAAGTGGCGCCGGGGGTTTCGGGGTATGACGGCGTCGCACCATACCAATTCATGGCAGCGGACGGTGATCGCGGCGGTGATCGCCGTGGTGGTTATTGTCGCGATCACCACTTACCAGGTCTGGCATAGCTACGGTGCCGCGGTGCAGACCGCGCGGCGCGATATCGCCCAGTTGGTGCAGATCTTCGAAGCCAGCAGCGATGCAACGCTGCAATCCCTGGAACTCATCGTCGACCAGGCCGCCGCTGAGGTGCGCCAGGGCGAGCGGTCCAGGGAAGGCGCGCTCATCGACCGCTTCATCGCCGTCGCCGGTGACTGGCCGTTTGTCAGTTCGGTCACCCTGATCGGCACCGACGGGATCACGCGTGAGCGTGTCCTGCGCGGTACCGACGGTAAGCTGCGCGCGGAGGCTCCGGGCACCGACCTCTCCGACCGCCCGTTCTTTCAGTACCACCACAATATCGACGTCACCGGGTCGTCGGTGTTCTTGACCGACCCGATCGCCTCCGACGGCGGCATGTCGATTGCGATGACCAAAAAAGTGCGCGCGCCCGATGGCCGGTTTGTCGGCATCTGCAGCGTGGCGGTGAAGGTCGACACCCTCGCACAGATGTTCGCGGGCCTGTTGCCGGCGCGCTATTCCGGCGTGAGCCTGTTCAAGCGCAACGGCACGCTGCTGGTGAACCAGCCGCAGACCTCGGATATCGGCCGCTCCTACAAGAATTCCGCGCTGTTCACCCGGCGTCTCGCCGAAGCAAGCAGCGAGGTTTACCGCGTCAACGGCATGGACGGCGCCGAACGGCTGATGGCCTTTATGGCCAGCCCGCGGTACCCGGTGGTCGTCACGGTGGCGTCGTTGTGGACGAATGCGGTGGCGTCGTGGGCGACCGCGGCCTTGATCCTGTTGGTTGCCGCCGGCACCGGCGTGCTGCTGATCGTGGCCCTGACCTTGTGGCAGCTGACCCGCATGAAGGGTGAGCAGGCCGCGCAGCTGGCGTTGGTCAACTCCGAGCGCAATTTGATCGAATCCCAGCGCATCGCCGGGATCGGTCACTTCGACCGCGATCTCTCCACCAACGTCTACACCTGGTCCGAGAACATGTACGCCATGCATGGCGTGGTTCCCGGCGTGTTCTCGCCCTCGCGCGAATCGCTTCTCGACCTGGTGGTGCCCGAGGACCGCGCGCGCCTCGCGGCGTTCTGGGGGCCGCTGGGCGCGCCGCCCGCCACCGGATTGATCGAGGTGCGGATACAGCTGCCGGACGGGCGCTTCAAAGACATCCAGTACGGCTGGCGCCGGCTGGAAGGGCAGCTCGGAGGCTCCGCGCGCCTGTTCGGGATCGCCCAGGATATGACCGCCATGCGCGCCGCCGAGGCAACCATCAAGGAAGATGAACAGCGCCTGCGCGATATCGTCGAATGTTCCGGCGACTATATCTGGGAGTCCGACGCCGACGGGCGCGTCGCCATGATCAGCGGCGGCCAGAGTGGAGAAACAGGTGGTTCCATCGGCTTTTTGGAACACGCCGGGCCGGGCATCCCGCGTGGTGAGCCCAGGGGAGAAAACGACGCCGCCACCTTGCGCGAGGCCATTCACAGCCGCGCCAAGTTCCGAAATCTGGTGGTGCCCGCCGCCGACGCCGCCGACCGCCTGCGGTGGGTGCGGGTCAGCGCCAATCCGCGCTTCGACGCGAGCGGCGCCTTCCTGGGTTATCGCGGCGCCGGCACCGACGTTACTGACCTGCGTCAGCAGCAGGAGCGCGACGAAGACCGGCGCAAAAGTGAAGCTCTTGGGCGCCTGGCGAGCGGCCTCGCGCACGAGATCAACAATCTCTTGCAGCCCATCATGATCTACGCCGCGTTCGGTTCGGGCACCGGCGCAACCGCATCCGACACGCGCCAGTACTTCAGCCGTATCGCGCGCGCCGCGGAGCAGGCCACCTTGATCGTGCGCAACGTGCTGACCTCGGCGCGCAAAAGTCCGCCGGTGCGCGAGAGCGTCAACGTCCGTGATGCTATCCGCGAAACCACCGACATTCTCGGCGGCACGTTGTCGCCGGCCATCACGCTCTCGGTGGAGTGCGAAAGCGGCGAGCTGTTCGCGCGCGTCGATCGTACCGGCCTGATGCAGGTGCTCACCAATCTGGTTACCAACGCCGCCGAAGCCATCGGCGAGAAGGATCGCGCGTCGCGCGGGTGGATTATCGTCAGCGCCGCGCAGGTACGGCTGGGCGACGAGGCGGCGCGTAATCTCGCCCTGGCGCCGGGGGGCTACTGCCGTCTGGCGGTGGCCGACACCGGCCCTGGAATCCCGCGGGAAAACATCGACAAGGTGTTCGAGCCGTTCTTCACCACCAAACCTCAGGGTAAGGGAACAGGCTTGGGCCTTTCGGTGGTGCTGGGTCTTGCCCGCAGCTGGAAAGGCACGGTCGCGATCGAAGGGGGGGTGATCGACGGCGGCCCCAGCGCCGGCGGGGATCGTCCGGCTTGTTTCGCGGTCTATCTGCCGCTCGAAGAACGCCAGCTTCAGGCGGCCCAATAGCCTCATTCCCCAGCGACTCCGGCGGGCTCAGAGCCGCCGTGGGTGCGGTTTTCTTATCGGTATCCGGACTTTCACTAACCGGAGGTTGGAAAAAGCCGGATTTTTCAGAGTCTATGCAACAGAACGCCAGCGCCAGACGTCTAGGGTTTTACCGGGATGCCGCGGGGTTCTAGTCTTGAAGGCGGTTCCCGGGGAGGGGAATGGACGCGTGAGCAACAAGTCTGAAGAAGCAGCGGTGCTGATCATGAAGGCCGCGGGGGATATCCGCCGTGCCGCTGGCCTCGACGGCAAGCGCAAGGCTGAGCTGTCCGGTGTCGCGGACTATCTGGAAAGCATCATCTATGAACGGGAACTGGGCTATGGCGAGCCGTTGTTCCCGGAGCCGGAAGTCCCGGCGAAGCCACTGACCCCGGACGAAGAAGTGCGGCGGATGATCAAACCCTTCCGGGTTCGCCTGTCCCGTTAGGGACAAAATTTGCAAGATCCCGTTAGGGACAAAATTTGCAAGATCCCGTTAGGGACACATCAAAGGATGCGGCGCGAGATCTTAACCTCATGGCCGCTGGCGCCGTCGGCCATTTGGTGCTGACCTCAAGTGCTGTTAGGCTTGATTTGGTGTTGAGTCGCTACAGTGCTTTCAGGATGTCCCGTGAACGCGCCGGTCACATCGCTTCGGTCCAAGGCCACCTTGTCCGCGCTGGATGCTCAGCGCCTTCTGGATGCCTTTCCCTCGGCGGTGGTGGTGTTCGGGCCCGAAGGCGAGATCGTCGCGGCCAACCGCCGCGCCGAGCACCTTCTGGCCGCGCCGGTCGCCACGGTCATAGGGCAGTCCCCCGACGGCGCCTTCCGCTTGTTTCGCGAGCGCGCCGAGCGCATCGCCACCGCCGAGCAGGCGCGCTTCGTGCAGCCGTTCGGTTCTCTCTGGTATCTGGTGGAAAGTTTTCCCCTCGCGGCTGGCGCGCAGAGTTTGCGCGCCATCGTCGCGACCGACATCACCGACATGAAAAGCGCCGAGTTTGAGATCCGCGAAAGCGAAGCGCGGCTTGAGGAAGCCACCCGCATCGCCCAGCTCGGCACCTACAAGTTCTATTGGGACACCGGCAAGATCCACTGGTCGGCACAGGTCTACGCCATCCATGGCATGCTGCCGGGCGCGGTGATCACCTCTGAGCGTTACCGGGATATAGTGCATCCCGACGACTGCGAATTGTTCGACCGTACCCATCAGGATCAACTCGACGGCAAGCCGATACGCGGCGTCGAGTACCGCATTATCCGCAAGGACGGCGCTGTGCGCTGGCTGCGCAAGGATGCGCGCGTGCTGTTTGACGCCGACGGCGAGCCTTACGCCACCTTCGGCACCTGCCAGGACATCACTGAGGCCAAGCAGCACGAGCAGGAACTGAAAAGCCTGCTGCGCCGGAACACCATTCTCTATGAAGCCCTGGACGCCTCGCCGATCGGTGTCGGGGTGGTGACGACCGATAGTGAGAGTCCCGAGTTCTTCTACGTCAACGCCGAGTTCGAGCGGCTCACCGGCCACAATACCTCGTCCCTGAGCGAGCACGGCATCGACACCCTCACCCCCGGCGGTGAGCTGGGTGCGGGGTGGGCGCGGGTGGTGCAGACCTTGCGCGCCTCGGTCAGCGGCGCGTTCGAGCTGACCTGCCTGCGTCGCGACGGCGGACAGTTCCTGGCGCAGATCGAGATCGCCCCGGTGCGCGACCACCCCGGCCGGGACGCGACCGTGTTCGTCCTCAACCTGCGCGACATCACGGTGGACCGCCAGCGCGCCGATTCCCTTTTGCAGTCCCAGAAGATGGAGGCGCTCGGCCAGCTCTCCGGCGGCGTCGCCCACGAGATCAACAATCTCCTGCAGCCGATGCTGGCGCTCTCCGACCTCGGCCAAGACATCGCCGATAAGGATCCCGCCAAGGTTCGCAAGTATTTCGAGGTGATCGCCTCGTCAGGGCGCAAGGCGCGCGACGTCGTGCGCCAGGTCCTGACGTTCGCGCGCCGCGACGCCCCGCAGCTGGCGCCGTACCCGATCGCCGATCTGGTGGGCGATGCGCTGCATCTCCTGCACAGCGGTTTGCCACCCGGAATCCACCTCACCCCGACGTTGGCTTGCGGCGACGCTCATGCGGTGGTCAATCCGACCCAGGTGTCCCAGGTGGTTCTGAACCTGGTCACCAACGCCGCCGATGCCATGGACGGCGAGGGCGAAGTGGCGCTCGCACTCACTGAGGTCGATCTTGACCAGGTCACCGCAGCGCAGCTGACACTCGCGCCCGGCCG
Organism: Fidelibacterota bacterium; assembly: GCA_947475365.1. GTDB lineage: Bacteria > Pseudomonadota > Alphaproteobacteria > Rhodospirillales > Rhodospirillaceae > SHVO01. Next base: position 36,189 of record CANJOI010000002.1, on the reverse strand, counting down.
CTGGATCAGGCTTAGCGTCACGGACAAGGGGTGCGGCATGGACGCCTATACGCTGTCACGCATCTTCGAGCCATTCTTCACCACCAAGCTCGCGGGCCGGGGCACGGGGTTGGGGCTTTCGGTGGTCTACTCAATCGTCGCGGGCTGGGGTGGCGCGCTCAAGGTGGACAGTGAAGTTGATAAGGGAACGAACGCGATGGTATACATTCCTCTCGCCACCGACGGTTGATAGCGGCGGCGGCAATATAAAGATAAATAACAATTCAGCGCGCCGGCGAGAATCGCCGGGTGCGGTGGGACCAGGGGTTTGGAGCAACATATGGCGCACATCCTGCTAGTTGAGGATTCGCCCGAGGTGAGCATGACGGTGCGCGAGATCCTCGCGACCGCCGGCCACTCCATTGAAGACGCTCCCTCCGGCAGGGAAGCCCTGAAACTGCTGGCTGGCGGCAAGTTCGATCTGATCGTCACCGACGTCTGGATGCCCGGCATGGACGGGATCGCGCTGCTGAAAGAGATTCGCGGCGCCGGCAACAGCATCCCGGTGATCGTCATTTCGGGCGGCGCCCCCAATGCGCCGCTCACCTATACCGCGCCCTTGGCAGCGACCTTCGGCGCCAATGTGGTGATCTATAAGCCGTTTGAGAAAGCGGAACTCTTGAAGGCCGTGGATACGGTCCTCTCGGACTGATCGTCCCTGATCCGCGTTAGACGTGGATCAGCTGACGCAGAACCTTTTCCATGCTGACGGCGAGGCTCCAGCGCTCCTCCTGTGTGAGCGATTCCAGCGCGCGGCTGAGCTGCTGCAAGGGATCGCTGCGCAGAATGCCTTCGCCCGTCTCGGTCAGCACCAGGCGGTGCACGCGCCGGTCCTGCTTGTCGCCGACACGGCGCAGATAGCCTTTGCGCACCAGCGCCGCCACGGTTTGCGAGGCCGTGCCTTTGGTGGTGCCTTGAAACTGCGCGAAGCCGGTGACGGTCTGACGCTCGTGCGTGGCTTCGTCGAAATAGCGCAGCGCCGCCCACTGGGCTGGATTCAGCCCGGGCGTGTAGCCAAGATTGTACGCGGCCTTACCGACCTGTTCGATCAGGCGGGCGAGGCGCCGCGTGGAAAGCTTAGGATCACTACGCAAAGGACTATAACGACTGACACAAGTTCCATTTTTCCGGGAATATAACCGGTTGTAGGACCAAGACGAAGGAAATAGAAGCTTTCAACCCATTAGCCGGGGGGTCGGGTGGGCGATGGCCTCCCCAACCCTCACGTTTCGGGCCGCCGCGAACGCCGGAGCCGGGATCGGCCGCTGAGATGGGCAGAAGTCCATTGACCGGCCTCGCCCTTCCCGTCACGAAGATTGATCCTGCCCCAGGTGTCGCTTCCTTGGGGCCATTCTAACCTTGAGCCTCTCGCCGTGTCCCCTATGCCCAGGTTACGCGCCATTGCCGGTCTTCGCGAGGTCGCGGCCGACTACGACGGTTTCATCCTCGACCTCTGGGGGCTGGTTCATGACGGCGCCACCCCCTATCCGCCGTCGCGGGATACCTTCCTGGCCCTCAAGGCCGCGGGCAAAAAGACCTTGCTCCTCTCCAACGCCCCGCGCCGGGCCTACGCCCTGGTGGAGGCCATGACAAAAATGGGACTGGAACGCGCGCTCTATGGCGAAGTGCTGTCGTCGGGCGAGGCGGTCAACCAGGCCCTGATCCGGCGCGATGACGCGTTTTTCCAGACGCTCGGGCGGCGCTGCTACCACCTGGGCCCGCCCCGGGATCAGAGTGTGTTCGACAACACCGGGCTCGAGATCACCCGCGACCTCGCCTCCGCTGACTTTGTGCTCAACACCGGACCCGGCGAATTGCACGAGACCGTGGACACTTATGAACCGGTGCTGCAGGCGGCGGCGAAACTGAACCTGCCCATGGTGTGCGCCAATCCCGACCTGGTCGTGCTGCGCGCTGGTAACGCGGTTGTCTGCGCCGGCGCCCTGGCCAAAAGGTACGCGGACCTGGGCGGCAAGGTCGCCTACCGCGGCAAGCCGGACCCCGCCATTTATCACCTCGCGGTCGCGCAACTCGGATTGCCGGCAAAGAGAATCGCGGTGGTAGGGGACGCACTCGAGACCGACGTCAAAGGCGCCAACGCGGCGGGGTTGGACTCAGTCTGGTGCACCGGCGGTATCCACGCCGCGGCACTCGGGACCAGCTATGGGACGGCAGCCGATCCCGGCAAGGCGTACACCCTGGCCAGCGCCGAAGGGCAAATGCCCACCGTGATTATTCCCGGCTTCTACTGGTAACGCCGGGCTTTTGGTTTGGCGCATTTTCCTCCGGAAAATGCTCAGGGCGAGAACTGCTCCGCCACCATGCGTTCCTCGAGATTGTGCTCGGGGTCGAACAGGGCGCGCATGCCGATGGCGCGGTCTTCGCGGACGGTGACTTCCACCACGCTGCGCACTTCGGTGCGGTCGGCGACGGCGCTCACCGGGCGCTTGTCGGGCTCCAGGATTTGGAACTTCACCTGGGCGGTATGCGGCAGCAGCGCGCCGCGCCAGCGCCGCGGCCGGAATGCGCTGATGGGTGTGAGGGCCAGAACGTTCGAGTTCAGGGGAAGCACGGGCCCATGCACCGAGAGGTTGTAGGCGCTGGAGCCGGCGGGCGTGGACACCAGGGCGCCGTCGCACACCAGCTCGCTCATGCGTTCGCGGCCGTCGATGAATATCGCGATCTTCGCCGCCTGGCGGGTCTCGCGCAGCATGGAGACTTCGTTGACCGCCAACGCCTCGACTATCAGGCCCGCGGCGGTGAGCGCGGTCATGCGCAAGGGATGCAGCGTGACCTCCTTGGCGGCGGCCAGGCGATCCATCAGGTCGCCCTCGTCATAGCGGTTCATCAGAAATCCCACCGTGCCGCGGTGCATACCGAAGATCGGCGCCTTCAGGCTCATGTAGGCGTGCAGGGCCTCGAGCATGAAGCCGTCGCCGCCCAACGCCACGATCACGTCGGCGTCTTCCGGCGCGGTCTGCCCATAGCGAGCGGTCAGGGCTTCAAGCGCTTCCTGCGCGGGCGGTGAGTCTGTGGCGACAAAGGCCACACGGGCGTAGGGCATGGGTTCTGCTTCTTATCCGCCGGCTATTTATCCGCCGGTCACGCTCATGGTGCGGCTGACGGCCGGGCGATTATGGCGGCGGTCGATCACGAAATCATGGCCTTTCGGCTTGCGGCCGATGGCTTCGGCGATCGCCGCGAACAACAGGTCGTCGCTTTCACTGGCGCGTAATGGGGTGCGCAGGTCGGCGGCGTCTTCCTGCCCCAGGCACATATACAGCGTACCGGTGCAGGTCAGTCGCACACGATTGCAGGATTCGCAGAAATTGTGGGTCATGGGGGTGATGAAGCCAACCCGCCCGCCGGTTTCGGCGCAGCGTGTGTAGCGCGCCGGGCCGCCGGTCATGTCGGGGATTGGCTCAAGCGTCCAGCGATGTGCCAGTCGCGCACGCACCAGGGACAGCGGCAGATATTGCGAGGTGCGGTCGCCATCGACCTCGCCCATGGGCATGGTCTCGATCAGCACCAAGTCGAAACCTTCCCGGCCGCACCACGCCACCAGGCCGTCAATCTCGTCTTCGTTCACACCGCGCATGGCGACGCAATTGATCTTAACCTTGAGGCCGGCGGCTTTGGCGGCCGCGATGCCGGTCATGACCTGGGCATGGTTGCCCCAGCGCGTGATGGCGCGGAAGCGTTCGGGATCGAGGGAGTCCAGCGAGACGTTGACGCGCTTCACGCCGGCCGCCTTCAGGCCTTCGGCGTATTTTTCCAGCTGCGTGCCGTTGGTGGTGAGGGTGAGTTCCTCGAGCGCACCGGTCGCCAGGTGGCGCGACAGGCTCTGGAACAGGGACAGGACGTCCCGGCGCACCAGGGGCTCGCCGCCGGTGATGCGCAGCTTGCGCACGCCCAGCGATACGAAGGCGCCGCACATGCGGTCCAGTTCTTCCAGGGACAGAAGGTCCTTCTTGGGCAGGAAGGTCATGTCCTCGGTCATGCAATAGACGCAGCGTAGATCGCACCGGTCCGTGACCGATACGCGAAGGTAGGAAATGCTGCGGCCGAAGGGATCGATCATTGTCACAAAGCGCCAAATGCGGGCGGAATATAGGAGAATCGAAAGAGACTCACGACTGGAAATCCTCGTCCGCCGGGACCAGCATCACCACCGCCGTATTGATAGCCATTTTACCCATGTGCTCGAAATTCACGGTCGCGCGCGCGCCCACCACCGACTGTACCTGGCCGAGGCCCCAGTCGGGCCGGGCGGGGTTGCGGACGATCTGGCCCGGGGCCAATTCCTGCTGCATAGCCATGATCTTAACCCCCTTCACCGGGTTTTAGTGGGTTTTGTGAAGGGTGGGGGGACTGGTACAGTCGCCAGGTGTCTGAGGATTGGCAATGAACGACAACGATTTGGAATTAGCGCAGCTTCTGTGTACGCGGTTGTGCCACGACTTGGCCGGGCCCATCGGGGCCGTGGCAGCCGGCGTCGAACTGATCGGCGGCGATCCCAGTGCGGCCGACGCCGAAACGCTGAGCCTGATCGGCGATAGTTCCACGGCCGCGTCATTGAAACTCAAGTTCGTGCGCGCGGCGCTCGGGTCCAGCGCGGCTGGCGCGCTCGACATGGAAAACCTGCTGGACGGCTATCTCGGCGCCACCACCGGCGGGGACGGCAAGCCCAAGGTGCAGTGGCCGGCGCCGGCTGCGTTCGAGCGTTTTGCCGGCGCCGCTGGCGCCACATGGCGGCAATCGGTGTTGAACCTGTGCCTCGCGGCATTGGAGATGCAGCCTGGCTGCAAGGAACTCAGCGTCAGCGCCGAAGAGTCGGCGTTGCGCATCCAGGCCAAGGGCCAGTCGATGCGCTCCATGGCGCGCCGCGACGAACTCGAAGCCGCGCTGGTTGGGAAGACCGCGGGCAAAGACCTGAACGCTAAAACCATTCAGGCGTTTCTCGCCGGCCGCATGGTCCGCGCCGCGGGGTGCATGATTGCGGTAGAATCTGAGGAAGGCGCGGTCGCCGTGGTCGTCCGTTTTTGATCGATGAAGCAATGCCTCGTGATCGACGATTCCCGGGTGATCCGCCGCGTGGCCGCGAAGATCGTCCAGGACCTGGGCTTTACAGCGGCGGAAGCCACCAACGGCGCGGAAGCGCTCGCCGCCTGCAAGGCCGCCATGCCCGACGTGGTGCTGATGGAATGGGACATGGCGCAGATCACCGGGCCCGATCTCACGCGCGCGCTGCGGGCGCTGCCGGGCGGCGGCGGGGCCAAGGTGGTGTTCTGCACCACCCGCAACGATGCATCCGATATCCGCGCCGCGATTGCCGCGGGCGCGGACGAGTACATCATGAAGCCATTCGACAGCGAAATCGTCGCCAGCAAGTTCCTGCTGCTGGGGCTGCTCGGTTAATAGTAGTCCATGACGCCGGATGAGTTCGCTTACGCCGCGGACTTGATTCGCACGCGCACCGGCTTCGTGCTGACGCGCGACAAGAGTTATATCATCGAGAACCGCCTGAGCCCGGTCGTGCGCCGCCACCGCCTCAAGGACGTGGGCGAGCTGATCGGCTTGGTGCGGGACGGCGCCGAGAATCTGACGGCCGAACTGCTGGACGCCATGATGACCAAGGACACCGGCTTCTTCCGCGATTGGAAGCCGTTCGTTCACCTCCGGGACGAGACCTTGCGGGGCTTCTCCCGTTCGCGGCCCAATAAACGCCTGCGCATCCTGTGCGCGGGGGTTTCCACCGGCCAGGAGGCCTACTCGGCGGCTTTGACGGTGTTGGAAAGCGGCTGGTTCGTGCCCGGCTGGCGGATAGAAATCCTCGGCATCGACCTGTCGGCGGCCGCGCTCGCGGTCGCGAGCCGTGGCGGCTACACCCAATTCGAGGTACAGCGCGGATTGCCGGCGAACGTGCTGGTGAACAACTTCACTAAAAACCTGGATCTGTGGGTGATCGGGGACGCGGCGCGCAGCCTGGTTGAGTTCAAGGCCTGGAACCTCCTGGACGATCTCTCGCCGCTCGGGTGCTTCGACGTGGTGCTGTGCCGCAACGTGCTTGCCTATTTCGACCTTTCGTCCAAGGCCGCGGTGTTGGGAAAATTGCGGGATGGGTTGGCCGGCGACGGGCGGCTGTACCTGGGCGCTTCGGAAACCACCGCCGGGGTGGCGGAGGGTTTTCGCGCCATCGACGCCGGTCTCGCGGTGTTCGCCCGCGCCTAAGTCATTCTGATGTGGGCGGAAAAACGGGCTCTAATCGGGCGCGAAGGCGCTGGTGTAGTCCAGCTTCAGCGCCGGGTCCTGATCGCTCTTGCGCAGGATGAAATTTCCCACCACCAGCAGATCGAGCTCCGTGGCCATGAAGCAGCGGAACGCATCGGCGGGCGTCCCGACGATGGGCTCGCCGCGCACGTTGAAGCTGGTATTCACCAGCACCGGAACGCCGGTCAGGGCCTTGAAGCGCGCGAGCAGAGCGTGGAAGCGCGGGTTCACGTCAGCCGTCACAGTCTGCACCCGCGCGGAGTAGTCGACGTGGGTGACGGCGGGAATACTTGACCGGGGCATGTTGAGTTTATCGAGGCCGAATTTTCCGGCATCGTTCACCGCGCGGCGCTTGTCGGCGCGGACGCCGGCGACCAGCAGCATGTAGGGGCTGTCGCAATCGAGTTCGAACCATTCCGCCACATCCTCGCGCAGCACAGCGGGCGCGAAGGGCCGGAAACTCTCGCGGAATTTGACCTTGAGGTTAAGGGTGCGCTGCATTTCGGGATCGGCGGGGTTGCCGAGAATCGACCGGGCTCCCAATGCGCGCGGTCCGAATTCCATGCGCCCCTGGAACCAACCGACCGCAGCGTTGGTGGCGAGGGCTGTGGCGGTCTGTTCAATCACTTGCGTCTCGGTGAGTTTTTCAAATCGCGCGCCGGCGGCGGCCAGCTGCGTTTCGATTTCGGCATCGTCGAAGGCGTTGCCGAGCAAGGCGCCCTTCATGTCATCGCGGCCGGTGCGTGCGGCGCGCGGTTGCTTGGCGTGCAAGTGGTAAGTCGCCAGCGCCGCACCCAGCGCGCCGCCGGCGTCGCCGGCTGCCGGCTGCACCCAGATTTCGTCAAACACGCCTTCGCGCAGGATCTTGCCGTTGGCGACGCAGTTGAGTGCGACGCCGCCCGCGAGGCATAGGTTCCTGAGCCCGGTCTCGGCGCGGATGCCGCGGGCCAGGCGCAGCACGGCTTCCTCGGTCACGGCTTGGACAGATGCCGCCAGGTCCATGTGCCGCTGGGTCAGCGGCTCGTCGGCCTTGCGCGGCGGCCCGCCGAAGAGCGCATTGAACCGGCGATTGGTCATGGTCAGGCCGGTGCAGTAGTCGAAGTAGCTCTGGTCCAGGCGGAAGGTCCCGTCGGGCTTCAGGTCGATCAGGTGGTCGAGAATCAGTTGCGCGAACTTTGGCTCGCCATACGGGGCGAGACCCATGACCTTGTATTCGCCCGAGTTGACCTTGAATCCCGTGTAGTAGGTGAAGGCCGAATAGAGCAGGCCCAGGGAGTGCGGGAAATGAATCTCGCGCTGGATCTCCAGCGCGGACCCTTTACCGATCGCCAGCGATGTGGTGGTCCACTCGCCGACGCCGTCCATGGTGAGCACGGCCGCCTCCTCGAACGGCGAGGGGAAGAACGCGGATGCGGCGTGGCTGAGGTGGTGCTCGGAGAACACCAGGCGTTCCGCCCAGTTCTCGTCCGGCGCGAAGCTCTTCAGTTCCTTGAGCAGCAGATCTTTCTGGAACAGCTTCTCCTTGATCCACACCGGCATGGCCTGGCGGAAAGAGGTGAAGCCGGACGGCGCCAGCGCCGCGTAGGTTTCCAGGAGGCGTTCGAATTTGACGAACGGCTTCTCATAGAACGCCACCAAGTCCACATCGGCAAGCTTGAGACCGGCGATGTCCAGGCAGGAGGCGATGGCCGCGCGCGGCAGGCGGGCGTCGTGTTTCTTGCGGGTGAAGCGTTCCTCTTGCGCGGCGGCGACGATGCGGCCGCCGTCGATCAGCGCCGCGGCGCTGTCGTGGTAGAGCGCCGAGAGGCCGAGAACGCGCAAGTTAGAAGAGGGTGTAGATAAAGGGCGCCACCGCGGAGCCCTGGGCCAGCATGATCAGGCCGCCGAACAGCACCAGCATGAAGATCATGGGCAGAAGCCAGAACTTCTTCCTGACCTTCAGGAATTTCCAGAATTCGGCAAGAAAAGACATCGACAGGCTCCGTTAACGCGAGGCGAGAAAACACCGGCAGCGGGCCAAAAACAACCCTAAAACTGCTGCGTGAACGACGCATCCTCGCGGGGCTCGCGTTTTTGCCAGTAGCTCGCGGCCTTTTTATCGAGCTTGAGGCGTAAGGGGTCCCGGCCCATGAGCTTGAGGATCACCGCCGTCGGCACCACCGCGACAATGAACAGCAGGCTCATGATCACGGGGCTGACGATCATATGCAGCAGTTTGCCCAGTTTCATCCACAGCGTGTTGGGCAAGGCGAGAGCGCGCGGCGCGGCCAGCGCCAGGATCAGGAATAGGCCGCTGACCCCAACGGCCCACCAGCGGATGGCGCCGTGATCCAGCAGCGGCAGAAACGCCGCGAGCGCGAAAACGGCGGAGAACACAAGTCCGAACGAGCGTTCGGAGGCCTTGGGTTCGTCCGCCGTGCGAGCGAAGTCCTCGTGAAAGCCGGAAGAGGACACTTAAGCGGTGGCAACCTTCTTGGCGCTGGGGGCGGCTTCGGCCGCGTCGGTTTCCCGCAGCACATAGCCGCGGCCCCAGACGGTTTCGATATAGCTCTCGCCGCCGGTGGCGGTGGCGAGCTTCTTGCGCAGCTTGCAGATGAATACGTCGATGATTTTCAGTTCCGGTTCATCCATGCCGCCGTACAGGTGGTTGAGGAACTGTTCCTTGGTGAGCGTGGTGCCCTTGCGCAGCGCGAGCAGCTCGAGGATGCCGTATTCCTTGCCGGTAAGATGGAGCGGGCTGGTGTCGACTTCCGCGGTGCGGGCTTCCAGGTTGACGGTCAGGCGGCCGACCTGAACCTTCGGCTGGGCGTGGCCCTTGGAGCGGCGCACGATCGCCTGGATGCGGGCGATGAGTTCTTCGCGGTTGAAGGGTTTGGTCAGGTAGTCATCGGCGCCGACGCCGAAACCCTGCACCTTTTTGTCGGCTTCCTGGAGACCCGAGAGGATCAGGACCGGCGTCGCGATCTTGCCGGCGCGCAGTTGGCGGATCACGTCCATACCGTCCATGTCCGGCAGCATCAGGTCGAGGATGATCAGGTCGTAATCGTAAATTTTTCCGAGATCGAGGCCGTCTTCCCCCATGTCGGTGGAATCGATGACCCAATATTCCTTGCGCAGCATGGTGGTGATGGCTTGCGCCGTTGAGGGATCATCCTCAACCAATAGGATACGCATGTGTGGTTTCCCCTAGAGCCCCGAGCAGAAGTTAATATTAACACCTTTTATCAAGAATTCCTAACGCGAAAGCGATACACGAGGATAAGTATACCACCTATTGTTTTGTAATATATTTTGTTCAAATACCCCCTTTACTCGCCCTTAACGGCAATAGGTTATCGCTAGGATGGAGAGGCAGTCCCTCTGGTTAAGAGGGACGGACGAAGCCGTTAACACTTAGGCGCCGCCACAAGGATTAACAGCAGTGGATGGGATCACCTCCCTTTTGAGCGAACTGGACCGGCTGTCGACCCATCAGGTGTTCGGCAAGGTGGCCGGTGTCCAGGGTTTGCTGGTCGAGGTGTCGGGCGTCCACCATCTCTCGGTCGGCGACCGTTGCAATGTCATCGCCCGCGACGGCCGGGTCGTTGTGTGCGAGGTGGTCGGCTTCCGCGAAGGCCGCGCGCTGGTCATGCCGTTCGGCCCCCTTGAGGGGATCGGCCTCGGCTGCCGCGCCGAGATCGCCGAAGCCGCGCCTTCCATCTATCCGAACGAGTCGTGGCTTGGCCGCGTCATCAACGCCATGGCCAAGCCGGTCGACGGCGGCGGGCCGCTCGGCGCCGGCGCGCAAGCCTATCCAATCAAGGCGCCGCCGCCTCCGGCGCATACGCGTAAACGTGTCGGCGGTAAGCTCGATCTCGGCGTGCGCGCGCTCAACACCTTCACCACCAGCTGCCACGGCCAGCGTATGGGCATCTTCGCCGGCTCGGGCGTGGGCAAATCCACGGTTCTGTCGATGATGGCGCGCTACACCAATGCCGACGTGATCGTGGTCGGGCTGGTGGGTGAACGCGGCCGCGAGGCCCGCGAATTCATCGAAGATGACCTCGGTCCCGAAGGTCTCGCCCGCGCCGTCGTTGTGGTGTCCACCTCGGATGAAGCTCCGTTGATGCGCCGTCAGGCGGCCTATGTGACCATGACGGTCGCCGAATATTTCCGTGACCAGGGCAAGAACGTGCTCTGCATGATGGATTCTGTGACCCGCTTCGCCATGGCGCAGCGCGAGATCAGCCTCTCCGCGGGCGAGCCGCCGGCCGCAAAGGGATATACCCCAACCGTGTTCGCTGAGTTGCCCAAGCTCCTGGAGCGCGCGGGTCCGGGGCGCCGCCGCAGCGGCAATATCACCGGCCTGTTCACGGTGCTGGTGGAAGGCGACGACCACAACGAGCCGATCTCCGACGCGGTGCGCGGGATTTTGGACGGGCATATCGTGCTCGACCGCGCGATCGCCGAACGTGGGCGCTATCCGGCGATGAATATCCTCAAGTCAATCTCGCGCACCATGCCGGGATGCAATACCGACGAGGAGAACGCGTTGGTGTACCGGGCGCGGAAGATTATCTCCGCCTATGAGGACATGGCCGAACTGATCCGGCTCGGCGCCTACCGCAAGGGCACCAATGCCGAGGTCGATGAGGCGATTTACTATTACCCCCGGATCGAGGCCTTCCTGCGTCAACGCAAGGACGACCACACGGATTTGCCGACCTGCTATAAGCTGCTCGCCGAAGCGCTCCAACCTCCAGCCGCCGCCAAATAGCTGACCTGAGCCATGGCCAAGAAAGATCTTCATACCCTGATCCGCCTGCGCAAGTGGGACGTGGACGAAAAACAGCGCGCGCTGGGCGTGCTGTTGCGCCAGGAGGAGGAGGTGCTTGACCGCCAGGCCGCTCTGGAGGCCGAGGTGGAGAATGAGATTGCCTTCACTGCGACCCTGCCAGCGGACCAGCGCGGCACCTTGGCGGCCTATCTCAAACGTTGTGATGAGTTCCGCCACCGCCTGGCCGGTATCCTGGCCGAGGTGCGCCGCCAGATCGCTGCTGCCCAGAACGAATTGGCCGATGCCTATCGGCGCCTGAAGACGTTCGAAGTTACGCAGGAAGCCCGCGACGCCGCGGTGGCGGCCGAGGAAAACCGCCTCGAGCAGATCGAGCTCAATGAGCTCGGCCTTGAACTGCACCGCCGCAAGAGTCAGCTGGCGTGAAGTTACCCGCGCCACGAAAGCCGCGCCGGCTTCTGCCGTGCTGATGCGCGCTCGCGCCATCAAGATCGACGCCCACCGCGCGACGCAGGTAGCGGCTTCCGGCTAGTTGGGTTTCTGGGATTTGGCGGGCGCGAACGCTCCCAAATCCTTGAGCGCATCCATCCGCACATCCGGGCTCAATGACGGCACGGGCACAAACCCTTGCGTGCCTTCGGCCGTGGATACGCGGTACCACGCGCCGGTCGGGTCGCTTTCAGTCACCAGCACCACTGTCCCTTGGCCCAATACCGCCACCACCTGGTAGCTCGCGCCGGGACCCGTGCGCACGGCGGTGGAATCCACGGCGATGCTGTAGACACGGCCAATGGCCCCGCCGCGCACAGCCGTCGAGGACTGCGCGGGATCGGCGGGAGCCGAAGGCTCCGGACTCATAAAGTCCGGTAGGGGCTTTTCCATGAAGGATGAGACGGCGCGCGTGGCGGTCTGAAAACCGGCCGCGATCGCGCGGACCGGCGAGACTCCGGACATGGTCACGCTCATGGAGATGGCGGCGACGATCAGGGCCAGCGGCAGCACTTGCACCATGGGCGCCCATCCCGGCTCGCTCCAGCGGTTCTTGAGCGGGCGCGCCGGATACTGCGCGAGGCTGGTCAGCAAGGTGTCCACCTCGCGGCGCAAGGATGCGGTGGCGGCGAAGGACAACGCCTGCTCGGCGGCATTGCGCGCAAGTTCCATCTCGCCGCGGCCACGGAAGGCGCGGGCCTGGCGCATCAAGAGGCGAGCGTTGCGATCGGCGGGTTTACGCCCGCCGCGGATGTTGTTGAGGAGCGCGCGCACGGTTGCTTTCGGGCCTTCCGGCCAGGCCCACCAGCCCGCCAGCCAGCAGATCAGCGAGGCGCGCACGGCGGTGCGGTCGGCGCAGCTACGGCAGAAAACGCCGGCCACGCCTTTGCGCCGGACTCCGGTCAAGCGGCCCCACACCATGTCGAACACAATGTAGCGCGGCTGGGCGGTGACCTTGCCGCACTGGCACACCGCGGGTTGCTCCACCACGCTTTGCCAGACGGATTCGTCCGGCTGAACACGCTCTGTCCGCGCAGCTTGGGGCTTGTCGGCGCGATCATGCGGCTGAGTGCGGCCCGTGCGATCGTAGGTTTGCGGGCGTTCCGCGCGCGAAGAGTCCCCTTTCGGTTCGCGGCGCTCTTCTTTTGGCCGCGGTTCTTCCGCGGCGCTGGCAGAGGCCTTGCGGCCAACATCTTTCCAAGGCTTGTCGTAGGCGACGCGCTTGGCGGGATCGCTCAGTGTCGTATAGGCCTCGTGCAGGCGATGGAACTGCTTGGCCGCCACAGGGGAGGGATTGAAGTCCGGGTGCAGGCGCTTGGCCTTCGACCGGTAAGCCGCCTTGACGGCGTCGGCGTCGCAGTCCTCGGGCACGCCGAGGGCGATGTAGTATCCCTTGGGGTCACGGGTGACGTTCATCGGCCCGGCTCAAGCGTCTTCAGAATCGTGGGATGATCCCAGCCCGGCTGGCGGTCCTCAACCGACACCACATGACGCGGCGCGCCAGGAGTCTCCTGCACGAAGGTCACGCGGAGCCACTTGGGGACGAGTTCGTTGGCGAGGTCGTCGGCCACAAGACCGGCGAGGCTCTCCAGCGGCGTGTCCCAGGGCATGGCTGACGTGCGCGCGCGGGCATAGGCCGCGAATCCGTCGCGCGTCAGCAGAAAGCGGTCGGCCACATAGCTCACGCTCAGGGACAAAGCGTTGTCCAAAGGCAAAGAAAGGGTCGTCACGGACAGCGGCGCCGACGGCGCCGTGGGCAACACGGCGAGCAGCTGACGGCACGCGTGTCCTTCGTGTCCGGGGCTCTCGGTCCCGGGGCCCTCATCCTTGGGGTGAGAATCGGTCATCCGACCACCCTGCCTCGTGGAAGGAAACTTTTGGTTAATACCTGGCCGCCTTTGGCGCGGTCAGGCCCAAAGCCCCGCGCGGAAGCCGGTATCTCCCAGCGGATCGGCGAATTTCTTGACCACCTGGAAGCTAAGTCCGCCCTTGATCCCCATGGCGGCGATCGCATTGCCGAAGATGCCGGTAAGCTCAAAGCGCAGGGTCTCGGGCAAGGGTTGTTTGGTGCGGATCATCATGTCGAGGCCGCGGGGCTCTTTCCGGAACATGCCGTCGAGCTGCAAAGCGCCAAGGCGCGACAGGTCCAAGTTCACCAGAAACCGGATTCCGCCGCCGCGGCCTTTCTTGCCGCCGCCCTCTTCGGCCTCGCCTTCGCGCCGCGACACCAGGGTGATGCGGTCGATGCGCCCGTCGGCGTTCCAGGGAACCGGCAAGGCGCGCCATTCGGTGCTGGCATTTTCCGTGGCGCGGCCTGACAGCGCGGACACTTCGTCGCTGATCTGCGCGGCGAGATGCGCGCCGCGCGGGCCGATGCGTTCCAACGCGCGCAGGTTGGTGTCGCCGGGCCACGCACGGGAATCGCCGGTACGCATGGCCTGCACGAAGGCGATGACCGCGACCGTGGTGCGGGGTCCGCCGTCGGGGATGGCGGCGGCGAATTCGGCGGCGGCGGCGGGATCGGCGCGCTGCAACTGGACCAGCGCTTCAGACAGATTGGGCCACCCCACTGTGGTGCCGCCGGTGGGAGGCCCACTCAAAGGCAACATGGCCAAGGGCAGTGGCGGCGGCGGCGCTCCAGGTTGCGGCGGCAACTGCGCGGTGATCTCCAGGGTGACCCGCGTCCCCACCGGGAGATTGGCGCGGATATTAAGCTGGATTTGGCCCAGGTCCGTTGTGATCACCGGTGGACTGCCGGGTGTGGCGCGGGTGACGACGCCGGTGAGCACGGCTTGGGGCGGCGCCGGTTGCGCCACGGCCGGCGGGGCCGGCGGCGGCGGCAGGCCTTGCGGTCCCGCCACCACCAGAGTGGGTTGCGGTGCGCCGCCGATCATTGCCGGCGCATTCGCCGTGGGCACGGCCGCAGGCGCGGCGGCGGAGGGGAGGGGTTGCGTAAGCTGCGCCGCCGGCGCGCTGATGACCGGCGCCGGCACGGGTTGCGCGGGGACAGCGGTTGGCGGCGGCGCGATCGGCGCGGCGGCGGGCGGAACGGCCGGCGCTATGCCAGGTGTGGGCAACTGCACCGCGGTGATGCGCACCGCGAGTTCTCCGCCGGTCGCGAGTACGACCGGGGGAGCGGACGGCGGCAGCGTGGCCGGTGTCGCGTTCGGCTGCGGTGTTTGCCCCAGCGCCGGCGGCGTTGCGGGGGTGCCCTGGGTGACGAAAGCCGAGATCGGACCGAGGGCCGGCAAGGCCACCGGTCCTTGCGGCGTCCAGGCCGCCGCCGGTGGCAGGGCCGCGACCGGCGGCGTTTGAGGCGAGGCTGTGGGCAGCGGTTGCGCGGCGGTGTTGGCCGCCGTCTGACGCAGTTGCGCCAGCACTTGCGCGGCGGGCTGGTTGTCTACCGTGATCACGCGCACCGTCGCCTGGTCAGCGGCGGCGCGCATGACTTGCAGTTCCACGGGGCTTCCGGCCGGCAACGGCACGGGCAGGCGGATGGTCACGTCGCCCTGAGGTGTGCGGATGGTGACAGCCGCACGCGCATCGGCGGTCTCGGCCGGCGGTTGCGGTGGCGGCAACACGACGCCTTCGAGCGGCGCACCGGCCGGCAAGGCGGCGACAGACGGCGGCGGTGCGAGAATCAGCACCACCGGCGCCGGTTGCGCTGGCGGCGCGGTCGGCAAAGGCGGCGTGGTCGGCGGCGGGACAGTTGTCATGGCGCCCGCATATAAACCTTAGCTCGGAGCAAGCAGCCGTTCGGCGATGGCTTCCACATCCATGGCGGCTTCCGACGATGGCGAGCGGATCAGGATCGGTGTCTGGTTGCGGATACATTCCCGCACACGGGCGTCGCGGCGGATGATTCCCGCCAACGGCGGCGAAATCTTCAGAAAGCCCTGGCAAGCCTTGAACAGGGTCTGATAGGTGCGTTCGCCTTCACGCGTGGAGTTGGACGCGTTCACGACGATGCGGATGTCGGTGTTGGGCCGCTCCATGGCGGTGATCTTGATGAAGGCGTAAGCGTCCGTCAGTGACGTGGGTTCGTCGGAGGTGACGACCAGGATCGTATCCGCCGACTTGGCCAGCTGGCGTACGGACTTCTCCACCCCGGCGCCGAGGTCGAGCACGACGCGGTCATAGCGGCCGGCCATAAGCGCCAAATCCTCGCCCATGATCTGCAGGCGCGAGAGCGGGATGTTGGCGAGGCTGCCGGAGCCGGAGCGTCCGGCGATGACGTCGAACCCGCCGGGTTCGTACTGCATGGCCGCCTGGTTGAGCGACAGCTTGCCCGCGATGACGCTGCCCAGGTCGTACTGCGGCATCAGACCGAGCTGGATGTCGATATTCGCCAGTCCCAGATCGCCGTCGAACAGCAATGTACGTTGCCCGCGCCGCGCCAGCGCATGCGAGAGCGTGATTGAGAAGAACGTTTTCCCCACACCGCCCTTGCCCGAGGCGACCGCGATCAAGCGCCCGCGCTTGGCGCTCACCGCCGGGCGGCCGGCAAGGCGCGGGCTCGCCCCGGAAGCAGTGCCCGCGGGAACGGCGCGGGACGCAGGTGGCGGATTGGTCATCGTTTACCCTCAGAGCGTATGCCGGTTGGCTTCAGGATTTGCGCCGGGGGCTCTTCGACCCGCGGCTGCAGTTCTTCTTCGGGCGGCAGGATCAGCCGCGCCATGGAAACGGGATTGACCGCGCACAGGCCCGTGGCCACATGCGGGTTCAGGCTGACCTCGCTGAACATGAGTTGTCCAGCGTCGGCCGCGGACAGGATCGCGCCCAGGCGGCGAGTCATGTCGAGGCGGGTGGCCAGCAGGCGCGTGGCGCCCGAGGTGCCGAATGCTTCGCCGATGTCGGCGGCTTCGGCGGCGTCGCCGCCGGCGGCCAGCACCAGGATCGGTTCTACGTCCGCGGCGTTCACCAGGGTCTTGAGGAAATCCATGTCGTGCTGGCTGAAGGGATTGAGGCCGGGGCTGTCAATGAACACCAAATCGTACTTGCCCATCATCTCGGCCACCGCGTTGCCGAGGCCGTCGGCGCCGCGCACCTGCTTCAGTTCGATCTCGAGGATGCCGGTAAAAGCGGCGAGCTGTTCCACGGCGCCGGCGCGAATCGTGTCCGCGGTAATCACGCCCACCGGACGGCCGGCGAGCCGCGCGCGCGCCGCAAGCTTGGCGCAGGTGATGGTCTTGCCGGTGCCGGGCGGGCCCACCAGCATGAACGGGCGCGGCGCCTTGCGTTCCGGCAGGGGAGCGAAATCGAAGTGATCCTCGAGCGCGGTCGCGCAGGCCATGGTGGGCGAGCCCACTTCCACCGTCATGGCGGCCTGCACCATTTTCTCGATCAGGCGCTGGGGCGTGCCGTGATAGGCCAAAGCCTCGCGCACCTTCTCGGCGAAAGGCGTGGTGTTCCGCCCGGTTAAGGCGCGGTCGATATCGTCGTCGTCGGAGGGGTCTTCCAGCGCGGCGGTGATGCGCACGCCCTGGCCATCGGACGCGCGCTGGGTCGAGACGATGATGGCATCGTCCCCCAGCTCCTCACGGACCATGCGCATGGCTTCCGCCATGGTGGCCGCGTTGTAGGATTTAAGGCGCATTCAACCCCAATTCGAAGCGGACGGTGTTCAGTCCGTGACGCTTCGCTTAACCCCTCATTCTGAAAGCCTAAATCTGACCCACGGTCCGGATCTTGGCCTTCGGATGAATCTCGTTCTGCGACAATACCACCGTCATCGGCCGGAAGCGGTCGATAATTGAGCGCACATAGGGGCGCACCGATGGCGACGTCAACAGGATCGGCGTTTCCCCTTGCATCGCAAAGCGTTCGAAGTTCTGACGCACCGCCGAAATGAATTCCTGCAGCTTGGAGGGCGCCATGGAAAGCTGGCGGTCGTCGCCCTGGCCAACCAGGGAGTCGCCGAAAGCCTGCTCCCATTCGGGCGAGAGCGCGACGATGGGGATGATGCCGTTGTCGTCCACCGCGCCGTCGGACAACTGGCGCGAGAGCCTGGCGCGCACATGCTCGGAGATCATGAGCACGTTGCGGGTGATGGCGCAGGCCTCCGAAATGCCTTCCAGGATGGTCGGCAGGTCGCGGATCGAGACGCGTTCGTTGAGCAGGTTCTGCAGGACGCGCTGGATGCCGGCGACCGTGATCTGGCTGGGCACCACTTCGCCGATAAGCTTCTGCTGTTCCTTGTCGAGCTCGTTGAGCAGCTTTTGCGTCTCGGTATAGGACAGCAGCTCCGACATGTTGTCGCGCACGACTTCGGTGAGGTGCGTGGTGATGACGGTGGGCGCGTCGACCACGGTGTAGCCGCGGAACAACGCTTCCTCGCGGTTGGCGGGGTCGATCCACAAGGCGGGCAGGCCAAAGGTCGGTTCCTTGGTGCGCTCGCCCGGCAGTGAGATGTCCTCGCCGCGCGGATCCATGACCAGGAGCATGTTGGGGCGCAGGTCGCCTTTGCCGGCTTCGACTTCCTTGATGTAGACGGCATAGGAATTGGCCGGCAGCTGCATGTTGTCCTGGATGCGCACGGCCGGCATGACAAAGCCCATGTCGGTGGCGAGCGCCCGGCGCAGCGACTTGATCTGGTCGGTGAGGCGCTTGTTGTCGTTGTTGATCAGCGACAAGAGGCCGTAGCCCAACTCCAGGCGCACCATGTCGATCTTCATGGCCTGGGACAGCGGTTCTTCCTGAACCGGCACTTCCGACTTGGCTTTGACCTGCTCGGCCTGCTTCTGCTTGGCTTCAGCCGCGCTATTTTGGAAGGAGACATAAGCCGCGCCGCCGCCCGTGAGCACGGCGAGCAGCATAAATGGCAGGGCGGGCGTGCCCGGCAGCGCCGCCAGCGCCAGGGCCAGCAGCGAACTCATGCCGAGCGCCTTGGGATAGCGCGTGAACTGCGTGGTCAGCGCCACGTCCATGGTGTCTTTGAGGCCGCCCTTGGAGACCATCAGACCGGCGGCGGTCGAAACCACCAGGGCGGGGATCTGGGTGACCAGGCCGTCACCGATGGTCAGGCGGGTGTAGATGTCGGCGGCGTGGGTGAAGGTCATGCCTTTCTGCGCCATGCCGATGATCATGCCGCCGATAACGTTGATCGCGGTGATGATCAGGCCGGCGACGGCGTCGCCGCGCACGAACTTGGAGGCGCCGTCCATGGCGCCGAAGAAGTCGCTCTCTTTCTGCAGCTCTTCGCGGCGGGACTTGGCTTCCTGCTCGTCGATCAGGCCGGCGGACAGGTCGGCATCGATGGCCATTTGCTTACCCGGCATGGCGTCCAGGGTGAAACGCGCGGTCACTTCGGCGATACGCGTCGAACCCTTGGTGATGACCATGAAGTTCACCAAGGTCAGGATGGCGAACACGATGACACCGATGACGAAGCTGTCGCCCATGATGAAACCGCCGAACGCCTGAATGACGTGACCGGCGGCGGCGGTGCCTTCATGCCCGTGGGCGAGGATCAGGCGGGTCGACGCGAGATTGAGCGCGAGGCGGAGCAGGGTGGCGATCAGCAGCACCACCGGGAAGGAGTTGAACTCCATGGCTTTGCGGATGAACACCACGGTCATCAGGATCAGCACCGCGAGCGTAATCGACATGGCAAGCGAAATATCGAGCAGCCACGGCGGCAGCGGCATGATCAGGACGACCATGATCATGACGAGGCCGAGCGCGAAGCCGAGGTCGCCGCGCTTGAGCGAATCCACCACGCGGCCGGCGACGCCGCCAAAGTCGACGCCGGGCGCGGCCGGCGCGCCCGCGCGGTTCGGCTGCGCTACGGCTGTGCCGGTGGATTCAGCGGCTTGATCTGACACGGCTTTTTGACCCTCTTCCCCGCGCGCATTTCCAGGCGAAGTGGGTACCGGTTCGCGGTCCGGAAATGCGCCCCACATAGCGAAGGCCAAAGTCGCTTTTCCGGGTTAACAGAGCCTTTAAACCGGCAATTTTTGCCGGGCGGGACCAGTCGGCCCGCTCCGTCTGAAAACGCAGCAATTACAATGAGATAATTGCGGGCCCTGGCGCCGGCTGCCTTAGGATTAGGCAGTCTCGCCGACACCCGGCGCCGGAACGGCCAAGCCTTCCTGAACATAGGCGTTCAGCTTGTTGCGCAAGGTCCGGATCGAAATGCCCAGGATCTTGGCGGCATGGGTGCGGTTGCCGAGGGTGTGTTTGAGCGTGTCGATGATCAGGTCGCGCTCCACGTCGGCCACGGTGCGGCCGACGAGACCGGCCGCCGAGGCCGCCGCGCCGCTGCCGCCAGCGGCATACATGTCGTCGGTCAGCATGATCGCGTCGGTGTCGATCTCATCACCGGTGGCCAGCAGCACCGCGCGATGCATGCAGTTCTCGAGTTCGCGCACGTTGCCGGGCCACTTGTAGGCTTTAAGCGCGGCCATGGCCCTGGGGGAAACCGGCCGCACCGGGATGCCGTTCTCCTCGGCGCAAATCCGGGCGAAATGGCCGGCCAGCACGTCGATGTCCTTGGGCCGGTCACGCAAGGGCGGCATCACCAGCTTGACCACGTTCAGGCGGAAATACAGATCCTCACGGAATTTGCCGCTTTTGACGAACTCTTCCATGTTGCGGTTGGAGGTCGCCAGGATGCGCGTGTCGATTTTGACCGGCGCATTGGAGCCGATGCGCACGATCTCGCGCTCCTGGATGGCGCGCAGCAGCTTGGCCTGCAGCCGGATGTCCATTTCGCTGATTTCGTCGAGCAGCAGGGTGCCGGCGGTGGCTTCTTCGAACTTGCCGATACGCCGGGCCACCGCGCCGGTGAAGGCGCCCTTCTCATGGCCGAACAACTCGGATTCCAGGAGTTCGCCGGGGATGGCGGCGCAGTTGACCGCGACGAAGGGTTTGTCTTTGCGGGGCGAGTTGCGGTGCAGGAACTTCGCGATCAACTCCTTACCCGTGCCGGACTCGCCGATAATCAGGATACTGGCCGGGCTGGGCGCGACTTTCTTGGCCATCTGCAGCACGCGGTCGGTGGCCGGATCCTGGTAGACCAGGGTGTCTTGTTCGGCCGCCACGGCTTCCAGAACGGCCGCGATCAACGCCGCGTCGGGCGGCAGCGGGATGTATTCCTTGGCGCCGGCCTTGATGGCCGCGACCGCGGCGCGGGAGTCGGTGGAGATGCCGCAGGCAACCACCGGCAGGTGGATGCGCTCGGCCTTCATTTCGGCCAGCAGCTGCTCGATATCGAAGGCGACGTCGACCATCACCAGGTCGGCGCCCTGACCCGAGCGCATGACTTCCATGGCCTGGGCGATGCCTTCGGCCTGAAGAACCTTGGCGCCCCGCTGGATGGCGATGCGGCTGGCGGCGCCAATCTGTCCCGCAAGCGATCCGATGATCAGCAGGCGCATGACGGACTCTGGAAGGGATGAGCGCTCATGACCAAGTTATCCGCCGGGAGCAGGGGGAAGGTCAACACCACGGCAAACGGGCTATCGGAGGAACCGGGCGGCCTACTCAAAGAATCGGACCTTACGGTCCGGGGGCAGCGCGCTGTTCAGCAGCATTTCCAGGCGCCTCGGGTTGTCCTTCCGCGCGATCGCTAGGGTGCCGAGGGTGTAGAGATAATTAATCAGATGCTCGTCGGCGGCGTTACGCTCCAGCTTCGAGGCCAGCGGGTTGAAGATCATATTGGCCGACAGAACGCCATAGAAGGTGGCGAGCAGCGCCACCGCCATGGCCGGGCCGATGACCGCGGGGTTATCGAGCTTGCCCAGCATCTGCACCAGGCCGATCAGCGTGCCGATCAGACCCATGGCCGGCGCCACTTCCGCCGCCTTGCGCAGGACGTTCGCGGATCTTTGGACGCGCGAGGCGCCGGCGTTCAGGCCTTCGGCCAGGATGTCGGTGATGTCCTTCTCCGGCAGGCTATCCACAAGCATGCCGAGCGCCTTGTGCAGGAATGGCTCGCGCAAGAATTTCTGCATCGCCTCGCCCTGGAGCTTGAGCACGCCGTGATGGCGGCAGAAGTCGGCGAGTTCGAGCATGGTGTACGCCACGTCCTGGGGATCGCGCTCGCGGTAGAACACGGTCGAGCCGAGGCCTTTGAAGGCATGCAGGACGTCGGCCAGGCTGAACGACATACAGGTGACGGCAAAAGTGCCGCCGAGCACGATCAGGAGGCCGGGCCCGTTCAGGAACGCAGCCGCCGAACCGCCCAAGGCAATCGCCGCGACCACCAGCGCCAGCCCGGCCAAGAGACCGAACACGGTGGCGCCGTCGAACAGCGTGCGGCGGGGGGTAGCTGTAAGTTCAGCCGGCTCGGCCATAATCGCCGCTTACGCTTTCTGGTTCTTGATGATTTCGGTCATGGTGATGCCAAGGCGATCATCCACCACCACGACTTCCCCGCGCGCCACCAGCCGGTCGTTGACATAGATGTCGATGGCTTCGCCGACCTTGCGGTCCAGTTCGACCACCGCGCCGCGCCCGAGCTTCAGGAGCTCATTAACCTGCATGGACGACTTGCCCAGCACCGCCGAGACGCGCACCGGGATGTCGTAGACCGCTTCCAGATCCTGGGCCGAGCGGGGCTTATCGGGGATGTCCGCGGCATCACCCCACGAATCATCGTCATCGTCCGCGGCTTTTTTGGCCGTCCCGTCGATTTCATCGAGCGCAAGCTCGCTGACGGATTTCTTCTTCGGCTTGTCTTCTTCTTCTGCCATGACCCGCTCCTGCCGGCGCTAAGCGCCGTCACCCTGGTTTGGTTCTGTAATAGTGTCTTCTTCCGCGGCCGGTTCCGCGTGTGCCGGTTCCGCGTGGGCCGGTTCAGCCTGTTCCTGCTGAATCTGTGCGTCCACCGCAGCATCGAGGGCGTCCACGTCGACATCGCCATAAGACGCCGCCACCGCCTCGCGCACCGATCGCCAGATGCGCGCCTCGTCGCGGTCCGCGCCGCCGCCGGCCCATTCCAGGCGGCAATCGCCGGGCTGGAGTTCATAGTCGGTGATCACGGTATAGGAGCCCTGGAAGGTCGCGCGCGCGAACACGCCTTTGAGCCGGTTTTCCAGATCGCCCGCGATCATCGGATGCGCGCGCACCAAGATCTTCGGTTCGCCCAACGCCACCGGCAGGACAGTGCGCACGAAATTCTCGATGTTGTCGACGGCGTATTGTTCCGCGAAGGACGGGAGCATGCGCCGTACGATGCCATAAACCATGCGCATGGCGATCTGTTCGAGCTCGAGGTTGGCGGTCTTTTGCTGCCCATCGAGTTTTTCCAGGCCTTGCGCGATCAGGTTGACGGCGTCAGCGACGTAATGCTCGCGTGACGTGCCGGCTTCTTCGAGGGCCGCGCCATGGCCGGCGATGTAGCCTTCCTCGCGCGCGGCTTCGAGCTGCGCTTTGGTGAATTCAAGTTTTACCGCGGGCGGCGGCGGCTCGGTCTTGGTAACGGCCGCACGTGAAGCCTCCGCTGCGGCTGCAGCGGCGGCTTCCTCGGCGGCAATTTCTGCCTTGAGCCGCTCGTGCGGCAGATAAAGTTTTGAGAAGTCGTCGAAGGACCTTTCGAAAACAAACTTGCGTACGCGGCCGTTGCGCCTAAGCATAAACAATCACCGTCAATAGACCATTTCAGTTTCTTGGCCGCCTTCGGAAATCTGTATCTGGCCGGAGTTAGCGAGCTCCTTGGTGAGGCGAACAACCTCAGACTGTGCGTCTTCTACGTCCTTAAGGCGGACCGGACCGAGAGCCTCCATATCTTCTTTAAGCATTTTGGCAGCGCGGGCAGACATATTTGCGGTAAAAAGCGCTTTGATGTCTTCCGACGCGCCCTTTAAGGCCAGGGTCAACTTTGCCTTATCGACTTGCCGCAAAAGCACCATTGCCCCAGCAGAATCGAGACCCAAAAGATCATCGAACGTAAACATGTGTGCCTTGACCCGTTCCGCACCCTCGCGGTTCCGGTCCTCAAGCGAGGCCATGAACCTCGCTCCAGTGTTGCGGTCCAGTGCATTAAAGATATCTGCCATCATTTCGTGCGGATCGCGACGCGAGGTCTTAGCCAAATTCGACATGAACTCCGTCCTAAGAGTTTTTTCAACGCTTTCGACAATATCTTTTTGAATGGCCTCCATATTCAGCATGCGCATAATGACCTCCATGGCGAAACCTTCAGGCAGCTTGGTCAGGACGCGACTAGCGTGGTCTTCCTTAATTTTAGATAGGACCACAGCTACTGTTTGTGGGTATTCGTTTTTAAGGTAGTTCGCGAGAACTTGTTCATGAACATTTCCAAGCTTGTCCCACATTGTGCGGCCTGCGGGCCCGCGTATTTCTTCCATAATGGTGGCCACGCGATCTTTGTCTAGGCCCTTGAGAAGTAAACGTTCTGTAGTTGCGTGAGAGCCGACAAGGGAGCCCGTGTTTGACAGTGCGTCAGCAAAGTCGACGAAAATCCTTTCCACCAAATTCGATCCTATGGAGCCCAAATTGGACATGATTTGGGAGAGCTCCTTAATTTCATCGTCCTGCATTAGATTGAATAGCTTGCCGGCCTGTTCATCCCCCAATGACAACAACAGAATTGCTGCTTTTTGCTGACCAGTAATATTCCGATAGTCTTCTTTTGTTCGGGCCATTTTCTCGAGACTTTCTTGCTCTTAACCGTATGCGACGCTTCGAGGGTTTTACGTTTATGATTCTGGCGTTCAGGCTTCTTGATAGAGCCATGTGCGAATAATCGATAGTGCCTCATCCGGATGTTTCTCGATGATGTCAGATATCTTGCGTAAAGAAGATTTCTTTACCCGCCCTTCGACTTTATCGATGTCAATAAGGTCATCAAGCTCGTCTTCATCGTCGGTGTTTGAGGGAATCGGAGCGCCGCCGGGGCCCGTCAACTGGGCGGAGTTGGTTTCATTCGACAATATCGCGTCTTCACCCGTAGGCATGGCTTCGAAGGCGCGGGTGACCAGCGGGCGGACCACGAGCAGGATCACCAGGACCGCGACCACGGCGACGCCGAGCCCCTCGGCCGTGCGCATGATCTCTTCCTTGTTGAAGCCAAGGACATTGAATTCCTTCTGGTCGCCGAGCAGGTCGTCGATGCCCGTGAACTGCATGTTGGTGACCTGCACCTGATCGCCGCGGGCCTGGTCGAAACCGATCGCGGTCTTCACCAGGGCTTCGATCTTGGTCATGGTCTCCTCGGGCAGCGCCTGATAGGCGCGCTTGCCGCCCTCTTCGGCCGGGGGGGTATAGGAGCCGTCGACCAGCACCGCGACCGACAGGCGCTTGACGTTGCCGGACTCGCGCACGCGGTTCTCGGTGGTCTTGGAGATCTCGTAGTTGACGGTTTCCTCGGTGCGGTTTTCGTCGGTGGTGGCTGTTCCAGCGCCCGAGTTGGCCTGGGCGTCGGGCAGGTTCTGGCTGACCGAGACATCGCGCGGCTGGCGATCCGAGCTCTTGGCGTTGTTGTTGACGGTCACGGTGGAGCGCGGCACCGACTGGTCGGGGTTATAGGATTCGGATGCGGTGACAACTTTGTCGAATTCCATGTCGGCGCGCACTTCCGCGCGCACCTTTCCGGGCCCCAAAGTGCTTTCCACCAGGGTGGTGATCGACGTGGCCAGGCGGCGCTCCAGGTTGTTGCGCGCTTCTTCCTGCTGCGCCTGGACCTGCTGCTGATCATTTTCGAACGACCGCGACAGCAAGGTGCCGCGTTCATCGACGATTGAGATGTTGGTGGGCTTGAGCTTCGGCACCGCTGACGCGATCAGGTGCTGAACCGCCTTGACCTGATTCTCGGCCAGACGGCCGGATTTCATCTTGATGTAGACCGAGGCGGTAGGCTCCTGCATCTCGCGGGTGAACATCTCGCGCGTCGGCATCACCAGGTGGACGCGGGCGTTCTGGATACCCTCGATCGACTTGATGGTCCGCCCAAGTTCGCCTTCCAGGGCGCGCACCAGGTTCACGTTCTGCATGAAGTTGGTGGCGCCGAGGGCGTCCATGTTGTCGAAGATCTCGTAACCAACCGAGGCGCCCGACGGCAGGCCAAGTTCGGCCATGTGCATGCGGGTGGTGGTGACCTGCTCGGTGGGGATGCGAATCTCGGTGTTGTTGTTGCCCATCTCGAACGGCACGCCGGAGAGTTCGAGCTGTCTGATCACTTCGCGGGAGTCGGTGGCTGAGAGGTTGCCGTAAAGCAGCGCCATGGGCGCGGCCGAGAACCGGGTCGCGAAGAAGATGATGAAGGCGATCAGGCCGACCGCGACGCCGCCCATGGCGGCAAGGCGGGCCGGACCCAGATTGCGGATCTGCTGGACGAATGGGTTCAAGGTTCGTTCCTCTCGGCCTCACGGCCCCGACGCGGGGTCCGCGCTCTTTCCTGAAGGGATTGGCTTGTTTGCGCATTTTTAGGTGCTTGGGCCGGAGCCTATGCACACTATCCCCTAGGGTGGGAAAGCTAGGGCGGTGGCCTTAAAGAACAGGTTAACAGTGGGAAATTTTTGCCGGGTTGAGCGTATTATGAGCACACGGCTTCGGCGCGCTGGCGCATGCAAGGGCTCAAAGATTGCCAAAGACTTTAGAATCAGGGCGTTCGGCCAGGTCTGGGGTGGTCATCGAATTGGCCGCCGCCATCGTTTCCCTGGATGCGGAGGCCCCCAAGATCCTGCTGGTGAGGCCGGGGGAGGCCGGGCAGCGGCCAAGCCTGCCGTGCGGCCCGTTCGATCCGTCCGGCCATCGCACCCTGGAGGAGGGCTTGCGCACCTGGGTGCGCGAGCAGACCGAGTTGCACCTGGGCTACGTGGAGCAGCTCTATACCTTCGGGGACAGGTTCCGGGATCCTACCGAGCGGGTAGGGGGGCCGCGTCCCGTGTCCGTGGGTTACCTCGCCCTGGTGCGTCAGACGGCGGTGAAAAACGCGGGACGAGGACCCGGCGAAACCGCCTGGGGCGACTGGTACCGGCATTTTCCCTGGGAGGATTGGCGCGAGGGAGCGCCCGCCATCCTCGATGCCTTGCTGGCGCCGGGCCTGGAAGGGTGGATCGCCGAAACCGCCGATAAAACCGAACGCCAACGCCGCCGGGAGCGCGTGAATCTGGCGTTCGCCTTCGGGGGCGGGGCCTGGGACAACGAAAAAGTCCTCGACCGCTATGAACTGCTGTACGAGGCGGGCTTGGTGTTCGAAGCGGCTTTCGACCGCGACCCCACCGAAATCGGAAGAGGGGGCGTCGGCCGGGGCGCCGAACCACATCTCAAAAGCGGCGGCGCGCTGATCAAGGATCATCGCCGGATCCTGGCCACCGCCATGGGACGCCTCCGCGCCAAAATCAAATACCGGCCGGTGATCTTCGAGCTGATGGCGCCGACCTTCACGCTGCTTCAGTTACAGAGGGCGGTGGAAGCTTTGTCGGGTGGGCGCCTGCATAAGCAGAACTTCCGCCGCCTGGTGGCCCATGAGGGATTGGTGGAGCCGACCGGCCAGATGTCGGGCGCCACCGGTGGGCGGCCCGCCGAGTTGTTCCGATTCCGCCGCGAGGTGGTGCATGAGCGCCCCGCCCCCGGTGTGCGCGCGCCGGTCCGGGTGCGTCGGGTTTCCGCCTAAATATATGATTTTTATAGTTATTGTAACGAAGGCGCCGTGCGGCTGCGACCGCCGTGTGGGGGCGCTTTGTTGACTCGGCTCTTCCAGACCCTTAGGCTCAATTTGTTGATAACACGCTTCACGGCGTGTTTTTGTTCACCCCATTTATACTCAAATTAAGTATAAGGCTTTGCCAAAGCATCATGCGGAACGAAGCCGGCCAGGGAAGGAGTCTTCCATGAATGTCGTCAGCCGCAGCCGTCCTCAGGACCTCCGGTTCACATCCGAGGTCGAACGGTCCACGTCGCATCTCTACGACAAGGTGAAGAACGTCATCCCTGAAGTGGAATGGCCGGTCTTCGCGCCGCTGATCGCCCGCATCAACGCGCTGAAGGCGGAGAAGAATGCGGTCATCCTCGGGCACAACTACATGACGCCTGAGATTTTCCACTGTGTCGCCGACATCACCGGCGATTCGCTGGCGCTGGCGCGTCACGCCACCAAGACCACGGCGGATATCATCGTCATGGCCGGTGTGCACTTCATGGCCGAGACCGCGAAGCTGCTCAATCCCAGCAAGAAGGTGCTGATCCCCAATATGGGTGCGGGCTGCACCCTCGCGGAATCCATCACCGGCGCCGATGTGCGTGCGCTCAAGGCGCGGTATCCCGGCGTCCCGGTGGTGACCTATGTGAATACCTCCGCCGAGGTGAAAGCCGAAGCTGATATCTGCTGCACGTCGGGCAACGCGGTCGAGATCGTGGAGGGCCTTGGGGTTCCGCGGGTGATCATGCTGCCGGATGAATACCTCGCGCTCAACACCGCCAAGAAGGTCAAGACCGAGATCATCACCTGGAAAGGCCGCTGCGTGGTGCACGAGATGTTCACGCCCGACGACATCCGCGGCTTGCGCGCATCTAACCCGGGTGTTGTGGTGCTGGCGCACCCCGAATGCTCGCCGGAAGTGATCGCGGAATGCGACTACGCCGGCTCGACCGCCGGCATGAGTGACTATGTCGCCAAGCACAAGCCGCCGAAGGTGGTGCTGGTGACCGAATGCTCCATGAGCGACAACGTCGCCGCCGAGTATCCCGAGCTGGAGTTCGTGCGCCCCTGCAACCTGTGTCCGTTCATGAAGAAGATCGAGCTTGGCAATATCCTGGCCGCGCTTGAGGAAGAACGTCATGAAGTTCATATCGACCCGGCGATCGCCGGCCGGGCGAGGGTGTCGGTTGAACGCATGCTGGCGGGCTGGAAACCCTGAGCCGCGCCATTTCTTTGGACGCGGGCCTCATCGACGCCGCCGTCCGCCGCGCCCTCGACGAGGATCTCGGCGCCGCGGGTGACATCACCACCGCGGCCACGGTACCGGCTGCCGCCCGTGCGCGCGCGGTGATCGCGGCGCGCAAGGCCGGGGTCATCGCCGGCCTGCCGGTGGCGGCGCGCGTGTTCGCGCTGGTCGATCCCGGTATCGGGACCATGCCCTGCAAAGCCGACGGCGATGTGCTCCAGCCCGGGGATGTGGCCATGGAGATCGAAGGGCCTGCCGCCGGCATCCTCACGGCCGAGCGGGTGGCACTCAACTTTCTGGGCCATCTCTCCGGTATCGCCACGGCGACGGCCGAGATCGTGCGCGCCGTTGCCCACACCCGCGCGCAAATCTGCTGCACCCGCAAGACCACGCCGGGACTGCGGGTTCTGGAAAAATATGCCGTGCGCTGCGGCGGCGCGGTCAATCACCGCATGGGCCTCTACGACCAGGTGCTTATCAAGGATAATCACATTGCGGCGGCCGGCGGGGTCGCGGCGGCGATCATCGCCGCCAAGAAAGCCGCGCCCGGCGTGAAGATCGAAGTGGAGGTGGACACCCTGGATCAGCTGGACGAAGCACTCGCCGTGGGCATCGACCAGGTGCTGTTGGACAACATGGACCCCGCGCAGCTGCGCGAGGCCGTTGCCCGGGTCGCGGGCCGCGCGGTCACCGAGGCATCCGGTTCCATCACCGTGGCCAGTGCGCCCGCCATCGCAGAGTCAGGCGTGGATCTGCTATCGGTGGGCTGGATCACCCATTCCGCGCCCTGCCTCGACCTGGGACTGGATTTCCGCGGCTAGATTTCCCAGCCAAACGCCGAAGCAATCGCTTTGGCTTCGCTCCGGTATGCGGCGAACGCCCTGGCATAATGGGTGTCCGCGGGCGCCGCGCCTTGCGCTTCGCGCTCGATGAAGCCGAACTTCTGCGCACCCGCCGTCATCCACAGGGTGCCCCCCTGATAACGATCGAGCACGACATCCATCTCTCCGATCAAGCCGAGAGCCGGCGCTGTACCCAGGTCCTGTAGATCGGCAAAGACGCTGTAGAGCGCCAGCTGGTCGATCTGCCATCTCATGCCGCCGTGGCGGCGGAAATAAGCGATATAGGCGGCCACCTGGCGCATGTAGGCCCGGGCGCGGTCGTTGGGCGCGACGCCTATCGCACAGGCGCTGAATTGATTTTGCGGCTCGAGCCGTCCCGGGCGGATCCGCAAGGCGAGATCCTTGCCGGCCAGCCTGGCAAACAGTCCCGCCAAGGGCGCATTGGCGAGCGCATCCACGTCGGTCATCCACAAAGGGCATGTGTAGAGCTTGAGGGCTTCGTAGAAGCGGATCAGGCGTACCGCGTGGAAGTAGATGCGCGCCTCCTGCTTGGGTAGATCGCCGAGGCCCGGGTTTTCGGCCGTCAGCGCGAAGCGCAGCGGCGCGAGACGCTCGCAAAACGCCGTGAAACGCTTGGTGTCTTCGGGCGTGGCGTCGATGAGATGGAGGTGCACAGGCGTATCCGGCGAAGCCTTGCGCAGCGAACACAGCAACGGCAGCCCGAAGTTCGCCGCATAAACCGGATCACAGGACAGGTACAGCACCCCCCCGGCGTCCCGCACTGGCGGCCGCAAAGTGACGACCGGCGCAAGGCCCTCCGTCAGTTCGGCATCCGGCATGGCGCGCAAAGCCTCGTGAAAATCCGGGGAAAAGCGCGCGGCGTTCAGAATGCCGCCACTCTGCGCGCCGAACAGGGCTTCGGCGCCGCTTCGGTCGCCACGAGAAAACCGGGCGAGGCCCAGCCCGATTTGGGCGCCCGCATCGCGCGGGTCCATGGCAAGCGCGGCATAGGCCGCCTCGAACTCCGCAAGATACGCGCGGGCATGCGTGAAAAACAACTCATCGAGATGCGCCGCGTGATAGGGCATCTGTCCGCGCCGGATCCGTTCGATGAACTCCACCTGCCACAAGGCCGCTTGCAGCACCCGCGCCCGCGCGCGGGAGTCGTTTCCGGCGCGCGGCAGCGCCGCCAGTGTGGTGGCGACCGCTGCCTCGGGATCTTCATCCCAGAGGCTTTCGGCATATTTCAGAGACGCTTCTATGTCATCCGGCCTTGCCGCCGCCGCTTGGCGGAAGTTCTCGCGCGCGCCGGCGCGGTCGCCATGCCGCGTACGCAGTGTGCCGAGCGCCATCAGAGCTTCGAAATGGGCCGGGTGTTCCTTTACGACCGCCTTGTAGGCGCGGAGCGCCTCGGCATCCCGCCGCTGCCCGGCAAATAGCTCGGCGAGCAGAAGCCAGCTCGGCGCGCCAGCGCCGCGCAGGGCGGCTTTGTTGAGGAACCGCTCCGCCTCGAACAGCTCGCCGCGGCGGTACAGGGCGAGACCGAGATTAAGCAGAACGCCGGCGTCGTCCGGTGTCGCGGCCAGCGCCTGTCGCAACAACGCCTCGGCCTCCACCCAGTCCTTGCGGTCGATGGCGGCCCGGATGTCGGGCGAGGCGGGTGCTGGAGAAGACATAAGTGCTGGGGCGGAAGTGCGGATGCCGCAGCATAACCGCAAGACCCGCTATCCCGCACTAGCTCATACAGAGCCCGCCGGGACGGAAGCGCTTAAGCGCGCTTCTGTCCGGCAAGTACCAGGCCGGCCCCCGCCAGCAGCGCGATGGCCGCGGCAACATCGGGTATGGCGATGGAATGCTTCTTGTCGGCGTTCACCTCGACCGGGCCAAGGTCGACCACCTTTTCCCGGGTGGTGAAGTCGATATGGCCGACGGCAAAGCCAACGACGCCGAGGACGATAAGAATGACGCCGATCATGGCGGTGGAATTCATGGGACACCGTTCGAGGTTGTGGTTCGCCTGTCCAAACGCCACTGGCTTCGCGCCGGTTCCATGAGAACCGTTCGCGGTTGATAAGGCCGACCTCATATTCTCCAAAAGCAAAACCCCGGCGCCCTTGCGGGAGCCGGGGTTTTGGCCAAAGCGTTTTCGGAGAAACCGCGACTTACTTATAAAAGCCGGCTTACCGCTTAATGTTGAGAAGTTCGCTCAGCATGTCGTCCGCCGTGGTGATCACCTTGGCGGCCGAGGAATAGGCGCGCTGGGTGGTGATCATGCGGGTGAATTCTGTCCCAAGATCGACGGTGGAGTTTTCTAGTGACGCGGCATTGATTTCGCCGGCGCCGGCGTCACCGGGCTGCCTCACAGTGGGAGTGCCTGAGAAGTCGGTTGCAATCCATGTATTGCCTGAGAGCGACGACAGGCCGTCGGGATTTGTGAAAGTCGCAAGTGGAATCATGAACACCGGGCGGGTTACGCCATTATCGAACAGAGCAGAAATAATCCCCTGCTTGTTGATCGATACGCCGGCGAAATTCCCAAATTTGGCACCGTTCTGTTGTAAGTAGTTAAGCTGATAGCTGCCCGAGAGTTGGGTCAGGCCATTCGGGGTATTGTAGTCGCCCAAATTTACAGAGATAGCAGGGCTGTTTTGACTGCCTGTTTCCATGTTGGCAGCACCGTTCGACCATGCAATTTCTAGGCTGCTCTTAGGGTCTGGCGACGCTGCACCGTCGCGGCCAAAGAATTTGGCGGGGGTCCCGACGCCCGAGAATTCCAGCGCAGGCACTCCTAGCTGCGGAGTGCCAGTGCCACCAATGACACCACCTAAGTCATACCAAGCATAGATCTTGTCTGAGACATCGTCGCCACCGTCAAGACCTGGTATAGTGTATCCTGCGATGTCGTTCTGGGACAGAATCGATTTGCCGGTCGAGTCCTGAACCGGATCCGCAGAATTCGCACCAAAGGTCATATCCAGGGTCGAGGCTTGGTCGAAGCTGATTCCATTTTCTCCCGAAATGTGGCGTGCCCAATTCCCAGGCGGATTGGGTGCAGTGGTGCCGTAAGCTGTTTCCATCTGAGCATTAATTAAGTTGGCAGCCTCGTCGAGAATTTGGCCAATAGTACGCGATGTGGTATCGATCGTCGAAACACCGTCATCCGAGCCGGAGACCGGACTAAAGATAATACTGAATGTGGAGCCATTGACATTGAAGTCCATAGTGCCCTGCACCGGGGCGGTCGCGGTATCGCTTAGGTCGAAGCGTCCGGCCGAGAAATAAACTTCGCCTTTTTGGGTTTTTTGGGTAACGGAAGCTGCTCCGGCGGGTGGAACTACCGCAATGTTCCACTTGTTGGCACCGATGTTGGTGTTGCGATAAGTAAGGTTATGCGAATTTCCTAAGCTGTCGAATATCTGTGCGTTGACATCCCATGGGTCGCCAATCATGGCTCCAGCCGGCAGATTAGCGCCGATATTCAGGGTGCTGGTGGGCGATGCCGTGCCGCCAATTGTCTGTAAGTTCAATGGCCGCATATTCCGAGGGTCAATGATGTTGTCGTTAATCAAGACTGTGTAGCCTTGGTCGTCGATGTACGACTTCTGGAAAAAGTTGTTTCCGATATTCACTGTCGAAGCTTCAGATGCGCCAGCATACGGCGACAAAGGCCATCCCTGAAGGTAGAAGCCTGAGGAGTTCTGCAGAAAGCCCCCCTTATCGACGCTGAACGAGCCGGCGCGGGTAAAGGTAAACAGGTCACCCTGCTCCGGTCTCGCGGATGCGTTGCCAACAAAGAATCCTTGCCCAGATATACCAATATCTGTCGTAGAGGTGGTTGCCTGCAACAGACCCTGGATGTCCACGCCCTGGCGCGGCGCTGACTGCACGCCGCCCGGCGAATATTGGGTCAAAGATACCTGAGGGGTAACTAGCGTCTTGAAGTTTACCAGCGTAGCCTTATAGCCCACGGTGTTGACGTTAGTGACGTTATCCGCAATGGCGCCCATGGCGCTGGACTGCGACTGCAGACCCGAAACGCCCGAAAACAATGCACCGAACAGCGACATCTTCCGTCTCCTACTTTTGTTTCTCTGGCGGCCTATCGCCACCGGAAACCCGCTTCTCTCAGATCCAGGTTCGGGTGAGGGAGTTCCTCAAATCCGACCCTGGCGCGGGATGGTTAAATTCGTCCTAAAAACCTAGGGCTTCGTCATCTATGAAGCGCCATCGGTCACCGCCAGCACGCTGGTCACCGGGATCCCGATGTTGCCGAGCAGCAGCGTGGTGGTGCCGTTGACAGAGGTGACGCCCGTGACCTTGCCGAACACCGTCGTCGAGGTGTTGATCGTCGAGCCGTCCGCGGCAAGCGCCGTGACCTCCAGATTGTACGTACCGTCTTTCTGCCGAATGCCGTTCGAATCCTTGCCGTCCCAGGTGAACTCGTGCACCCCGGCTTCGATATTCCCGGATTTCGAGAACACGATGTCGCCGGCGGCGTTCTTGACCGCGATGTTGACCGAGGCGGCCTTGGACTCGGAGTTGTAGGACGCGCGCAAGGCGCCATTGATCAGCGGGGCCTGGTTCGACGGGCCTTCGATGGTCTTGCCGATGTAGTTGACCACGTTGGAGGCGATGTTCTGCTGGGTCAGGCCGATCAGGCTCGTGAGGTTCGAGTTGATGCCGATCTGCTGTTCGACCTGCGAGAACTGCACCAACTGGTTGGTGAACTGGGTCGAGTCCATCGGCGACAGCGGATCCTGGTTCTTGAGCTGCGAGGTCAGCAGCGTCAGGAATGAGTTCAGGTCGCTGGACAGCTTGGTCTTCGAGTTCGCCACTTTCGTCGCGGCGTCCGTCGCTGCCTTGCTGTTGGTGACTGAGTCGACCATGGGTTAAGTCCTCTGGGCCTTATGCTTAGGCACTTGATTTAGGCAAACGTATCCACGCCGCCGCGCGAGAACGCGGCCGCGGCATAGTCGTACTGCGGCGCGGTCTCTTCCTGGGCGGTCTCGGCGCCGGCGCCGTTCTGGGCGCGGCCCTGTGCCTGACCGTTCTGGGCTTCGCGCGGATCGCTTTCGCTGCGCAGGTTGAAGTGCAGGTTGGCGCTATCGGTGCGCAGACCCGCGTCATTCAGGGTGCGCTCAAGGGTTTGGGAGTCGCTCTGCAGCAGGGCAAGCGTTTCCTTGTTGTCGGCGGTGACGGTGACGCGGACCTTGTGGTCCTCGCTGATCTCCAGCTTCACGTCGATGCGGCCGAGTTCGGCCGGCTTCAACTGGATCTGCACCTTGTCGAGGCCGGACTTGGCGGCGCGGGTGATCACGACCTTGATCTGGTCGACGATCTCGCGCGGCGTGACCGGCGGACGGTCGGTCGCGGTCTGCTGCGCGGCCTTGGTTTCGGCGGTGGTTTGCGCATTCTGGGACTGGCCGCCGACACCGGCGAAGCCGCTCTGGCTGTTGTTCTGCGAGGCGCTCGTGCTTTCCAGAGCCTGGATCTGCGGCGCGTCGGCGCGCACGACTGGCGCGGGCGCCGGGGCCTGCTGCGACTGCAGCTGCGGCGGCAGCACCACCGCGACGGCTTGCGGCTGGACTTCGGCGGTCTTGGCGCTCTGCACCAGGGCGTTGGTGGCGGCGGTTTCACCGACCTGACCGTTGGCGGTGGAGCCTTCGGCGGCGCCGGTGTAGCCGGAATAGATGTTGTAGGGGCTGGCGTCGACATAGGCCTGATTGGCGGCGACCTTGCCTGTGACCTGCACCTTCACCTGGATCTTGGTGTCGTCGCCGAGTGCGCGCGACATGGCCTGGGACTGATCGACCGCGGCGGCCGAACGGGTTTCCTTGGGGCCCTCTTCCTTGGTGACAGCGGTTTTGGCGCTGGCGGTCACGACGTCCTGCACGGCGGTCTCGGTTTCAGTGCTGGTGTCGCCGGCGGCAACGGCGGCGGCCTGGACGAGCTTGGGGCCGGTTTCCGTGGTCTTGGCTTTTGCAACGACCGGGCCGGCGGCCTGCTGCACGGCGGCGGCGGCCTCGGTGACTTTCTCCGGCTGCGCAACGGCGGTGGCGGCGGCGATCTCGGTCGTGGCGGCGGCAATGGCGGTCTCGGTATCGGTTTCGACCGGGCCGGTCGCGGCTTCCGCGACGGCAGCCTGCTGAACAACCGCGACCACGGGCGCGGCCTGGACCTCGGCCACGAGCGGCAGCTGCACGGTGGTTTCTACGGCGGCCTGTACGGCGGCCTGCGTTTGGTCGGCGGCGGCCGCGGTATCCGCGGCGGTGTCGTCGCTGGCCTTGGTGGTGGTGTCGGTGGTGGTGTCGGTGGTGGTGTCGTCTTCGTCCTTGGCGGCCTGGGTGTCTTTTTCGTCGGACTTGGTGCCCTTGGCTTTCACCAGCGACCGCGGCGCGTCCTTGGCGTCATCGCGGGCTTCGGCTTGAGCGGCGTGCGCCGCGTCGTTGGAATGCATCAGTTTGCTTTCCAAGCCGCCCATGGTGGAGCCGGTGCTGAACTTCACACCCACCAGATTGAGCAGGGCCGAGAAAGCGCCGTCTGCGCCGCCATTGGGTGCGGCGGCGTCGGCGGGCGCGCCGAAATTGCCGAACAGGCTGGTCTTCTGCGCCTTCGAAACCGATTGAACGTCCATGGTCCTTGCTCCGCTGGTGGCTCAAAATCCGGATCCGGGCGAGGGACAAGATGGTCCACGCGCATAAATCCAGTGCGGAAGGTGCAAGCCCTGGGCCAAGCCGGGCCAGAACGCCAGATCATTGATTTATTTGGATTTTTTGGTAGAAGCCAATGCCGCCGGCCGGGCCGGGAAAGGACTTCGGGCAAAAGATTCCGCGGCTTTCCCGGCAAGAATTGCCGGGTCGCGAATTCAGGCGATCAGGTTCAACGAGGCCTGGGCGAAGGGGTCGTCCACGAAGCCGGAGAAGGC
>CANJOI010000001.1 GCA_947475365.1 Fidelibacterota bacterium | reverse complement strand
CGATTTCGTGTTCCCGATGTTCCGCGCCAACGCGCTGTATGAAGGCGTCTACCTGCTGGGCACGTCCATCGCGCGGCCCCTGATCGCCAAGCGCCTGATCGACATCGTCAACGAAACCGGCGCCGACGCCATCGCCCATGGCGCCACCGGCAAGGGCAACGACCAGGTGCGCTTCGAGCTCACCGCTTACGCCCTGAAGCCCGACATCAAGATCATCGCGCCGTGGCGTGAATGGGATCTGACCTCGCGCACCACGCTGATCGAATACGCCGAGAAGCACCAGATTCCGATCCCGAAGGATAAGCGCGGTGAAGCGCCGTATTCCATGGACGCCAACCTTCTGCACATCTCCTACGAGGGCAAGGCGCTGGAAGATCCGTGGGTGGAAGCCGACGCCGACATGTACCGCCTGACCGTGTCGCCCGAGAAGGCGCCGGACACCCCCGAATACGTCGAGATCGAATTCGCCAAGGGCGACGCCATCGCCGTCAACGGCAAGACGCTCTCGCCCGCCAAGCTGCTGGCGGAACTCAACACCATCGCCGGCCGTCACGGCGTGGGCCGCCTCGACCTGGTGGAAAACCGCTACGTCGGCATGAAGAGCCGCGGCATCTATGAAACGCCCGGCGGCACCGTGCTGCATGTCGCTCACCGGGGCATCGAGAGCATCACCCTCGACCGCGAGGCCATGCACCTCAAGGACGAGCTGATGCCGCGTTACGCCAAGATGATCTATACCGGCTATTGGTTCGCGCCCGAGCGCGAGATGCTGCAGGCCGCCATCGACCAGACCCAACAGCGCGTCAATGGCATGGTGCGCCTGAAGCTGTTCAAGGGCCTGTGCAGTGTGGTGGGCCGCAAGTCGCCCAACTCGCTCTACCGCATGGACTACGTCACCTTCGAGGAGGACTCGGTCTACAACCAGTTCGACGCCGAAGGCTTCATCAAGCTCAACGCGCTGCGCCTGCGCCTGGGCAAGATGGCGCAAGGGAAATAGACTCCTGTTATGGACGCAGTGATTTTCGACTGCGACGGCGTTCTCGTCGACAGCGAGATCATCGCGCTCCGCGTGGAGCTGAAGGCCCTGGCCGACATCGGCCTGCACTATGACGATGCCCATGCCTTTGCCGAACGATTCCTGGGCCAGACCCACGCCGCCTTCCACGCCGAGCTGGACAAGGATCACCGCGAACGCCTGGGCGCGCCCTTGCCCGAAGGGTTCGGTCCGCGCCTGATCGATATGATCTGGGCGGAGATGTCGGAATTCACCGAGGCGGTGCCCGGCGTGCATGAGGCCGTCGCCGATCTCAAAGTGCCGGTGGCGGTGGCGTCCAGCTCAGGCCTCGACCACATCAAGCATAAATTGCGCCGCGCCCGCCTGTTTGAGGCTTTCGACCCGCATATTTATTCGGGAGAATTGGTCGCGCGCGGCAAGCCGTTCCCGGACATCTACCTGCACGCCGCGGCGCAGCTCGGGATCGATCCCGGCGCTTGCGTCGCGGTCGAAGACAGCATCAACGGTGTAAAGTCGGCGGTGGCGGCGGGCATGACCGCCATCGGTTTCGTCGGCGGCGGTCACTGCTCACCGCGCCTGGGCAGCCGGTTGAGCGACGCGGGCGCGGTCCACGTCGCCCGCGACATGCAGGACCTGGCGCAGATTCTGGGAGAAATGCCTTGAGCGAGCACATCACATCGACCATCGCGGACGGAATTCTGACGCTCTCGTTTAACCGTCCGGAAAAGAAGAACGCCATTACCGGCGCCATGTACGCCGAAGCGGCACGGGTGCTGAAAGACGCGGAAGACAACGCCGCCGTGCGCGTGGTGGTGCTCACCGGCGTCGGCGGCGCCTTCACCGCCGGCAACGACCTGAAGGATTTCCTGGAAAGCCCGCCGCGCGACCTCGGCGCGCCGGTGTTCCAATTCATGGCCGCCATGGTGGCGCTGACCAAGCCTGTGATCGGCGCGGTCGCCGGTGTCGCCGTCGGCATCGGCACCACCGTGCTGCTGCACTGTGATCTGGTTTACGCCAGCCCCGAGGCCAAGTTCGCGCTGCCCTTCGTCAACCTGGGCCTGGTGCCGGAGTTCGCCTCCAGCCTGCTGCTGCCGCATATCATCGGCTATCAGCGGGCGGCGGAACTGTTGCTGCTGGGCGAGCCGTTCTCCGCCGAGCAGGCCCATGCGCATGGCCTGGTGAACGCGGTTATCCCCGCCGCCGACCTGATGGCGACGGTCACCGCCAAGGCCAAGATTCTGGCGGCCAAGCCCTCCGCGTCGTTACGCGCCACCAAGGTGCTCCTGCGCGGCAAAGAGGGCGCCATTTCCGACTGGATCGCCAAGGAAGTGGAAATCTTCTCCGCGCGCCTGAAGTCGCCGGAATTCAAGGAAGCCGCCGCCGCCTTCCTGGAAAAGCGCGCGCCGGATTTTTCTAAGTTCTAGGCCTTAGACCGCCGTTTTCGCCGGCAGCTTCTGCGGAATCTCCACGTCGGTGATCCCGTTCTGGGCGCAGGCCGCCTTCAAGGTGTTCACCATCAGGCAGGCGATGGTCATGGGCCCGACGCCGCCCGGCACTGGCGTGATGGCCGCGGCCACCTGTGACGCCTCGGCATAATTCACGTCGCCCACGAGACGGCCTTTGCCGTCCGGCGTCGGCACGCGGTTGATACCCACGTCGATGACACAGGCGCCCGGCTTGATCCAATCGCCACGGATCATCTCGGGCCGGCCGACCGCCGCCACCAGGATATCGGCGCTGCGGCAAATGGCCGCGAGATCCCTGGTGCGCGAGTGGGCGATAGTGACGGTGCAGTTCTCGTTCAACAGCAGGTGCGCCACCGGCTTGCCCACCAGGTTGGAGCGCCCCACCACCACGGCGTGCTTGCCGGTGAGATCGCCGAGCACATCCTTCGCCAGCATGATGCAGCCCATGGGCGTGCAGGACACCAGTGCGTCGCCGCCCGCCACCAGGCGCCCGGCGCTTTCGGGATGCAGGCCGTCCACATCCTTGGCGACAGCCGTTGTGGTGATCACCTTGAAGGCATCGATGTGCTTGGGCACCGGCAGTTGTACCAGGATGCCGTGCACCTCGGGCGCGGCGTTGAGCTTGCGCACCAGCGCCAGCAAGTCCTCCTCGCTGGTGGTCGCGGGCAGGTCGTGCTGGAAGGACTTCATCCCCAGCGCCACCGCGGTCTTCTGCTTGTTGCGCACATAGACCTGGCTCGCGGGGTCTTCGCCCACCAGCACCGTGGCGAGTCCCGGCTCGATCCCGTGCTTTTCCTTGAGCTGGGCCACGGCCTTGGCGACGCCGTCCTTGAGGCGCGCGGAAGCTTCCTTACCGTCGATCACATATGCGGTCATGGGCGTCTCCACTGCTGCGCGATGGCTTGAAGAACGGGTGCGTCGCCGGCGATGTGTAGCACCTTGCGCCGGTCGGTTTCACCTAGGGTCAGCGTGACATTGCTTTTAGCCACGCCGAAGGCCTTGGCCACCAGGAGGATGACCGCCGCATTGGCTTTGCCTTTGTCCGGCGGCGCTGTGACTGCGATCTTGAGGGCAAGCCCGTCGGGCGTCTCCACCACGCCTTCGATGGCGTCGCGCGAGGACTTGGGCTGGACTTTGAGCGTGAGCGAAAGGCCGTCCGCATCAGGCCGGAAAAACGGCCGGCTCAAGATCAACCTATCGACAGGCGGAAAATCAGCTGAGCGATGAATTGCTGGAGCAGGATGATGATCAGGAACAGCACGATGGTGGACAGGTCTACATTGCCCGCCATCGGCACAACCCGGCGGATGCGGCGCAGCACCGGCTCGGTCAGCTGGTGCACGAAATTGCCGATGGTGCGGACAATCTGGTTGTGGGTGTTGACCATGTTGAGCGCCACCAGCCAGCTCAGGATCACCGCCACCAGCACCACCCACCAATAAAGATTCAGGGCGACGCTGAGGACCTGGAGGATGGGAATCAGGATGGTGTTCATGACCGGAACATGGGGGTGGGCGTGAAGGTGCGCTACCCTACAGGACCGCTCCCGGCGCGCGCAAGGCGCGCCCCGGCCCTGACGCGGGCGAATAATTCAACAAAGCCATAGGTTTGGCTGCCTTGACTTCCGCCACCTTTGGACCCATTCTCCCGCCGCTTTTACCTGTAGGACAGGCCTTCGGGCGCTGTCCCTTGCTGGTGCGGGGCCGTAGCTCAGTTGGGAGAGCGCGTCGTTCGCAATGACGAGGTCAGCGGTTCGATCCCGCTCGGCTCCACCACTAGCTTCTCGGTAAGAGCTCTCCCGCTGGTTCCATACTCCGCTGCTGAGCGGGATCGAGTTTGTTTGTTTTGCGCCCTTCGGGCGGATTCAATTTTTGCGCCCTTCGGGCGCGGGCCCGCTCGGCTTCGCGTTTCAATTCCCGGCATGTGCGATATATTTGACGGAATATATCGCTGAGGAGTTTTCATGCGCTTCGTCATTGTCTTTCTACTGTCTTGGTTCGCTGCAACGGGGATCGCGGCGGCGGCAGACTCTTTCACCGTCGATGGGCAAGTAAAACAGACGCTTACGCTTACGCTCACGGTCGCGGAGTTGCGGAAGATGCCCGGCGTCACCGTCGACGTCGCTTACGAGGCCCAGGGCAAAATTCAGAAGAGCCAATTCACCGGCGTGTTGTTGCTGGATGTCTTGAACAAAGCCGGCGTCATCGACGGCGCGGGCAAGGGTGGACGCTTCCGGCGGGTGGTCGAGGTGACGGGCGGCGATGACTATGTGATCGCGGTGGCCATGGGCGAGATCGAACCCAACCTGGAGGCCAAACAGGTGCTGGTCGCCTACCTGCGGGACGGCAAGCCGGTGGATCCCGCCGGCAGCGTGAGGGTGGTCGTGCCCGGCGACAAGCACGGCGCACGCGGTGTGCGCGATGTCGTACGCATCACCGTTAAATAGGGCCGTTACAGCAGCGACCGCCAGCCGATGTAAATGGCGGTGGCGAAGATGAATATCGCGAACACGCGCGTCAGCAGCGCCTTGCGGCTCGCCAGCGTCGCGCAGAGGCGCGAGCCGATCAGCCCGCCCACAAGCCCGCCCACAATGAATTTCGCCGCCACATCCCACAGCACGAGGCCAGACCCGGCATAGCTGGCCGCGGTGGCGGCGCCGAAGGCGGTGATGGCCACCAGGCTTGAACCCACCGCGTGCAGGATCACCATGTTGGTGGCGCCGATCAGCCCGGGCACCACCAGAAAGCCGCCGCCGATTCCAAAGAATCCGGAGGCGATGCCGGTCAGGAAACCGATCGGGACCAGCCGCGCCGCGAGGCGCGGCGAGATGTGTACATTGCTGTCGCCGGCGCCGGGCTTGCGCAACAGCATGGATATGCCGACACCGACCATGGCCACCGCGAAGGCCAGGAGAAGGCGTTTGCCGTCAACCGCCTTGCCGAGCGCCGCACCGAGCGCCGCGCCGAAGCTGCCGCTGGCGGCGTAAGTGATGGCGCAGGGCCATCTGATGTTGCCGTCACGTGCATGCAGCACAAGGTTGATGGCGGCGCTGGCCGCGACCGCCACCGCGCTTGTGCCGATGGCCAGATGGGGATCGCTCACGCCGACGACATACAGCAGCAACGGCACGGCGAGGATGGATCCCCCCCCCGCCCAGAAGACCCAGCACAAACCCCTCCGCGACACCCGACAACACGGTCAGAATGGCGATGAGCATGCGGTCCCCCTTTCGGCTCTACAGT
The DNA here is from genome assembly GCA_947475365.1 of Fidelibacterota bacterium. Lineage (GTDB taxonomy): Bacteria > Pseudomonadota > Alphaproteobacteria > Rhodospirillales > Rhodospirillaceae > SHVO01. The sequence continues at coordinate 53,707 of CANJOI010000001.1, read as the reverse complement.
GCGTTGACGGGCAACTTCAGATACGACACGCCGTTATCTTCCGGCGGCGGCAGGGCGCCCGCGCGGATATTCACCTGGATCGACGGCAGGATCAGGTGCGGCATCCCGAGCGTGCGGTCGCGCGCCATGCGCAGAGCGACAAATTCATTCTCGGCGATTCCGTCGCGCACATGGATATTGGCGCGCCGCTGCTCGGCGACGGTCGACTCCCAGGCAAAATCCGGCCGTGCGGGAGTGCCGTAGTCGTGGCAGGTGAGAAGGCGGGTGTTATCTGGCAATTCCAGAATCCTGCGCATGGACCTGTACAGGGTGCCGGCGTCTCCGCCCGGGAAATCCGCGCGCGCGCTGCCGTAATCCGGCATGAACAGCGTGTCGCCGACGAAGGCCGCGCCGCCGATGACATAGGTCACGCAAGCGGGGGTATGCCCCGGCGTATGCATGACCCGCCCGATCAGCGATCCGACCGCGAAGCTATCGCCATCGGCGAACAGCACATCGAATTGACGCCCGTCTGGAACAAATTCGTCCCGAAGATTGAATATCGGCGCGAAGATTTTCTGCACATCCACGATATGGCGGCCGATGGCGGTGCGGCCCCCGAGGACACCTTTGATGTAGGCCGCCGCCGACAGGTGGTCGGCATGGGCGTGAGTTTCGAGGATCCAGGCGAGCGAGAGGCCGGCGCCGCGGATATGGGCAATCACCGCGTCGGCCGAGGCATGACCCGCGCGGCCCGACGCCGCGTCGAAATCAAGCACGGGGTCGATGACCGCGCACACCCCGGTATCCTGGTCGGCGATCACGTATGTCACCGTGAACGTCGCCTTGTCGAAGAAGGGTTGGATCTGCAGCCGGTTCATTGGTGCGTTCCCGCGCGGCCAGGGAGCACGTGCCCGAGCGAACGCGCGGCCATCATTCCGGCCGCCATCGCCGCCACGAAGACCAGAGTCGGCGTCTGACCAAAGCCGAGCGCCGCGAGGGCGGGGCCGGGACAGTAACCACCCAATCCCCAACCGACGCCGAATAATACCGCGCCCCCGAGCAGCGCGGGGTCGATGTCGCGCCTGAGAGGCAGCGAGAATGCCGAACCGAACACAGGACCCCTGCGGCGCAGCACCAGCCGGTAGCCGATTGCGGTGACCGCCACGGCGCCCAGCATCACAAAGGCCAGGCTCGGGTCCCACCCGCCGGCAAGATCGAGGAAGGCGATGACCTTCGCGGGGTTGATCATGCCCGATACCGAAAGACCCGCCCCGAACAGCATGCCGGTCGCCGCACCCGCCAATATCTGCTTCACGGCGCACCCGCGAAAATATGCCGAACCAGGAAAACCGTGGCCATCCCCGCGGCCATGAAAGCCGCGGTCGCCGCCAGGGACCGGGGCGAGAGGCGGGCGATGCCGCAGACGCCGTGACCGCTGGTGCAGCCGTTGCCGAGCACCGTTCCGAAACCCACCAGGAAGCCCGCCAGCGCCATGACCGGCAGCGGTCCGGAAATCGTCATCGCGGGAGGGCCTTCAAAGAAGGCAAGACACAGCGGCGCGGCGATCAGCCCGCCGACGAAGGCGAGGCGCCAGCCGCGCCCGGGCGCGCCGCCCGACACGGAGAGAAGGCCGGCGGTAATCCCGCTGATCCCCGCGATGCGTCCATTGAGCAGCATCAAGGCCACGGCGGCCAAACCGATCAAGACGCCGCCGGCCAGGGAGGTTATCGGTGTGAATTCAGCCACGCGGCCTCCGCCCGCCACCGGCGCAGTAGGTTTCATACAGAAAGCCGATGAGCGCTTTGATGTCCGGCCGCGCAAGGCTGTAGAACACCGTGCGCCCCTCGCGCCGGGTGCCCACCAGCCGGTCCTTGCGCAGCAGAATCAGCTGCTGGGACACAGCAGCCTCGCGCACGCCCACGAGCACCGCGAGGTCGCCCACCGCGCGCTCCTGTTCGACCAGATGGCACAGGATCAGAAGCCGCTTCGGATGCGAAAGCACCTTCAGCAGCTCCGCCACTTCCGCCGCCTTTTTCCGCATGGTATTTGCATTCATATATTCAAATATATGAATATTTCTTGCCCGGTCAAGCTGGGACGCGGCGCGCGCCTGCCTTAAGAATTCAAGCCGCCGCTTCGACCGGCGGCCGCCGCGGTTCCCGGATCGGGAGATTGAGCAGCGCGGCCATGCCGGCCAGCGCGATGTCGATATACCACATCCAGGTGTAGGTGCCGGTGGCGGTGAACACGATGCCGCCCATCCAGGCGCCGAAGAAGGCGCCGATCTGGTGCGAGAGCAAGGTGAGCCCCACCAAGGTCGAGAGATAGCGCGTGCCGAACAGCTTGTTCACCATCATGGCCGTGGGCGGCACGGTCGCGAGCCACGTCAGGCCCAACCCCGCCGCAAAGATGTAGAACGTCGTGTCGGTCTTGGGTGAGGCGAGATAAATCAGGATCAACAGCGCGCGCGAGGCATACATCGCGAACAGCACGTGCTTGCTCAAATACCGGCCGATGGCCCAGCCGGACAGTAAACTGCCCGCCACATTGGAAAGCCCGATGATGGCCAGCGACCAGCTCGCGACCGATGGCGGCAAACCGCACAGGCCGATCTCGCCCGGCAAATGCGTGACCAGGAAAGCGATGTGGAAGCCGCAGGTGAAGAACGACGCGTGCAGCAGCAGATAGCTGCGGTCGCCCATGGCCGATGTAGTGGCCTTGCCCATATTGGCCAGGAACTGCGGCAGAGGCAGGCCGGGTGTGCTCGACGGCGGCGCGCGCAACACGAACGCCAGCGGGATGGCGCAGGCGACGAGGACGGCGCTGGCCCACATGGCTACGTGCCAACCCCAACCGGTGATGATCGCCCCCAGCAGCGGGGCGAAGATGAACTGACCCAGCGAGCCGCCGGCGCCGATGATACCCGAAGCGGGTCCGCGTTTTTCCGGCGCGAGGCGCCGCCCCACCGCACCCATGAGCACGGAATAGCTGGCGCAGCCAGCACCCCCCGCCGCCAGCACACCGATGGTGAACGACAGGCCCGGCAGGCTGTCCATGAACGGGGTGAGGATGTTGCCGGTCACCAGCATGACCAAGCCGATGCCGATCATGCGGCCGGGGCCGTAGCGATCGGCCACCGCGCCGGCGATGGGCTGGGCGAAGCCCCACATGAACTGGCCGATGGCGAGCGACAGGCTGATTTTGGCGAGGCCGAGGCCGGTGGCGAGATCGAGGGGCGCGACAAACAGGCCGATGGACTGGCGCGCGCCCATGGTGATGAGCATGCTGCCGGCCGCCGCCAGCACGATCCATTCCCAATGCGGCCCGCCCTTAGCGCTCATGAACGCCTCCCCGAGCCACAAGTGTGCCCGGTTTCGGGAATTTGGGGAATCCCGCTGTTGCTGGGCGGCTAGGACTTCAGCTTGTAGCCGGTCTTGAAGATCCAGGTGATGAAGCCGAGGCAGCCGGCGATGAACAAGAGGGTCATGGCGAGGCTGACGCCGACGCTCACGTCGGCGGTGCCGAAGAAGCTCCAGCGGAACAGGCTGATGATATAGACCACGGGATTGAACAGCGTGACCGTGTGCCAGAACGGCGGCAGCATGTCGATGGAATAGAAGCTGCCGCCCAAGAAGGTGAGCGGCGTGATGATCAGCACCGGCACGAACGACAGCTTCTCGAAGCCGTCGGCCCACACCCCCAGGATGAACCCGAACAGGCTGAAGGCCACGCTCATGATGACCATGACCACCACCATCCAGAACGGATGCACGATCTGCAGCGGCACAAACAGAGAGGCGGTGGCGAGGATGATGGTGCCGATCATCATCGATTTCGTGGCGGCGGCGCCGACGAAGCCCATGACAATCTCCACCGCCGAAATCGGCGCGGACAGGATTTCGTAAATCGTGCCGGTGAATTTCGGGAAGTAGATCCCAAGCGAACTGTTGGAAATGCTCTCGGTCAGGATCGACAGCATGATCAGGCCGGGCACGATGAAGGCGCCGTAGGGCACGCCGTGCACTTCGGTCATGCGCGAACCGATGGCCGAGCCGAACACCACGAAATAGAGCGAGGTGGTCAGCACCGGCGAGACGATGCTCTGCACGATGGTGCGGAAGGTGCGCGCCATCTCGAAGCCGTAGATGGAAACGACGGCGGGACCGTTCATGGCGTGGCCCCCTTACGATCGGTGACAAGATTCACGAAAATGTCCTCCAGCGAGCTCTGGCTGGTGTGCAGGTCCTTGAAGACGATGCCGGCGTCGGTCACCGCCTTGAGCAGTTCCGGGATGCGGGCTTCTTCCTGGTTCTCGTAGGTGTAGGTGATCTCAAGGCCCGAAGCGGAAAGCTCCAGCTTGAACGGCGCCAGAACGGCGGGCACGGCGCTGAGTTTGTCCTGCAACTGCAAGGCCAACTGCTTGCGGCCGAGCTTGCGCATCAGACTGGTCTTGTCGTCCACCAGCATGATGCGGCCCTTGTTGATAACGCCGATGCGGTCGGCCATCTCCTCGGCCTCGTCGATGTAATGCGTGGTGAGGATGATGGTGACGCCGCTGGCGCGCAGGCCGCGCACCAGGTTCCACATGTCGCGGCGCAGCTCCACGTCCACCCCGGCGGTGGGTTCGTCCAGGAACAGGACGGTGGGTTCATGGGCGAGCGCCTTGGCGATCAGCACGCGGCGCTTCATGCCGCCGGACAGCTGCCGGATCTTGGAATTGCGCTTGTCCCACAACGACAGGTCCTTGAGGACCTTTTCGATCACCGCGGGATTGGCCGGCTTGCCGAACAGCCCGCGGCTGAAACTCACGGTCGCCCACACCGTCTCGAAGGCGCTGGTGGTCAGCTCCTGCGGCACCAGGCCGATCTTGGAGCGCGCGGCGCGGTAGTCGGTGATGATGTCGTGCCCGTCCACCGTGACCTTGCCGTCCGACGGCGTGACGATGCCGCAGATGATGCTGATGAGGGTGGTCTTGCCGGCGCCGTTGGGACCGAGCAGCGCGAAAATCTCGCCGCGCTCGATCTCAAGGTTGATCCCGGAAAGGGCTTCGAGGCCGGACTTATATTTTTTGGAAAGTCCGGAGACGCTGATGATCGAGGGCATGAGGCCGATACGAAAAGCGTGTGAGGGAGAGGGTTAGGGGGAGGGAGCAAGGATATGTATCATGGGGACGCGGAACGCGACAGCCTATCCCCTTGGCGCAAAGCGAATTTTTGCTTTGTCGGGCCCCCCAGCCGCCGTACAAGAGGGGCATATAGGAAGAGGTCCCCGCTTGAGCAACCAGAGTTTGGGCAACCGCGATCTGGTTTCGGTCATTATTCCGATCTTCGACGAGGTTGAGAACATCGACCCGTTGATGGCGGCGCTTTTGCCGGCGATGGAGGGCCTCGCGCGGCCCTATGAGATCATCGTCATCGACGACGGCTCCACCGACGGCACCGGCGCGAAGCTCGCGCGCTGTGCCCGCGCCCACCCGCAGGTGAAGCTGATCTCCTTCAAGCGCAATGTCGGCCAGACCGCCGCCATGATGGCGGGCATCGACCATGCCAAGGGGGCCGTGATCGTGCCCATGGACGGCGACCTGCAGAACGACCCCGCCGATATCGGCCGCCTGCTGACCAAGATGGACGAGGGCTATGACGTGGTGTCCGGCTGGCGCAAGGACCGCAAGGACGCCCTGTTCACCCGCACCCTGCCCAGCAAGATCGCCAACGGCCTCATAAGCTGGGTCTCGGGCGTGCACCTCAACGACTACGGCTGCACCTTGAAAGCCTATCGGCACGAAGTGCTGGAAGGCTTCCGCCTTTACGGCGAGATGCACCGCTTTGTGCCGATCTACGCCAAATGGCAGGGTGCCCGCATCACCGAGCTGCCGGTCACGCATCACGCCCGCACCGCCGGCAAATCCAAATACGGCCTGTCGCGCATCTTCAAGGTGATGCTCGATCTCCTGGTGGTGAAGTTCCTCACTCAATACGAAACCAAGCCGATCTATATCTTCGGCGCCGTAGGGTTCTTCTTCTTCGGGGTTTCACTGTTCGCGGGAATCAGCGCGCTGTACCTCAAGTTCTTCCGCGACACCTCCTTCGTCCAGACGCCGCTGCCGCTTCTGTTCACCCTCGGCTTCATCACCGGGGTCATGTGCATCCTGATGGGTCTGCTGGCGGAGGTGCTGGTGCGCATCTACTACGAAGCGCAGAACAAGACCCCCTATACCGTCAAAGAGCGCATCAACCTCGCGCCGGTAGAAGACGCAGCGCGCGGCGACGTCCGCCGCATTTCTTAAAAATATGTGCGGCATCGCGGGTTTCATCGGCGCCGGAACCGCGGCCGACCTGCGCGCCATGTGCGACGCCATTATCCATCGCGGCCCTGACGGCGACGGCTACTTCGCCGACCAGCACCTGCCGGTATTCCTGGGCAGCCGCCGCCTGGCGGTGGTGGATATCAAAGGCGGCGCCATGCCCATGTGGGACGAGCGCGGCGACATCTGCGTCATCCAGAACGGCGAGATCTATAACCACCGCGACCTGCGCCGCGACCTGGAGGCCCAGGGACATCGCTTCCAGAGCGATCACTCCGACACGGAAGTGCTGGTGCAGGGCTATAAGGCCTGGGGCGAAGGCCTGTTCGCCAAACTGAACGGCATGTTCGCGGTGGCGATCTACGACCGGCACCGCAAGACGCTGGTGCTGGCCCGCGACCGCTTCGGCGAGAAGCCCCTGTTCTACGGCGAGAGCAACGGCTGCTTCGCCTTCGGCTCCGAGCTGCGCGCGCTGCTGGCGCATCCCGCCTTCAAGACCGCGTCGCCGTCCAAGACCGGGCTGATGAAATTCTTCGCCCACGGCTATTTTCCGGGCGCGCACTCGCCCTATGAGCGGATCGCGAAACTCCCCGCTGGCCACGTCATGCGCATCGACGCCGCCACCGGCGCGCGGGACACGCGCGCCTATTGGACGTTTGAGATCACGCCCAACGATCCGCCCGGGCGAGACCAGGATCTGGCCGAGGAGCTGGACGCCCTGCTCGCCCACGCGGTCGCGTTGCGGCTTGAGGCAGACGTGCCCGTTGGCATTTTTCTCTCGGGCGGCGTGGATTCCAGCGCCGTCCTGAGCTACGCCGCCGACACCCGCCCGGCCGCGGAGCTGAAAACCTTCGCTATCGGTTTCCGCGAACAGAGTTTCGACGAGTCCATCTACGCCGAGCGCGTCGCGAAGCATGTGGGCTCCACGCATTTCTCGGAGATCTGCCAGCTGGAGTCCGCCCGCGACCAGGTGCCGGCATTACTCGACACCATCGGCGAACCCCTGGGCGACAGCTCCATCTTGCCCACGGCGCTGCTGTCGTCTTTCGCGCGCAAGCATGTGACCGTGGCGCTTTCGGGCGACGGCGGCGATGAGTTGTTCGCGGGCTACGATCCTTTCAAGGTGCTGGGCCGTGCGGCGTTCTATGACGCCGTGGTGCCGCGCCCGGTGCATGCGGCCGTGAAGGCCTTGGCGGCGCGGCTGCCGGTGTCGGAGCGGAACATGAGCTTCGACTTCATGCTCAACCGGGGCCTCAAGGGCCTGAAGCATCGCGACGCGCTGTGGAATCCCCTGTGGCTCGCGCCGCTGCAACCGGACGAGATCGCGGATCTGTTCGAGACGCCCATCAGCGCCGAGGAACTCTACAGCGAGGCCATCGCCGCCTGGGACGCTTGCCCCAGCCGCGACCGCGTCGACCGCGTGCTGGACTTCTACACCCGCTTCTATCTGACCGACGGCATCCTCACCAAAACCGACCGCGCCAGCATGGCGGTGTCGCTGGAGGTGCGGGCGCCGTTCCTGGACAACACCGTTGTGGACTTCGTGCGCCGCCTGCCGCCGCGCCTCAAGCTCAACGGCGGCGAGACCAAATGGATTCTCAAACAGGCCGTGAAGAAGCGCCTGCCGGCGGACATCCTGGCGCGGCCGAAGAAGGGCTTCGGCATTCCGCTGGCGCGCTGGCTGAGAAGCTGGGAGCCGCCGCGCGAAACCGTTCCCTACGCCAACACCGCCGTCCTGCGCCGGCGCTGGGACATCCACCGCGCGCGCGCATCCGACGAGCGCCTGGCGCTGTGGTGCTGGATGGCGCTGAGCCACTCCGCGCGAGGTGCGGCATGAACGCGCTCTCGACCCCGTTTTGCACCATCACCGACGACGCCTGGACGCGCCTGCGCGACAGCCAGGGCCTGCGCTTCACACACCAGATGGGTATCGACCCCAGCAAATACGCCGACGACACGCTTGATCCCCGCAAGGCCGAGGACATGGCGGCGGTGCTCAGCGCTTACACGCCCCTCGACGGCAAAAAGGTTCTGGAGATCGGCACCGGCTGCGGCGTCAATCACATCGTCTGGCGCAAGAAGTACGGCGTCGACGGCTGGGGCGTGGAACCGGAAGGCGAAGGCTTCGAAAGCTCAGCCGCCATCGCCCGCACTTTGATCGCGGCCAACGACCTCGACACCGCGCGCATCAAGGACGCGCCCGGCGAACGCCTGCCGTTCCCTGACGCATCTTTCGACATCGTCTATTCCTCCAACGTCCTGGAGCACACCAACGACCCGGCCCTGGTACTGCGCGAGGCCGCGCGCGTGTTGAAGCCGGGCGGTGTGATGCAGATCGTCTGCCCCAACTATCTTTCCTATTTCGATGGCCACTACGCCGCGATCCATCCGCCGATCTTTTCCAACGGGTTCTTTCAGTGGTGGATGAAGTGGATCTACCGCAAGGACCCGTGGTTCGCCGCCACCATCCGCACCGAGATCAATCCGCTCTGGGTGCGCCACCAGATCAAAGCTATCGGCGGTCTGGAGGTGCTCACGCTCGGTCAGGAGAAATTCCGCGAACGCATGTGCACCGCCGATGTGGGCCGGTGGATGGCTTTGGGCGTGGTCGGCAAGATTGTCGGCCTGGGACAGACGCTCGGTATCAACCGCCTGGCCGCGGCGGTGATCATCGCGCTTCAGGGCTGGACGCCCCTGATCATTACAGCACGAAAATCAGGCTGACGGCGCTTTGTCGCGGCCCGCAAGGTCAACGACCAGGCCCACACCCGCGCCCAGGATATTGATCGCCAGAAGCGCGAAGGACAGCGCCAGCGCCGGGCCTTTACCTTCGCCCAGCATGGCCATGACCGCCACCAGCGATCCTTCGCGCAGGCCCAGCCCGGCCACCGTCACCGGCAGCATCAGGATCACGGACGTGAGGCCCACCACCACCGCCCAGGCCGTGAAAGGCAATGTGATTCCCAAGGCGCCGCCCAGAATCTGGACGCTGGCGATGGACACCAACTGGAACACGATGCCGAGGGCCAGCGCGCGCAACAAGGCATCGCGCGTCAACGCCACGGTGCGCCAGGCCGCGAACTCCTGGCCCCATTTTCCGAGCCAGGCGGGCAACGGCGCCGAGAGGATGGCGACCAGGGCCACCGGGATCAGGATCGTCACCGCGCCGGCCGCGATCATCACCGGTTGCCCGAAAATGCCGCTGTTGAGCGCGAGGCCCACGGCTGTGATCAACAGCAGCGCGAACATGCCGATAATTTTATCCACCGCCGTCGCCGCCACGGCGGCGGTTACTTCACCCACATCGGGCGCGGCGCGGGCCAGGCGCAGCGCCTTGACCGCGTCGCCGGCCAACTGTCCGGGCAGCGCGAGGCCGAACAACACGCCGATCATGGTGAAGCGCCACGCCTGCCAGAGCGAAAGTCCCGGCAACAGCACGCGCAGCTTGGCGGCATTGATCACATGGGCCGCGAAATAGCCAAGGATCGAGAGCGCCACCGCCGCCGGAGCCATGTCCGCGGCCGCGGCGGCCGCTTCGCGCAACGGCACCCGTGACAGAACCAGGGCAAGCAGTGCCGCACTGACGCCGACTTTCAGGCCGAGGATCGCCGCATACTTCAGGAAATTCTTTGGTCGCATAAGGCTCAGGTGTTAAGGCAATCGCTGAGCAATATCCTCACGGATCCTTCTTGTCGCGCATTCTTCTCATTAATTACGAATATCCCCCCATCGGCGGCGGCGGCGGCAACGCCACCCAGCAGACCGCCCGCGCCTTCGCGCGCATGGGGCATCAGGTTTATGTGCTCACCGCCGCCTGGGGCAATCTGCCCGCCGAGCAAATCGACGAAGGCGTGACCGTCAGGCGCATCCCCGCGTTGCGCCGGCGCGCGGACCGTTGCTCGATCCTGGAAATGCTCGCCTTCATCGTCGCGGGGCTGCTCTCAGCGCCCACGCTGGCGCGGGTTTGGAAGATCGACGTGGCGCTGGCGTTCTTCACCCTGCCGTCCGCCCCCATCGCCTGGTACCTGAAGCGCGCCTGCCAGATCCCTTACGCCATTTCGCTGCAAGGCGGCGATGTGCCCGGCTTCGATCCCGGCCGCATGCGCCTGTACCACAAACTCACCGGCGGCCTGATCAGCGCCCTATGGCGCGACGCTGCCGCCGTGGTGGCCAATTCGCAAGGCCTCGCCACCTTGGCCCGCACCCACGATCCGGACGCCACCATCGGCATGATCCCCGCCGGCGCCGATCTCACCGGCATCGCACCCAAGACCAGCTACGCGCAGCCCGGCCCCATCAATCTGCTGTTCGTGGGCCGGCTGGTGAAACAGAAGGGCCTCGACGTCCTGATCGCGGCGCTCGCCAAGATGGACCTGGCCCTCAAATGGCGGCTGATCCTGGTGGGCGACGGGCCGGAGTGGCCCGCGATCGCGGGCGAGGCCGCGCGCCTGGGCCTCGCGGATCGCCTGGACCTGCGCGGTTGGGTAAATAAGGACGCGCTGCCCGCCATGTACCGCGAGGGCGATATCTTCGTGCTACCGTCGCGCGACGAAGGCATGGCCAATGCGCTGCTGGAAGCCATGGCCGCCGGATTGCCCGTGGTCGGAACGCGCGTCGCGGGCACTGGCGAAGTGGTGATCCAGGGCGAGACCGGCTTGCTGGTGGCGCCCGAAGATGAGGATGCCCTTGGCGCGGCGCTGGCCGCGCTCATCAAGGATGAGCCCCGCCGCGCGGAATTCGGCCGCGCCGGGCGTAAACGCGTCGAGACCACTTTCGGCTGGGATATCGTCGCCAGCGCCTGGATGGGCGTGGTGGACCAAGCGCGCGCCCGAGGCGTCGAGCCATGATTCCCGACCCCACCTATGACCAGATCTGGTCCGGCGGCTGGGACGACATGCGCCGCTACGGCCCCATGGCGCGGCATACGCGGCGCCTGATGCGCATGATCACCAGGGACCTCGCGCCCAGATCGATCCTGGATGTGGGCTGCGGCGAAGGCTCGCTGCTCGTCGCCCTGGCGCAGGCGCACCCAGGCGCCAAACTCGCCGGTGTGGAGATTTCCGAGAACGCGGTCGCCCTGGCCAAGCGCGGGCTGCCGGGCGCGGACATCTCGCAACTCGACGCCGCCACCCAGCGCCTGCCGGGGACCTATGACCTTGTGGTCTGCGCCGATGTCATCGAGCATATCGCCGACGACCAGGCGGCCTTGAACAACATCGCCGCCATGTGCGCCCCCGGCGGCGCGGTGGTGATCGCGACCTTGCAGGGACGCATGCGGCGGTTCGAGGCCGACATCGGCCATATGCGCAACTACGCGAAGGGCGAGTTGGCCGCCAAGATGACCGCGGCGGGGCTCACCATCGACAAGCGCATCGAATGGGGCTTCCCGTTCTATTCACCGCTGTACCGGAATCTTCTGGAGGTGCTGGGCAACAAGGGCACCATGGGCGCCTTCGGCCCGGTCAAGAAGCTGCTGTCGCACCTGATCTACACGGTGTTCCTGCTGAACAGCGCACACACCGGCGACTACATCTTCCTGCGCGGCCGTAAGGCTTAAATGGTTCTCTGCAGCAACACGCCGTAGAAGCCGTCGAGGCCGCCCAACTCGCCCCACTGGCTGGGCAGGGTGCGTAGCTCGCCGTCGCGGGTCAGGAACTGGTTTTCTCCGGCAATGGCCGCCGCCGGGACTTTCAAGCGGGCCAGCCCGGTTTCCCCACAGACAGCATCGACCACCGCGCGGCGCTCCTCGGGTTGCAGCGAACAGACGCTGTAAACGATGGGGGCGCCCGGTTTGACCATGGGCACCACGGCCTTGAGCAGCGCCGTCTGGGTGGTGACGAAGGCCTCCAAGGAGGTCGGCCGCTTGAGGAACGGCAGGTCCGGGTGACGCCGGATCGTGCCGGTGGCCGAACAGGGCGCGTCCAGCAGCAGGCCGTCAAACGGGGTTTCGGGCCGCCAGGTGAGCGCGTCGGCCACCACGGTGTGAGCCGTCAGACCCAAGCGTTTGAAGTTTTCCTCTGTTAAGCCAAGGCGCTGGGCGGAAATATCCACGGCCGTCACGCTGTGGCCGGCCGCCGCCAATTGCGCACTCTTCCCGCCAGGGGCGGCGCAGATGTCGCCAATTTGCTGCGGTCCATGCTGCAGCCCATTTTGCAGCAAAGCGTGCAGCAAAATCTTGGCCGGCAGCGCCGCGGCGGCGTCCTGCACCCACCAGGCGCCCTCACTGTAACCTTCCAGGTCCTGCACTTTGCTGCCCTTGGGCAGGCGCACGGTACCGGTGGGCAGAACCAGGCCGCCGAGCTTTTCCGCCCACACGGGCGCCGTCGCCGGATCCTTCACGCTGATATCCAGGGGCGCTTCGTGGAGATGGGCTTCGGCGGTGGCGCGGGCGGCGGGGTCGCCATAGGCCGCGACCCAGGACTCCCACAGCCAGTCAGGCGTATTAAGCTTCGCCGCGTCCTGGGCGGCGATGAGCCCCGCACCCTGGTCGGCCACCCGGCGCATGACCGCATTTGCTAAGGCCGAGAGCCGGTCATACTTGGCTTTCACCAGGTCCACCGTGGTCGCCACCGCGGCATGTGGCGGTGTGCCCAGAAACAGTAATTGCGCGGCCCCGAGGCGCAGCAAATCGCGCACATCGGGCGGCGGTTCCTTGGCGACGAACTTCATCAGCACGTCGTCGATCTGACCCAGGCGGCGCAGGGTCGTGGCGGCCAGCAGGCGCACAAACGCCCGGTCACGTGGCTCTAGACCGCGCGCGGCCGCATCAAAGGCGTCATCTATGCTGCGGTGTTTGAGCAGCACGGCCTGCAGCAATTGCAGCGCGGCCATACGGGCGGCCAGCTCCGGCCCCAAGGGTGTTTTTTTGCGGTGATGCTGCGCCATTAAGCCCCGATAATTCCTGCATAAACCGGCCGATCCACATTGCCGCCCGTGAGCACCACGGCGACTTTCTTGCCGGCCATGCTGCGGCTTTCCTGCAGCAAAGCGGCGAGCGCCGCGGCCCCCGCGCCTTCGGCCAGGTTGTGGGTGTCGGTGTAATAATGGGTCATGGCGGCGCGGATCTCGGCGTCGGTCACCACCACGATGCGATCGGCGCCCTTGCACACGATCTCCACCGCCTGGGGGTGAGGGGTACGGACCGCGAGGCCGTCGGCCACCGTCACCGCCTGATTGGTCGGCACGGGCCGCCCCGCCTTGAAAGAGAGGGCGTAAGCCTGGGCGCCTTCGGCCGTGACGCCGACCACCTTGGTTTTGAGGCCGAGGGCGTCGCGCATGGCGATCACGCTGCAGATCCCCGAGCCCAGGCCGATGGGCACATAGACCGTGTCCAGGTCCGCCACGCCGCGGAAAAGCTCCAGGGCATAGGTCGCGACCCCGCGCACCAGACCCATGGCGAAGGACGGCACCGCGTGAAGCTTACGCTCCGCGCCCAAGGCCATGGCGTGTTCCAGCGCTTCCTGAAAATCGGCACCGTATTCCACCAATTCAGCGCCATAAGCGGCGGTGGCGGCGTTCTTTTCGCGGGAATTGCCGTGCGGGACGACAATAGTGGCCGTCAAACCCAGTCTTTTGGCCGCGTGGGCGATGCTTTGGCCGTGATTTCCGCGTGTGGCGGCGATAACGCCGGAGGTTTCGGGCGCCTTGGCCTTCAATTGGGCCATATAGGTGAGCCCGCCGCGCACTTTAAAGGCGCCGGTGGGATTGTGGTTCTCGTGTTTCACCCAGACTTCCGTCCCCGCCCGGGCCGACAGCAGCGGCCAGCAGATCTGGGGCGTGGGGATGAGCACGGGGCGGATCAGGTCCGCCGCCGCTTCCACATCCTGGAGGGTGGGGAGGGGTTCGTTCATGGCCGTCCTTCTAAAGGAAGGCTGGCCCTGGAAACAGCCTTAACCCCGAATCCTTAGCCCCAAGGCCCCTTACGGCGCGGCGCGGTGTCTTCCCACGGCCCGCTTGCCCTGCCGGCTGTCGTGACCGGCGCGGCGTTCATGCCGCGCGCGAGCTCCTGCAGCTTGGCGATGCGGTTGCGCGCGGCAGGGTGGGTCGAAAACAGGTTATCCGCGCCATGGCCGCTCAAGGGATTCACGATGAACAGATGCGCGGTGGCGGGATTGGCTTCCGCCTGGGCGTTGGGCACCTGGTGGGCCATCTGCTCCAGCTTCGCCAGCGCCGACGCCAGCGCCAGCGGATCGCCGCTGATTTCCGCGCCGCCGTGGTCGGCGCCGTATTCGCGGGTGCGCGAGATGGCGAACTGCACCATGGCTGCCGCGATCGGCGCCAGGATCATCATGGCAATGGAGAGAATGGCGTTGCCGCCGCCGCGTTCGTCGCGCCGGCCGCCCAGCAGGAAGGCGAAATTGGCGAGCATGCCGATGGCGCCGGCAAGCGTGGCGGTGATGGTCATGACCAGCGTGTCGCGATTGCGCACATGGGCCAGCTCATGACCCATGACGCCGGCGATCTCGCGCTCATCCAGCATGCGCAGCAAGCCCGTGGTGGCGGCCACCGCCGCGTGTTCCGGATCGCGGCCCGTGGCGAAGGCGTTCGGCTGGTCGCTGTCGATAATATAGACCTTGGGCATGGGCAGCTTCGCCCGCGCCGCGAGCCGCGCGATCAGGTCATGGAACTCCGGCGCGGACTCGCGCGAGACTTCCCGCGCGCCGTACATGGACAGCACCATCTTGTCCGAATTCCAGTAGGCGAAGGCGTTGGTGCCGACCGCGAACAGGAAGGCGATCAGCATGCCGCCGCTGCCGCCGATGGCATAGCCGACCGCGAGGAAAATGCCGGTCATCGCCGCCAGCAAAAGACCCGCGCGCATGGTATTCATCGCCTTGAAAACTCCCTCAGGTGCCGTCCCATATGAGACATACACGCCTGATCTATGTGGTAAATTCACGATCTCAAGACTATCTCTAGCGTATGACAAAACCGAAACCCCTGCCGCTCAGCCCCGCCGCCGCCGCGCTGAAACCCAAAGCGCCGCAGCCGGAAAGCACGGTCGAGACCACGCCCGTGCCAGAGCTGGGCGGCCCCAAAGGTCCGGAACCCACCCGGTTCGGGGATTGGGAGCGCAAAGGCCGCTGCTCCGATTTCTGAGCACGGACGGCGCGCGCGAATTCTTGCGATTCTCAATGGATTTTTAAATCCGACCGCCTAATCCGTTGATTCAGGCCGCGCATTTTCGCGGCCGGTAAAATGGCTGTGTGACAGCGTGTCCAGAACACGCGGCCACAGAGAAGTATTGGGGCGGGCAGAATGCCGCTGGGGTCCAAGGTTGGCGCGTTCATCGATCTGCTGCTGCGGGGGTCGCCCTCGGAGCCGGCCTTCGCACCGTTGGGCGCCAATGAACCCGAAGACGCGCTCTACGGCGTCGAACCGCTGCGCATTCTGATCAGCCCGCTGGCGGGCGACAGCACCGGTCTCGCCGCGCGTCATATCCAAGACCGTTTGTCCGGGCGCATGGGCCTGTCCATCGCCATCGCCGACCGGCCGCTGACCGTGCCCGGCGCCGACTACAGCCAGGCCTTGTTCGTGTCCATGGCCGTGGATCTCGGCCGCCGCTGGCTGAAGCGCGACGGCGCCGACCTCTTGATCTGGGGCGAAAGCCTCACGGTGCCCGGCCGCCGCGCGTCGTCATCGCATGTTTCCTGGCGTTTGCGCTTTCTCTCGCGCGCGACGCCGTTGCATCCCCAAGCCGCATCCTTCTCCGCGCTCGAGCGCCTGGAAGTGCCGGCGCTGTTCGATGACGCCACCGGCGATCTGGTGTTTGGCGCGGCGCTCGCCGCCACCAATGTTGAAACCGGCGATGGCATTCGCGCGCGCGCCACCCTGTTCCGTCCGGTGCTGAAAGCCGCCAGCCATTTCGCCGAAGGGGACTTTCACGGCTCGGTGGCCGAATGCGCCACCGCGCAAGCCTGCTACGCCGCCATGCTGCTGCTCGATGGCGCACGCACCGGTGACGTGAAAATATTGCAGCGCGCCGTGACCATTTATCAGGGCGCCTTGATCCTCGGGAACGACGCCTTCTCCGAGCACGAACGCGCCATGATCGGCACCCACATCGCCGATGCGCTCTCGGCCATCTCCGAGCTCACCAACCATGCCGCGCTCGGCGACAAGACCGTGGAATATTACCGCACAGCGCTGGGCATGGTGCGCAAGGAAGTCTTCGCCGACGACTACGCCGCGCTGAAAGTGCGCCTGGGTCTCGCGCTTCATAACCTCGCGCAGCAGACCGGTGAGGCCATCCATCTCAAGGACGCCGCCGACGCGTTCTCGGCCGCCACCGCCATCTGGACCATTACCGAAGCGCCGGAACGCTGGGCCGATGTGCAGAACTCTCTCGGCGGGCTGCTCATCACCATGGGCCGCCTCACGCGCCAGGACGGCCTGTTCGACAAGGCGGTCAGCATCTTCCTGAAAATCGCCGACTCCCGCAGCCGCACCAAGGCGCCGCTGGTGTGGGCCACCGCGCTGGCCAATGTCGGCGCGGCGCTGAAGGAAAAAGGCATGTCGGCGCGCAACGCCGACTACCTGCGCGAAGCCGCCCACGCCTTTGAACAAGCCTCGCAGGTGTTCACCGAACTCAACCTCGAGAGCAGCGTGAAGGTGGTGGAAGCGCAGCGGTCACATGTGCTGCAGATGCTTGCGGCGCATGCAGCCGGCTAAAAAGCCGGCTGCATGATGGTTCTGTTTTAGGCCTTAGGCCGCGAGCTTCGTCACGGCGCTCTTCGCCGCAGCCAGTCCCTTCGCGGCCACGTCGGGCCCGATGGCCTGGCCTTCCACCTGCACGAAGCTCACGTCGGTGATGCCGACGAAACCGAAGAAGGCGCGCAGGTAGGGCTCCTGAAAGTCCATGGCCTTGGCCGGGCTGTCGCCGGTGTAGAAGCCGCCACGGCTTTCCACCACGATCACGCGCTTGTTCTTGAGCTGACCTTCCGGGCCGTTGGCGGTGTACTTGAAGGTGCGGCCGGCGCGGGCCACATGATCGAGCCAGGCCTTCAGGGTCGAGGGCACCGAGAAATTATACATCGGCACCGCGAGCACAATCGTATCGGCCGCTTCCACTTCTTCGATGATGGTGTCGGCCAGTTTGACCGCGGCGGCCTGCGCCGGCGTGCGCGCGTCCGGCGTCGCGCCGAGCCCGGCCAGCGCGTCCATGCCGAGGTGCGGGATGTTGTCCGGGGTCAGGTGGCGTTCCACCACCGTGAGGCCCGGGTTGGCCGCGCGGGCCGCGGCGATGTAGTCGGCGGCCACTTGGCGCGACTGGGATTTATCCCCCATGAGGGAGGAAGAGACGAAAAGAAGGGTGCCCATGACGAACTCCTGTTGTTGGTGGGTCGTGTGTGGGCAGGAAGGTGGGCCTTTTGATCCATCTGGAAAATCGGCAAAATTGTGGTTATATCCATCATATAAACAGATGGATATTTGCTAAGTGCTTGATCGCCTTACATTAGATCAGCTCCGCACCCTGATCGCGGTGGCCGATTCCGGCAGCTTTTCCGCCGCCGGGCGCGCTTTGCGGCGGGTGCAGTCAGCGGTCAGCCAAACCATGCAGGCGCTCGAATCCACCCTCGGGATTGATCTGTTCGACCGGTCGGGAAAAGTGCCGGCGCTCACCGACGCCGGCAAAGCCATCCTTGAGGAGGCCCGCAAGCTGGTGCGGGGCGCGGAGACCTTGCGCGCCAAAGCCGAGAGCATGGCGTCGGACGTAGAGCCCGACTTGTGCCTCGCGGTCGACGCCATGTTCCCCAATCTCCTGCTGATGGAGAGTCTCAGGGTGCTCGCGGGCGCCTTTCCCCAACTGCCGGTGACGGTGTTCACGGAAGCCTTGGGCGGCGCGGAACAGCGCATTCGCGACCACAGCGCGCGGCTCGGCATCTACGCCTGGCGGCCCGCGCAGGATGATCTTGCCAGCGAATTTCTCGCCGGCATCGCCATGGCCCCGGTGGTGGCCGCCGCGCATCCCCTCGCTAGCGTCAAAGGCCCCATCACGCGCGCCATACTGGAGGACCAGGTTCAACTGGTGCTCACCGATCGCACGCAAGTGACGGCGCGCTTTTCAGGCGGCGTCATCAGTCATCGCATCTGGCGCTTCGCCGACTTGGGCACGCGGCTCGACTATCTGCTGGCGGGGTTCGGCTGGTGCAACATGCCCCTGCATCTGGTGCAGCCGCACCTTGATGCCGGACGGCTGGTGCGCCTGGAGTTGACCGAGAATCCCAGTTGGGAGCTGCCGATCCACGTGGTGCACGATCGCGCGCGCCCGCCGCAAAAGGCCGGCCGCATGCTGATAGACGACCTGCGCGTGCGCCTCACCACCTGCCCGAAACACGCGCCGGTGCGGGTGGCGTAGCCCTTATTTTTGTCACTTCGGCTGCGCGCGGTTTTTCACCAGATCATCGACCACCGACGGATCGGCGAGTGTCGAGGTATCGCCGAGATTGCCGATCTCGTTCTCGGCGATCTTGCGCAGGATTCTGCGCATGATCTTGCCGGAGCGGGTCTTGGGCAGGCCCGGCGCCCATTGCAGCACGTCGGGCTTGGCGATCGGGCTGATATCCTTGGCGACCCAATCCACCAGTTCCTTGCGCAGAGCCTCGGTCGCTTCGATGCCGGCCTTCAAGGTCACATAGCCGTAGATGCCCTGCCCCTTGAGGTCGTGGGGGAAGCCCACCACCGCGGCCTCCGCCACGGCCTGATGGCCCACCAGCGAGCTTTCCACTTCCGCGGTGCCGAGGCGGTGGCCGGAGACGTTGATTACATCGTCCACGCGCCCCGTGATCCAGTAGTAGCCGTCCTCGTCCCGGCGGCAGCCGTCACCGGTGAAGTACATGCCGGGATAGGTCTTGAAGTAAGTGTCGATGAACCGCTGATGATCGCCGTAGACCGTGCGCATCTGCCCCGGCCAGGAGCCTTTGAGGCACAGGTTACCGGCGCAGGCGCCTTCCAGTTCCTTGCCGAAGGAGTCGACGATGCACGGCTCGATGCCGAAGAACGGCAAAGTCGCGGAGCCCGGCTTGAGCTTGGTCGCGCCCGGCAGCGGCGAGATCAGAATCCCGCCGGTCTCGGTCTGCCACCAGGTGTCCACGATCGGGCAGCGGCCATCGCCGACGACGCGATGATACCAGAGCCAAGCCTCAGGATTGATGGGCTCGCCCACGGACCCGAGCAAGCGCAAGGTGCTGCGCGATGTGCGCTTCACTGGCGCGTCGCCGTCGCGCATCAGCGCGCGGATCGCCGTGGGCGCGGTGTAGAAAATATTGACGCGGTGCTTGTCGATCACCTGCCAGAAACGCGAGGTATCGGGATAGTTGGGGACGCCCTCGAACATGAGCGTGATGGCGCCGTTGGCGAGCGGTCCATAAACGATATAGGTGTGCCCGGTGACCCAGCCCACGTCGGCGGTGCACCAGTAGACGTCGCCGTCCTTGTAGTCGAAGACATATTCATGGGTCATGGCGGCATAGACCATGTACCCGCCGGTGGTGTGCAGCACGCCCTTGGGCTTTCCGGTGGAGCCCGAGGTATAGAGAATGAACAGCAGGTCTTCCGCGTTCATCTCCACAGGATCGCAGTGGCCCGGCAGGTTCGCGGTCGCCTCGTGCAGCCAGATATCGCGCGGCGGGTGCATGGGCACCGGGCCGCCGGTATGTTTCACCACCAGCACATGGCGGACCGATGGCGCCTTTTGCAAGGCCGCGTCGACATTGGCTTTGAGCGGAATGGTCTTGCCGCCGCGGCGGCCTTCGTCGGCGGTGATCACCACCATGGCGCCGCAGTCGTTGATGCGGTCGGCCACCGAATGGTGCGCGAAGCCGCCGAACACCACCGAATGCACCGCGCCGATCCGCGCGCAGGCCAGCATCGCCACCGCGGCCTCGACGATCATGGGCATGTAGATGCACACGCGGTCGCCTTTCGCCACGCCCAGGGTCTTGAGGGCGTTGGCCATGCGGCAGGTGGCTTCATAAAGTTCGTTATAGGTGACGTTCCGGGACTGCGTGGGATCATCACCCTCCCAGATGATGGCGGTCTGATTGCCCTTGGTCTTCAGGTGCCGGTCGAGACAGTTGAAGCTCGCGTTCAAAGTGCCGTCGAGATACCAGCCGATATGCAAATCCTTCGCGTCGAAGGACACATCGCGCACGTTGGTGTAGGGCGTGATCCAGTCGATGCGCTTGCCGTGCGCGCCCCAGAAGGAAAGCGGGTCGCTCAGCGACTGCTCGCGCATCTCCTGCCACTTGCGCGCGTCGATCAACGCCGACGCGGCGAAAGCGGCGGGCACATCGATGATGGTGTTCTCGGTCACGGCAATCCTCCCTGAAGCGCCATGATCATAGCCAAACCGCGTCAGGGAATCAGCACTGACTCTCCGTCCGTCGACACCGGGAAGGCGCGCAGGCGCTCACCCTTACAGGGACCCCTGAGACAGGCGCCCGTCACAGGGTCGAAATGGGCGCCATGGTTGACGCAGACCAGCACGGTGCGGCGGACATCGAAGAAGACATCGGCCGCGCCGTTCAACGGCAGGCGTGCATGGGGACAGGAATTCTCGAACGCCCTGACGCCCGCCGCATCCCGTATCACAAAGATGGAATACGGCGCGCCGTCCTTGAATAGCGCGATGTCCTTTGCGCCGGTGGCCGCGAGATCGGCCAATGCGCACAAGATCCGCGGCACGCTACTTCGGGAACACTTGCTTGGTGGGCTGGATCAGCACGCGCTCGAACAGCCCGCCTTGGGCATAGGGGTCGTTCTCGGCAAAGGCCTTTGCGTCGGCGAGCGTGGCGAAGTCGCCGATGATGATGGAGCCGTGCGGCGTGGCGCCGTCGTCGGACAGCATGGGACCGGCGAAGGCCATCTTCACACCGGTCTTCTCGATCCAGTCGAGATGGGTGGGGCGCAGCTTCATGCGCAGGTCCACGTGATTCGGCTTATCGAAGCACAACAGCGAAACGAGCATCCTGTCCTCCCCCTCTTGAATTACTTGCGGCGCGGCTTGGTCGGCGGCTTGGGCTTGGCGGCCGGTTTGCGTTTGCTGGCGACTTTGGTGGCGGGCCGCGCCACATGGCGTCGCACGCGCCGGCGGGCGGCGGCCGAAGGATTGGCTTTGCGGCGCATCTTGCGGTGGGGCTTCGCCGGCGCCGGTTTGCCCTTGGCCTTGGCGGTCTTCGCGGGCTTCTGTTCCAACGCTGTCTTTTGCGGGCGTTCGGTTTTGCCTTCGGTGCGGCCGTAGTCATCGGCCAGGCGCACGATGTCGTCCTCGCCGACATATTCGCCCGACTGCACCTCGATCATATGCAGTTCCACATGGCCCGGATTGGTGAGCCGGTGCACCGTGCCCGCCGGGATAAAGGTGGACTCGTTCTCGCGCAGGGTCACTTCCTGACCATCGCGATGCACCACCGCGCAGCCGGTGACGATCACCCAGTGCTCGCTGCGATGCCAGTGTTTCTGCAGAGACAACTGCGCACCGGGCTTCACGCAGATGCGTTTCACCTTGAAGCGCTGGCCCTCGTCCATGGTCTGGAACCAGCCCCAGGGCCGGTAGGTGCGCGCCTGGGCGGTGGCTTCGCTGCGCCCCGCCGCCTTCAGGCGCTCGACGATCTGCTTCACCTTCTGATCATGCGCCTTATCGGCCACCAGCACGGCGTCGGAGGTGACGATCACCACGATGTCCTTGAGGCCCACCACGGCGGTCAATTGCTTTTCGCTGCGCACATAGCTGCCGGCGGTGTCGATGGCCAGCACGTCACCCAGGAAGGTGTTGCCGTCGGCGTCATGGGCGGACTCGTCGTGCAGCGCGCTCCACGACCCCACATCGGACCAGCCCATGTCGACCGGGACGACCGCGGCTTTATCCGTGCGCTCCATGACGCCGTAGTCGATGGACTGGCTCGGCACCTTCGCGAAGGCCGCGGCATCGAGGCGGAAGAAAAACAGATCGCTCTTGCCCGCCGCCATGGCGGCCCGGCAGGCCGGCTCGATCTCGGGCTCGCCCTTGGCCAGTTCCGCGAGATAGGTTTTCGCGGAGGACAGAAAGATCCCGCCGTTCCAGGCGTAGCCGCCTTCCTCGAGGAACGCGGCGGCCTTCGCGGCGTCGGGCTTTTCGACGAAGCGTTCAACCGTGAACGCGCCGTCAGCGATGGCGGTGCCGCGCTTGATGTAGCCATAGGCGGTAGACGGCGACGAGGGCTGGATGCCGAAGGTCACGAGCTTGCCGGCGTTGGCCAGCGCCGCCGCGCGGCCCACGGCGGCGCGAAATGCATCCGGATCGCGCACCGAATGATCCGACGGCATGATCAGCATCAGCGCATCCGGCTCGTCTTCCAGCAGCAGCGCGGCGACGCAGGCGGCGGGCGCGGTGTTGCGGCCCTGCGGCTCGATCACCACGGCTTTCGGCTCGATGCCCGCGGCGCGCATTTGTTCGGCGACGATGAAGCGGTGCGCCTCGTTGCACACCACGATCGGCGGGGCGACGGTATAGCTGTCGCCGCCCGCGCCGAGGCGCAGGGCGGTTTCCTGCAGCAGCGTGCGCTCGCTGGTCAGCGGCTGCAGCTGTTTCGGGAATTCCTCGCGCGACAGCGGCCACAGCCGCGAGCCGCTGCCGCCGGACAGGATCACCGGATAAAGTTTCGCGGGCTTCGCGGCTTTGGCTGACACGCCTTGCTCCCTAGGACTTCTTCAGTCTGGCGATGGTTTAGCTACGCTTGGTTTAATCACGGGGGACCGGGGTGTCCACTTCCGCGCGCAAGGGCCGGTCCATCAAACCTTTGAGCACATGATCGACTTGCGCGCCGCGGTTGAGCACCGCGTCGATGGCGGTGCAAATCGGCATATCCACGCCGATTTTCGCGGCGAGCGCGGCCACGGCTTCGGCGGTTGCCACACCTTCCGCCACCGACCGCCGTTCGCCCAAAATGTCGGCAAGCGTTCGGCCCTGGCCCAACGCCACACCCAGCGAGTAGTTGCGCGACTGCATGGAGGTGGCCGTGAGCACCAGGTCGCCCAGTCCGGAAAGGCCCATGAGGGTTTCAGGGCGACCGCCGCGGGCGACCGCAAGGCGTACGATCTCGGCCAGGCCGCGTGTCAGCAGCGCGGCGCGGGCGTTCGCGCCCAGTTTGCGGCCATCGGCGATCCCGCAGCCAATAGCCAAAACGTTCTTCACCGCACCCCCCACTTCCGCACCAATAACATCATGGGAGAGATACGGCCGGAAGGCGGGCGAGCTGATGGCTGCCGCGACCTTCATCCCGAGGCTTTCGTTGGCGGCGCCGAGCGTGATGGCGGTGGGCAGGCCCGCCGCCACCTCAGCCGCGAAAGTCGGACCCGACAGCACCATCATTTCGGTGTGCGGCAAGGTTTCGCGCACCACATCGGTCATAAGGGCGCCGGTGCCCTTTTCGATGCCCTTGGCGCAGATCACCGCCGGCGTGCCATGCGCCAGCAACGGCGCGAGGCGCAAGCATACCGGCCGCAGGAACTGGGCGGGAACCACCAGGAAGATCAGGTCGGACGCAGCCGCCTGGGTGAGATCGCTGGTGGCGACAATCGCGGGATCGAGGACCACATCCGGGAGGAAAAAGGGGTTCCTGCGCTGCCCATTGATGGCGGCCACCACCTCGGGCTCGAACGCCCACAGGGTGACATCGCGCCCCGCCTTGCGGGCCACCGCCGCCAGGGCCGTCCCCCACGCGCCGGCGCCAATGATCCCAAGCTTCTGCATGGGCGTTATGTGACATGGTGAGCCATAAAACTTCAAGGTGCGCGGAAGGCGCGCAAACCTTCTAAAATGGCGGAACCCCTGTGCGGCGAACGTCGTTGCAAACGCGCCCCCAATCAGCAAAGACTTTTTCATGACCATTCTCGTCACCGGAACCGCCGGCTTCATCGGCTACCATCTGGCCATGCGCCTGTTGGACGAGGGCAAGCGCGTGGTTGGCCTCGACGCCTTTACGCCCTATTACGATGTGCGCCTGAAAGAGGCGCGCTGGGCGAACCTGGAGAAGCGGGACGGTTTCGCCGGCCGGCGCGTGAACCTGACGGACCGGGATGCGCTGTTCGCGCTGTGCGATGAGGTTGAGCCCACCCATATCGTGCACCTGGCCGCGCAGCCGGGCGTGCGCTACGGCCTGGAGAATCCGCAGTCCTATGTGGATTCAAACCTGACCGGCTTCGTCAACATGCTCGAAGCGGCGCGCGTCGTTAAGCCCGCGCATTTCGTGTACGCATCCACCAGCTCGGTCTACGGCGCCAACACCGCCATGCCGTTCGCCGAGCATCACGGCGCCTCGCATCCCTTGAGCCTGTATGCCGCCACCAAGCGCAGCAATGAACTTCTGGCCCATTCCTACGCGCATCTTTTCAAGATTCCTGTGACCGGCCTGCGGTTTTTCACCGTCTACGGTCCGTGGGGACGGCCCGACATGGCGCCGTTCAAGTTCTGCGCGCGGATCTTCGCGGGCGATCCCATCGAGGTCTACAACAACGGCCGGATGAAGCGCGACTTCACCTTTGTCGCGGATATCGTGGAAGGCGTGCGCCGCGTGATCGGCCAGGTGCCGGTGGCGGACGAGAGCTGGGATTCCAACGCACCCACCACCGATGGTTCGGGTGTGGCGCCCTACCGGGTGTTCAACATCGGCCGCGGCGCGCCGGTGGACCTGATGGATTTCATCGCCGCCCTTGAGAAGGTCACGGGCCGCAAAGCCAATCTCAACATGCAGCCCATGCAGCCCGGCGACGTGGAGGGCACCTGGTGCGATGTCAGCGCCCTGAAGCGCGCGGTGGGATATCAGCCCGCGACGTCCCTGGAGGACGGCCTGGCCCAGACCGTGGCCTGGTTCCGCGATTACTATAACGTGTGATTTTATCGTCGCATTTTCTGACGAAAACGCTTCTAGGCTTTGACGCCCGCGCCGCGCACGGGCGCTGCGCCAGGATCGAGCGGCCAGCGCGGCCGGGGCTTGATATCCAGCCCGTCCACCCATCCCAGCTTCAAACGCTCGACGCCGGCCCAGGCGATCATCACCGCGTTGTCGGTGCACAACGCCACCGGCGGCGCCACAAAACGCAGGCCGTTTTTCCGGCTCACGGTTGTCAGCGCTTCGCGCAAGGCGGTGTTGGCGGCGACACCCCCGGACGCCACCAGCGTGTCGCCCGTTGGATAGTCCGCGCGGAACACCGCGATGGCGCGCGCGACGCGGTCGGCGGTGGACTCCACCAGCGCGGTCTGAAATCCGGCGGCAAGATCGGCGGCGTCTTTTTCGCTGATCGCGGGCAGCGCCTCGGCGGCCAGGCGCACCGCGGTCTTGAGACCGGAAAATGAAAAGTCGCACCCCGGCCTGCCTTTGAGCGGGCGCGGAAAGGTAAAGCGCGCGGGGTCGCCGTCCCGCGCCGCGCGTTCGATGGCCGGTCCGCCCGGATACCCAAGGCCGATCAGTTTCGCCACCTTGTCGAAAGCTTCGCCCGCCGCATCGTCCATGGTGGTGCCGAGACGGCGGAAGCGCCCGACGCCTTCCACCACCAGAATCTGGCAATGGCCGCCGGACACCAGCAGCAGGAGATAAGGAAACTGAACGCCATCGGTGAAGCGCGCGGTGAGCGCGTGGCCTTCCAGGTGATTGACGGCGATGAACGGGATGCCGCGCACCATCGATATTGCTTTCGCGGTCATCACGCCGACAATCACGCCGCCGATCAGCCCAGGCCCGGCGGTGGCGGCCACCGCGCTCAAATCCTCGAAGCGCACCTTTGCGTCACTCATGGCTTTGGCGATCAGGCGGTCAAGATGGGAGAGATGCGCGCGGGCGGCGATCTCCGGGACAATGCCGCCATAGGGCTTGTGGTCTTCGATCTGGCTCAACACCGCCTGGGCGCGCACGTTCCCCTCGCCGTCCACCACGGCGGCGGCAGTCTCGTCGCAACTGGTTTCGATGCCGAGAACTAACAATGCATTTCCAGTGGGTTAGCGGGCGCAAAGCTCTTTTCCCGCTATCCCGCAGCCTCTACAACACTCTTATAAATAAGCATAGTGCTGCTTCATGCGAGTTCTGATCACACAGCCGGCGCAGGATGCCGCCGCCACCGCCGCGGTGCTGCGGGCGCGCGGCCACGCGGTGGAGATCGCGCCCCTGCTGACCGCGGAGCGCCTGCCCGCGCCCAAAATCAACCTCACCGCCGCGCAAGGCTTCGTCGTCACGGGCGGCGAAGGCGCCCGGGCGCTGGCCGACAATATCGGTGTGCGCACTTTTCCTGTGTTCACCGACAGCGAGGCCACCGCCGCGCTGCTGACCTCGCTCGGCTTCAAACAGGTCTTGATCGCCAAGGACGACACCGCCGATCTCGCGCGCCTGGCGGAACGCACGGTGAAGCCCTCTCACGGCGCCTTGATCCACGCCTGCCACAACGGGCCTGCCACCAATCTCGGCGCACTCCTGGGCAACATGGGTTTCGCCTTGCGGCCCCTGCCGCTCTACAGCCTGAGGCGCGCGAGCGCACTGCCCGCCGGGATCACCGCGGGCTTGCGCGATAAGGCCTTTGACGCCGCCGTGTTCCTGTCGGCCGAGGAAGCGCGCGCTTTCGTCGCCCTGGTACAGGTGGCAAAGCTCGACAGCGCCGTCGCCTCCATAACGGCCGTGGCGGCGTCACCCGTGGTGGCGGCGCCCTTGCGCGCGCTCAAGTTCAAAGGTGTGAGCGTTCCCAGCGGCGGCACGCTCGAAGATGCGGCGATGCAGCTCGACGGCGCGCTGGTCGACAAAGTGGAAGAACAGCGTGCCGCCGCGGAGCAGCGGGCGCGCGCAGAGGCCGAACGCGAAACTGCCGCCGAAGCGCAGCGCCAAGCCGAAAGCGCCGCCCGCGAAGCGGAAGCCACCCGCATGCGCGCCGCCGAGGAATTGGCCCGCATTGAACGGGAGGCGAAAGCCACCGCCGAGCGCGAGGCCAAGGAACGCGCCCGCGCCGCGCGCGAACAGGCCGCAAAAGAAGAAGCCGCGCGCAAACGTATCGCCGAGGAACAGGCCCGCGTTGAACGCGAAGCCAAACGCGAACAGCAGCGCCGCGAGGAGGAAGCACGCGCCGCCGCCAAGCGCGAAGCCGACGAGAAGGCGCGCATCGCCCGTGAGCAAGCTGCCAAAGAAGAAGCTGAGCGCAAGCGCATCGCCGAGGAACAGGCCCGCGCTGAACGCGAAGCCCAGCGTGAACAACAGCGCCTGGAAGACGAAGCCCACGCCGCCGCCAAGCGCGAAGCCGACGAGAAAGCGCGCATCGCCCGCGAACAGGCCGCCAGGGAAGAAGCCGAACGCAAGCGCGCGACCGAGGAGCAGGCGCGCGCCGCGCGCGAAGCCCAGCGTGAACGGCAACGCCTGGAAGACGAAGCCCGCGCCGCCGCCAAGCGCGAAGCCGACGAGAAAGCACGCATCGCCCGCGAACAGGCCGCCAAGGAAGAAGCCGAGCGCAAACGCATCGCCGAGGAACAGGCCCGCGCCGCGCGTGAACGCCAGCGGCTGGAAGAAGAGGCGCGCGCCACAGCCAAACGCGAAGCGGAGGAGAAGGAGCGCGCGGCACGCGAAGAACGCGAGCGACTGGAACGTGAACGCGCGGAACAAGAGCGCCTTGAGCGCGAACGGCGCGCGGCGGAAGAAAAGGCAAAGCGCGCCGCGGAAGCCGCGCTGGCCGTAGCCGCGGAAGAAGCACGGCGCGCCGCCGCCGACGAAAGCTTCGCGCGGGCGCAGGCGGCACGTGAGCGGCTGGCGCTTTCGGTGCAAGACCGCAAACGCGCCCAAGCCGCATTCGCCGCCCAGGAGCGCGTTTTAAGCGAGCGGATGGAAGCGGAGGAGGCGGAACGCACCGCAGCCGCGCGAGCCGAGCGCGACGCGGCGCGCGCCGAAGAGAGCCGCCGCAAACAGGAGCAGGCCGCGGCCGAAGAGGCACGGCGTCTCGCGGAACAGCGCGCGGCGGAGGCTGAACACGCACGCCTGCAGGCCGCGCGTGACGAGGAGAAGCGGCGCGCGCAGGAAGAGCAGGCGCGGGTGCGCGCCGCCGAACAGGACGCCATCGCGGCCGCACGCCGGGCGGAAGCCGCCGCGGCAGCGGCGGCGCTGGCCGCCAGCGATCAGGCCTTGCGCGAGGCCCAAGCTGCGGAAGAACGCGCCCGCAAAGAGGCCAAAGAGCGCGAACGGACCGCGCGCGCGCAGGCCGCCCGGAAAGAAGCGGAGCGCAAACGCATCGCCGAGGAACAGGCCCGCGCCGAACGTGACGCCCAACGCGAGCAGCAGCGCCAAGAGGATGAAGCCCGTGCCGCCGCCCAGCGCGAAGCCGACAAAAAGGCCCGCGCCGAACAGGACGTCAAGCGTGAACAGCAACGTCTGGAAGACGAAGCCCGTGCCACCGCCAAGCGCGAAGCTGACGAAAAGGCCCGCATCGCCCGTGAGCAAGCGGCCAAGGAAGACGCGGAGCGCAAACGCATCGCCGAGGAACAGGCCCGCGCCGAACGCGAAGCCAAGCGTGAACAGCAGCGCCTGGAAGACGAAGCCCGTGCCGCCGCCAAGCGCGAGGCTGACGAAAAGGCGCGCGTCGCCGTTGAGCAAGCCGCCAAGGAAGACGCCGAGCGTAAGCGCATCGCCGAGGAACAGGCCCGCGCCGAACGGGACGCCAAGCGTGAACAGCAACGCCTGGAAGACGAAGCCCGTGCCGCCGCCAAGCGCGAAGCTGACGAAAAAGCGCGGGCCACGGCGCTGCCGGAGGCCGCGAAGGACGACGGCGAACAGGACACAAAGCCGCAGGCGTCAGGCGGCGGCCTGCGCACATGGCTGAAATCCCGCTTCGCCACGCCACCCGGCGAAGCCACGCCGCCGCAGCGGCCATTTTGGGCCACTGTCCAAGAGCCTGTGGAAGAGATTCCCGCCGAGGCGCCGCCGCAAGAACAACCACCGCTCCGCGCGTCACCTGACCCGGATCCGGACATACCTGTTACGCCGCCACTTCCCGCACCCGAAACTGCCCCACGATCGGATATAGTAGAGCCCATGAGTTCTGAACCCACCGCCAGCCCTCCGCCAGACGACGCCGAAACACCGGGCCCAACGCCGCTCCGCTCGGCCGAAAGCCTGCGCGGCGGGCGCGCGGCGCGTCTCTTGGCCGAGGACGCGGCCGACGACAAGGCGCGCGGGCAGCGGTTCCCCAATTATAGCTTCGGCGATGGCGGTGAAACCGCCGGCGAAAGCGACCGCCCCGATGTGCCGCCGGCAGCCGCCGCGCCGCGCCGGCGCAGCCGCGCACCACTGTTGTTCCTGCTGCTGGTGCTGCTGACGGCGGGGGCCTATTTCACCGCGCCCGCATGGCTTGCGAAGTTCGGCCGCGCGCCGGAACCAGCGGCCACGCAAGCCCCACCGGCGAAGACCGAGGACGTCGCCGCGCTCACCGCACGCCTGCATGCCCTTGAGGAAAAAGCCGCCGCGCCGCGCCCGGCCGCGCCCGCCGCGGGGCCTGCCACCGCACCGCCGGCGGCGGGCGATGATGCCTTGGCCAACCAGGGCCGCCTGGTGGCGGCGCTCACCGCGCGCATCGCCACCTTGGAAACCGCCATCGGCAACGCCGCGCGCCTGGATGAATTGAACAAGCGCCTCAGCACCCTGGAGGGCAAAAGCGCCGACGCCGCCACCGTGCTGTCGCTCACCGGGCGCGTGAACGCATTGGAGAACGCCGGGCGCTCGGCCGCTGGCTCGCAAGCCGTCGCGGTCGCCTATGTCATGGCGTTGGGCCAATGGCAAAACGCGTTGGCGGCGGGGCGGCCGTTCGCCTTGGAACTGGAAACCACCAAGGCCATCGCCGCCCGCGCCGGAGCATCATTTGATGACAGCGCCTTCGCGGCCTATGCCGCCACCGGGCTGCCGACACTGCCTGACCTGCGTGGACGCTTCGACGCGGCTGCAGCGGCTGCTGTGCGTGCGGCGGCTGTGCCGGACGACACCGCGGGCTGGCTGCGCCGCATTCTCGACCGCGTCATGGCGCTCGTCACCATCCGCCGCGTCGATGGCAGCGCGGAAGGGTCCAGCGCCTGGGCCATCGCCGCCCGCGCGGAGAGCCGCATGATGCAGAACGATCTCGCCGGCGCCGTGGCGGAGATGGAGGGATTGCGCGGCGCGGCCGCCGAAGCCGCCGCATCCTGGACCGGTCCCGCCAAGGCGCGCCTCGCGGCGGAACACACGCTCGCGGATACCATCACCAAAGCCGTGGCCGCCGTCGCCGCCGCCGGCGACAAGCCGAGCAACTGATCATGGGCCGTCTCGTCTTCTATATCCTGAGTGTCGCGGCGCTGGTGGCGGTGGCCGTGTGGCTCGCCAACGATCCGGGCGACGTCCATCTCGCCTGGCACGGCTGGCGGGTCGACACGTCGGTCGGCGTGCTGGTGGCCGCGATCATCGTGCTGGTGGCGCTGATCCTGTTGGTCGTGAAACTCGCGGGCGCTCTCGGCGCGGCCATGCGGGCGATCGCGGCGCGCCGGCGCGAACAACGCCTCAACCGCGGCATGACGTCGCTCGGCGACGGGTTCGCCGCCGTGGCCGCCGGCCAAACCGCCGCCGCGCGCCGGCTCGCGCGCGAAGCCGCCGGCCTGCTCAAGGACAATTCCGCCGTGCTGATTTTGCGCAAGGAAGCCGCGGCGCTGGAAGGCAACACCAAGGGCGTGGAGGCCGCGGCGCGCGAGATGCTCGAACGCCCTGAAACCGAACTCGCCGGCTTGCGCACCCTGGCCACCAGCGCGCTGGCCGCCGGCGATGTCATCAGCGCCGCCGACTACGCGCGCCGCGCCTGGACACGGCGCGACCCGCCCGCCTGGGCGCTGACCCTGCTGCTGGACCTTGAGATCGGCCGCGAGCATTGGGATGACGCACTGGCCTTGATCGACAGCAAGCCCGCGCGCCAGGCTTTCACGCCCGCCCACCACGCGGCGCTCAAATCGGGCATCTATGTGCGCGTCTCCGCCGCCGCACTGGCGCGCAACAACACCTCCGAAGCGGCCGTGGCCGCGAAGCGCGCCATGGGTGTGAGCCCGCAAAACCGCGCGGCCGTGATCGCCTTCGCCAACGCCATGGCTGCGCAAGGCAAGGGCGCCAAGGCGGCAAGCGCCGTGGAACGCGTCTGGGCCGAACATCCGCACCCCGATCTGCTCGTCGCTTATCGGGACCTCATCCCAGGTGAGAACGCCATCGCCTGGGCGCAGCGGGTCGAGAGCCTGGCCAAAGCCGCCCCCGAACACCCCGAAAGCCGGCTCGCGGTCGCCGCCGCGGCTTTAGGCGCGGAGTTGTGGGGCCAGGCGCGCAACCGGCTCTCGGGCCTGACGGCGCAGAGCATGCCCGCCGATGTGCGGGCGCGGGCCGCGCGCATGCTGGCGGAACTCGAATCGCGCCAGCGCGGCGACGCCGATGCCGCCGCGGACTGGTTGAAGGTCGCGCTGGAGTTTCAAGAGGCCTCGGGCAAAAAACCGCAAGCGCCGCGCACGGCCGCGGACCTGCTGGCGTCTTAAGCGGTCATCATGGGAACCGGAGCCGCGCTGTCATCCAGCACGGGATAGCGCGCGCGCGCATTGAACAGCTGATAGTGCCACCACTCGTTGCGGTAAAAATCCCAGCCGGCGGCGGTCATAATTCCCAACAGGATGGCGCGGTTGCGCTGGGCCTCGGCGGAAATCTCGAGCGCGCCGTGATGCGAGAGCGGCGTGAAGGCGTCGAACGCCGTGCCCATATCCAACTCCTTGCCGTCCGCGTCGATCAGCGTCAGGTCCACGGCCGCGCCCATGGAGTGCGGCGAGCCGCGCCGCGGATCGGCCAGGAAATCCGGATCGGGCGTGTGGTTCCACAACACCCACTGCGCCTCCGACGGACGAAACGCGTCGAACACCTTGAAGCGCAGGCCCATGGCCTTGGCGAGGTCGATGGCGGTTTTCAGATGGGCCGCCGCGTCGGTATGCAGATAGCATCCAGCGCGCTGATACACCGGCTTGCCGGTGAAGTTATGGGCGGTGGCGTAGGCGATGAAGATATCGACGTCGTAAGCCGGGCGGGCGATTTCAACCAGGGACATGACCGTACATCTGCAAGTGGGTGACGCGCCGCATGATAGCGAATATTGTGTTTTTTGTTGGTCGCATGTTTAGCGGCCGAACCGGCTTCCACTTCGGCCCAACGTTCTCCCCATGCTGATTTTAGCTTTCGATTGCAGTGGCCCGGCCTGCTCCGTCGCCGTCTGGCGCGACGGCGCGATCCTCGCGCAGGAGCGCGAACTCATGGAACGCGGGCAAGCGGAAGCCCTGATGCCCATGATCGACCGGGTCATGAAAGCCGCGGGCGTGAATTACGCCGATCTCACGCGCATCGCGGTCACCACCGGGCCGGGCTCTTTCACTGGCGTGCGCTCCGGCCTCGCCGCCGCGCGCGGGCTGACGTTGGCGTCGGAGGTTCCCACCGTCGGCATCCTCACCACCGAAGCCTTGGCGGCAGCCATTCCGGAGAGTGAACGCAAAGGCGCGCGCCTCCTGGCCGCCATCGACACCAAGCGCGGCGACTTTTATGTGCAGCAGTTCGGCACGGATGGCGCGGCACGCGGCGCACCGGAAGCCTTGAGCGCTGAGGCTTTGCCGGCGTGGATCGACGGCCCGGTGGTGATCGTAGGTGACGCCGCGGCGGCGCACGCTTTCGAAGGTCGCGCGGCCGTTTCATCCGCGCCAAGCCTGGTGGACCTCGGCGTCCTCGCGGCACTTGCCGCCAAAACCGCGCCGCAGCCCGGCGGACCGGCGCCGGTTTATGTGCATCCGCCCGCGGTCACCCTGCCGTCATGACCTTGCGCCATGCCACCGCTCTGGACGCGCCGCTCATGGCGGCGCTGCACGCGACAGGGTTTCCCGACCCGTGGTCGGCGGAGTCCTTCGCGGCGATGCTGTCGCAACCGGGCGTGGCCAGCTGGATCATGGGGGACCCACCCCACGGGCTGCTGCTGGCCCGCGCCGCCGCCGATGAAGCCGAGATCCTGACCGTGGCGGTGACGCCGGACGCGCGCCGCAAAGGCGCGGGGGCGGCGCTGATCGACGAGATGCTGCGCGTGCTGCGTGCCGGCGCCACCCGGCGCGTGTTCCTGGAAGTGGCCACGGACAATACGGCCGCGCTCGCGCTCTATACGCGTAAGGGCTTTGCGGTTTGCGGCCGCCGCACCGGCTACTACGCCGGCAGCATTGACGCGGCGATCATGGAACTGACGATTTAAACGCGGCGGATGGTGAGGATATGCGGCAGCCGGGGATCGGCGTCGCCGTCAGGCCCCAACGGCGCGACTTCCGGCACCAGCGACACCACCTCATGCCCATGGGCCTTCACCGACCGGGGCACATTGTCCAACGGCTGCGCGCCTTTCAGGCGGACGGTGGCGATGGCGCCGGGCGGCATCTTTTCCAGCAACAGCTTGGTCTTGACGAAGGTCAGCGGGCAGACCTCTCCGGTGATGTCGATGAAATAGGCCGCGTCTGTAACGGGCTGCACAGAGGAAGCTCCCCGGATCTGAACGCCTTACCTATACACCCCGGCACGGCCCGGCAAGGCGCCCGGCTGCGATTCGTTCGCGAATGATTTTCCCCAGACTTTCAGTCCCTTGCACTTTGCTCTATGGAATGGCCAACTGAAGCGTATTCCGGAAAAGGTGGACCCAGTTTTCCGGCCGGATACGCGACCAAAGACAAGAGCCTTTCGTCATTCAAGGAGACCGGTATGACAGCCGTGCGGCGCAATGTCCGGGGGCAGGGAGAGCCGTCTCAGATCGAGCGCGTCTGCGCCGAGAAGGGCATGAAGATGACCGAGCAGCGGCGCATCATCGCGCGCGTGCTATCGGACTCTCACGATCACCCGGACGTCGAAGAGGTCCACAAGCGCGCGGTGGCGGAAGATCCGGGAATTTCCATCGCCACGGTCTACCGTACCGTGCGGCTGTTCGAGGAAGCGGGCATCGTGGAACGCCATGAGTTCGGCGATGGCCGCGCCCGCTATGAAGAAACCCCCGCCCACCACCACGATCATCTGATCGATATGCGTTCAGGAAAGGTTGTGGAGTTCCGCAACGAAGAGATTGAGCGCCTGCAGCACGAGATCGCCAAAAGCCATGGTTACAAACTGGTAGGCCACCGGCTGGAGCTGTTTGTGTTACCTCTAGATGCAGAAAAAGACACGGAACGATAACACGACATCTAGTACCCTCGCGGATATGGTCTTGCGAGTGGGGGTGGTTGGAGCCTAGTCTCCGGCCACAGTCGCAAACACCAATAACAAGAGACACTTAAGAGGGTCCCTTTGAGGTTTCCGCGGGCGCAGAAAAACTCGGATCGGGTGACGAGCGCGCTTCATCCGCACAACCTGCATGACGCTTCTTCGCACGACACTGAAGCTCTTTGGACGCCGCAAAAACAGCGCACGTGTTAGACACGGACGGACTCAAAATATGACAGTTTTATTACCGGCTTTGATTCCGATGGCGGCGAAGAAAACCCTCTCCACCACCATGTCGCTCACGCGCAAGACCGGGTCCAAGCTCAAGGACACACTCGCGCTGACTTTGCAGTTCCTGAAGCGGCGCAAGAACGAGCAGCGCGCCCGCCAAGGCTGGACGCCGGTTTTCGCGCAGCCGAGCACAGGCGTCGCCAGCCGCGTGCGCAGCTTCGCGCCGATCACCGCCGGCACACAGATCATCCGCCTCGCCACCTCCGCCGCCGAACTCGACGCGGCCCAGGCGCTGCGCTACCGGGTGTTCTACGAGGAGATGGGCGCGCACCCGACGCCCGAGATGTTCAAACTGCATCGCGACTTCGACCAGTATGACGCGGTCTGCGATCACCTGATCGTTGTCGACCAGAGCCTCGAAGGCGGCAACCAGGTGGTTGGCACCTACCGCGTCATGCGCCGCGAGCATGTGCGCAGCGTCGGCGGCTTCTACTCCGCCTCCGAATACGATGTCTCACGCCTGGCGGCGTTCCCCGGCACGGTGATGGAACTGGGCCGCTCCTGCGTCGACGCCGGCTACCGCGACCGCGCGACCATGCAGCTGCTGTGGCGCGGGATCGCCGAATACCTGAACAGCCACGATGTCGACCTGATGTTCGGCTGCGCCAGCCTGCACGGCACCGATCCCGAGAAGCTCGCGGTGCAGCTCTCGTACCTCTATCACTATCACCTGGCGCCTGAAGCCCTGCGCGCCAAGGCGCTGCCCGAGCGCTTCGTGAACATGAATCTTCTGCCCAAGGAATCGATCGATCCCAAGCGTGCGCTGGCCAGCCTGCCGCCGCTGCTCAAAGGGTATCTGCGCGTCGGCGGCTTCATCGGCGACGGCGCGGTGGTGGACCACCAGTTCAACACCACCGACGTCTGCATCATCGTCAAGACCGACCTGATCGCGGACCGCTACACGCGCCACTACGACCTCGGCGAACGCAAGGTTGCGTCATTCAAGCAAGCGTCGTAACCGATAGCGTCACGCTGCCGCACGCCACGCGAGGGTCGATCCTCAGCGTCGCGCGGCTTGTGATCTTTGTCGTCACGGCGATTTTTTCTGCCGGACTCACGCTCATTCATCATGCCTTGCGCATCGACGCCGGGCGTCTCCGGCGCGACTACTATCGCTTTCTGGTCCGCCTGCTGGGGCTGAAGGTGGTCGTGCGCGGAGAACAGGCCACGGCCCGCCCGCGCCTGGTTGTCAGCAATCACATCTCCTATTTCGACATCATCGCCCTGGGCGCCACCATCAACGGCGAATTCGTGGCCAAGGCCGAACTGGCGAGCTGGCCGTTCTTCGGCACGCTGTCGAAGATCGCGCGCGTTGTGTTCATCGACCGCAAACGCCAGGCGACAAAGGCGGCGCGCGATCAGCTTCAGGGCCGCCTCGACGCCGGGGCCACGCTCATCATGTTTCCCGAAGCGACCTCGGGCGACGGCAACCGCATGAAGCCGTTCAAGAGCGCGCTGTTCACCGTGGCGGAACGCCAGGGAACCGGAAAGCCGGTGACGATTCAGCCGGTGTCGATCGCCTACACCCGCCTCAACGGCATGCCCATGGGTGTGGGCTGGCGGCCCTATGTGGCCTGGTACGGCGACATGGACCTGATGCCGCACCTCAGGCGCCTGCTGAGTTTGGGCTGGATCACCTGTGAGATCACCTTCCACCCGCCGGTGACCGCGGCCGACTTTCCCGACCGCAAAGCCCTGGCCGCCCATTGCGAGCGCATGACCCGCGACGGATTCGCCCGGTTGCTCGCGGGACGGGAAAACCCTTGAGAAACCAACATTTTGGCGGGTGGCGCTTTGATTTCGCGGGCTATTACCGCTAAACAGACGCCTATGACGCTCCCCGCCAAAAAAGTCTTCATCCGCACCTACGGGTGCCAGATGAATGTCTACGATTCGAGCCGCATGGCCGACGACCTGGCCCCGCTCGGCTACGCCACCACCGAAAACCCCGAGGACGCCGATATGGTGATCCTCAACACCTGCCACATCCGCGAGAAGGCCGCCGAGAAGGTGTTCTCCGACCTCGGCCGCCTGCGTCCGCTCAAAGCCGAGAAAGATCTGATCATCGCCGTGGCCGGCTGCGTCGCCCAGGCCGAAGGCGCCGAGATCATGGCGCGCGCGCCGTTCGTGGACATCGTGGTGGGTCCGCAGGCCTATCACCGCCTGCCGCAAATGATCGGCGAGGTGAACGCGAAGCGCCGGATAATCGACACCGAGTTTCCGGTGGAATCCAAATTCGACCTGCTGCCCGCGCCGCGCCAGGAAGGTCCGGCCGCGTTCCTGTCGGTGCAGGAGGGCTGCGACAAATTCTGCACCTTCTGCGTGGTGCCCTACACGCGCGGCGCCGAATACTCACGCCCTGTGGCCGCGGTGTTGAAGGAAGCGCGCGGCCTGGTCGCCGGCGGCGCGCGTGAACTGACATTGCTCGGCCAGAATGTGAACGCCTATCACGGCGCCACCGACAACGGGGCCTCTGGTTTGGGCGCGTTGATCCGTGAACTCGCCAAGATCGATGGCCTCGCGCGCATCCGCTACATGACGTCCCATCCCCGCGACATGGATGCCGCGCTGATCGAAGCGCACCGCGACGTGCCGCAGCTGATGCCGTTCCTGCACCTGCCCGTGCAGGCGGGATCGGACCGCATCCTTAAAGCCATGAACCGCGGTCACACCCGCGCCGACTACCTGCGCACGGTCGAGACCTTGCGCAAGCACCGCCCCGACCTGGCGCTGTCGTCGGATTTCATCGTCGGCTTCCCCGGCGAGACCGATGCGGATTTCCAGGACACCATGGCGCTGGCGGAAGAGGTCAACTACGCCCAGTGCTTTACCTTCAAGTACAGCGCCCGCCCCGGCACGCCGGCGAGCACCATGGGCGACCAGGTGCCCGAGGATGTGGCCAGCGAGCGCTTGACGCGCCTGCAGGCCCTGATCGCGCGCCAGCAGCGCGCCTTCAACGCCGCCAGCGTCGGCTGCACCTTCGACGTTTTGCTCACCGGCACCGGCCGCAACCCCGGCCAATTGGTGGGCAAGAGCCCCTATCTCCAGGCCGTGCATGTGGTGGCGGACCCTAGCCTGATCGGGCGGATCGTGCCCGTGCATATCACCAATTTGGAAACCAACAGCCTGGGCGGGGTCATTCCCGGCACAGAAGCGCAAGTCGCACACCAGTGACCGACTCTCTCCATCTGACCCGCGAGTATTCCGACAACGCGCTTCTGCAGCAGTTGGTCGGCCCTCACAACGCCCACCTCGCGCGCCTGGAGCAGCGTCTGGACGTGACGATGCACGCCCACGGCAACACCATCACCATCGAAGGCGCCAAGGACCATGTCGACACGGCGGCGGCGGCGTTGGACCGCCTGTACGGCCGCCTCGCCAGCGGCGCGCGCATCGACGTGGGAGACATCGACAGCGCGGCGCGCTTTGCCCCGGAGGAAGACGACGGACAAGACCTCACCATCCGCACGCGCAAGCGTCACATCTCGCCGCGCTCTCCCATGCAGGCGTCTTACTTGCGCGCGCTCAATGATTTTGAACTGGTGTTCGCCCTCGGCCCCGCCGGCACCGGCAAGACCTATATCGCGGTCGCCAAGGCCGTCGCCATGAAGCTGGCCGGCACGGTGGACCGCATCGTGTTGTCGCGCCCCGCGGTCGAGGCCGGCGAACGCCTGGGCTTCCTGCCCGGCGACATGCGCGAGAAGGTCGACCCCTATCTTCGCCCGCTTTACGACGCCCTGCACGAGATGCTGCCGGGCGATCAAGTGACCAAGCTCATGCTCTCCGGCGAGATCGAAGTGGCGCCGCTCGCCTTCATGCGCGGACGCACACTCTCCAACGCCTTCATCATTTTGGATGAGGCGCAGAACACCACCACCATGCAGATGAAGATGGCCCTGACCCGTATGGGCGAGAATTCGCGCATGGTGGTGACCGGCGACCTGAGCCAGGTCGACCTGCCGCGCGGCACCATGTCCGGCCTGCAGGACGCCCTGGAAACCCTGCACGGCGTCGACGGCGTCGGCCGCATCGCCTTCAGCGCCCGCGACGTCGTGCGCCACGATCTGGTGACGCGCATCGTCGAGGCCTATGACCGCCGCGACGCGGCGCGAAAACGCGAGGAGCAGCGCTAAACCATGCCCGCACGGCCCGCTACGCAAAAGCTTGTCATCGACGTCGCCGTGTCCGCGGAATGGAAGCGTGCGCTGCGTACGGCGGCTTCCGTCTGCAAGCGCGCGGCCGCGGCGGCCTTTACCGGCGTCGCCGCGCGGCGCAAACCGAAATCCGCGGTGGTCGAGCTGGCGATCGTGCTGACCTCCGACGCCGCGGTCAAAAAACTCAACGCGACCTATCGCGGCAAGAACAAGCCGACCGATGTGCTGTCGTTTCCGGCCTGGGCGGGCGCCGCGCCGGACGATGCGCGCGAGGCCATCCTGGGCGACGTGGTGGTGGCCAAAGGCGTCACCGCGCGTGACGCCAAAGCCGAGAACAAGACGCTGGAGGAACACCTCACCCACCTCGTGGTGCATGGTGTTCTCCACCTCCTGGGCTATGATCACGAGCAGGATACCGATGCACGCGCCATGGAACGCCTGGAGATTTCCATCCTGAAGACCTTGGACATCGCCGATCCATATGTCGCGCGGCAGAAACTTGTGCGGGCGCGTCATCGATGAGTGAAGCCGGCTCCCGGCCGTCGGGCGAAAAGCCCCGCCTCATGCGCGCGCTCAAGCGCTGGCTCGGCGCCAAGACCGAGGACGCCGAGGCGGTGCGCGACGTCATTGAGGAACTGATCGAGGAGCGCATCGAGGAAAGCGCCGACGGCGACGCCGCCATCGACCCCAACGAGCGCCTGCTGCTCTCCAATGTGCTGGCGCTGCGCGACGTCACCGCCCGCGACATCATGGTGCCGCGCGCCGATATCGTCGCCATCGAAGCCTCGACCCCGCTCGCGGAAGCGCTCGAACTCCTGACCGGCGGCGGCCATTCCCGGCTGCCGGTTTATCGCGAGACCCTCGACGAGATTTTGGGCCTGATCCACATCAAGGACCTCGCGGTGTTCGCGCTTCAGCAAAGCCTGCAGGTCGACGTCGCCCATGCGCCGCTGCACAAGCGCACACTTCTCGACATGGTGCGGAGCGTGCTGTTCGTGTCGCCGGCGGTGCGGGTGCTCGACCTTCTGCTCGAGATGCGCCTCAAGCGCACCCACATGGCCGTGGTGGTCGACGAGTACGGCGGCATCGATGGACTGCTCACCATCGAAGATGTGGTCGAGCAGATCGTCGGTGAGATCGAGGACGAACACGACACCGACGAAGAGCCCCAGATGCGCGATGGTCCGGACGGCACCATCTTCGCCGATGCCCGCGTGGCGCTCAGCGATTTCGAAGCCCGCGTCGGCAATGTGTTCACCGACGAGGAGCGCGAGCAGGCCGACACCCTGGGCGGCCTTGTCATCAGTATCGGCGGGCGCGTGCCGAGCCGCGGCGCCCTGGTCAAACATGACTCCGGCATCGAGTTCGAGATCATCGAGAGCGACCCTCGCCGCGTGCGGCAATTGCGCATACGCAATTTACCCGCCCCGCCGGCTCCCAAATGACGGCCAGCAGATGATGGGCGGACTCGCGGGGCGCCTGTCCTCCGTCACCCCCTGGCAGCGGCTGATCCTGGCCTTCGCCACGGGCGCGTTGGCAATCGTCGCCTATCCGCCGGTGTCGGCCTTTCCGCTGCTCTGGGTGGCGTTCCCGGTGCTGTTGTGGCTGCTGGACGGATGTGAAACGCGATGGAGCGCCACCGCTACGGGCTGGGCGTTCGGCTTCGGCTATTTCCTGGTGAGCTTTCACTGGATCGCCAACGCCTTCTACGTGGACGCCGACACCTTCGGCGCGTTCGCCTGGCCTGCCGTGGCCGCCTTGAGCGCCGGTTTCGCGCTGTATATCGCCGTGGTCTGCGGTGTGACGCACCTGTTTCCGCCGCCCGGCAAGGACGACCTGCCCTATGAGCGCTTCGCGGTCTACGTGCCGCGTGTGGTGTTCTTCGCCAGCGCCTGGACCGTGGTGGAATGGATCCGCGGCTGGCTGTTCACGGGCTTCGCCTGGAATCCCATCGCCACGGTGTGGTCAGAAGAAATGACGCCGGTGGGGGTGCCGATGATTCAGGTGACCGCGCTGATCGGCACCTATGGCCTGACATTGTTCACGGTCCTGGCCGCGGCCGCGCCGGCGATCCTGGGCACGCCGTTCCGTGAGCGCCGCACCTGGATCGTGGCGCTCGCCCCCGCCGCCGTGCTCCTCGTGTTCGCGGCCGGAGGCGCTGTGCGCCTCACGGGCGCCGGTGACGCGACGGTCGAGGGCATAAAACTGCGCCTGGTCCAGGGCAACATCTCCCAGGCGGATCGCGCGCGGCCGGATTTGTGGCCCGACCATATCCGCGACTACCTGCGGCTTTCGCAAGAAAACCGGCCGGCCGGGTCGAGCGCCGTCATCTGGGGCGAGGCCGCCGTGCCGCCGCTGTTCTCGCTTAACGCTTCGGACCAGGGGCGCCGCCTTCTGGCGGCGGCCGCGCCGGAGAACGGCCTGCTCATCACCGGCGCCGACCGCGGCATCCGTGACGAAAACGGCGAGGTGCAGATTTACAATTCGCTGTTCGCGTTGACGGACACCAGCGCGATCGAAGCCACCTACGACAAAACCCATCTGGTGCCCTACGGCGAGTACATGCCGCTGCGCTGGCTGATCCCGTTCAAAAAGCTCACCGAAGGCGTGGGCGATTTCAGCAAGGGCGCGGGCCTCAAGACCCTGGCGGTCCCCGGCCTGCCGCCGTTCGCGCCGTTGATCTGCTACGAAGCGATCTTCTCGGGCGCGGTCACGCCCTGGACCGGCCCCAAACCCCGGTGGCTGCTCAACCTCACCAATGACGCCTGGTTCGGCATGAGCTGGGGGCCTTACCAGCATTACGCCGCCGCGCGGCTGCGGGCGGTGGAAGAGGGCCTGCCCCTGGTACGCGTCGCCAATACCGGGATCTCGGCGGTGATCGACGGCTACGGCCGCACCCGGGAGTCACTGGGGCTTGGGATCAAGGGCGTGCTGGACGTGGCCCTCCCGCAGCCGGCGGCGGAATTCACCCTGTTCGGCACGCTGCGCAACATCCTGCCGTTGCTCGCCGCAACTTTTGGGGGTCTGGCGGCGTTTATTTTTCGGCGGCGCCAAGGACGATAAGTCTCGCGACTTATTCTACCTGAGGTTATTCCCGCGCGAGCTGGGGTGTGATTGTTTTCGCTACATTGGAGTGAGACTAAAAAAGATCACGGGCCGCGCCGGGGTCCTCACTACATGTAATTTCAATATCTTACGTATAGCGTAAGTGGTGAGGATGCGGCTGGCACTCAACGTTCGGTAGACTTGCGAACCGGACTGACGTAGCGTTACGGAACCTCACCCAAGCCAACAGGTAGATTATGGGTTTAGCACAAAAGGACGATTTCGAAGAGCAGGGCCCTGTCCGCTCCACCCGCGGCCGCATGCCCTCAGGCAAGCCCAACCCGGTCGATGTGCACGTCGGCAGCCGCGTGCGCTTGCGCCGCACCCTGCTCGGCATGAGCCAGGAAAAGCTCGGCGAAGCCATCGGACTGACCTTCCAGCAAGTGCAGAAATACGAGCGTGGCGCGAACCGCATCGGCGCTTCGCGCCTGTGGGACCTGTCGCGCGTCCTGGACTGCTCCATGGCGTTCTTCTTCGAGGATATGGACGAAGCCACGGCCTCGGCGTCGCCGCGCAACCTCTCCGGCGAAAGCCGCGACGTTACACCTCGCGAGAACGATCCCATGACCAAGCGCGAAACCCTTGAACTGGTGCGCGCCTACTACCGGATCACCGACTATCACGTCCGCCGGCGCATCTATGAGCTGGCGAAGTCCCTGGCCTCCACGGAAGAGGCCGCTCCGGAAGAGGTCTAAGCCGGACCGACACGCCTTACGGAAAACGCCGCTCCGGGAGACCGGGGCGGCGTTTTCATTTCCAGCCGGTCGCGCGCTAAGACGCGCGCCGTCCAATACGGCAGGGTGGGCCATTGTGGGCCATTGTGAACGGGGCCTTGTCCCTCAAAGACTGCTCTGTCGCTTGAAAAACCGGGCTTATTCCTTTACAGCCCCCTTGCTGTTTTGTGACTAACCGTCAGTGGCTTTTCTCCAGGGGGACCGTCCTTTGTCCAAGACCGACTATCTCTTCACCAGCGAGTCCGTCTCCGAAGGACATCCCGACAAGGTCGCCGACCGCATCTCCGACGCCATCGTCGATCTGTTCCTGGCGGAAAACCCCCAGGCCCGCGTCGCGCTCGAAACCCTGTGCACCACCAACCGCATCGTGCTGGCCGGCGAAGTGCGCGGCAACGTCACCCCGGACGCCATGATCGCCGCCGCCCGCGACGCGGTGAAGGACATCGGTTACGAGCAGGACGGCTTCCACTGGAAGAACGCGACCGTCGATTGCTACGTGCATTCGCAGTCCGCCGACATCGCCGTCGGCGTCGATTCCGCGGGCAATAAAGACGAAGGCGCCGGCGACCAGGGCATCATGTTCGGTTACGCCGTCAACGAAACCCCCAACCTCATGCCCGCGCCGATCTACTACGCGCACAACATCCTCAAGACCCTGGCCGACGCGCGCCATGCCAAGGACGTCGATTTCCTCGGCCCCGACGCCAAGAGCCAAGTCACGCTTCAGTATGTGAACGGCAAGCCGGTGCGCGCCACGTCGGTGGTGGTCTCGACGCAGCATGGCGAGCACGCCCAGCAGGACCAGATCCGCGAATACGTTCGCAAGCATGTGCTCGACGCACTGCCCAAGGGCTGGATGTGTCCCGAAGCCGAATTCTATGTGAACCCCACCGGCCGCTTCGTCATCGGCGGCCCGGACGGCGATACCGGCCTTACCGGCCGTAAGATCATCGTCGACACTTATGGTGGGGCTGCGCCGCATGGCGGCGGCGCATTCTCTGGGAAGGATCCGACCAAGGTGGACCGTTCGGCCGCTTACGCCGCGCGCTATCTCGCCAAGAACGTCGTGGCCGCCGGGCTCGCCGACAAGTGCACCATCCAGCTCGCCTATGCGATTGGTGTGTCGAAGCCGCTGTCGGTTTATGTGAACACCGACGGCACGGCGCAGGTGTCGGAAGACAAGCTCTCGAGCGTGCTTCAGGAGCTCATGAACCTCTCGCCGCGCGGCATCCGCGAGCATCTGAAGCTCAACCGCCCGATCTACGCGCGCACCGCCGCCTACGGCCACTTCGGCCGCGACCCGGACGGCTCGGGTGGCTTCACCTGGGAACGCCTGGACCTGGTCGAGCAGCTCGAATCCGCCTTTGGCGTTTGAGCAAACCGATCACCGCTTCTACGGCCGGCGCAAAGGCAAACCCCTTAAAGCCGGCCGTGAGCGGCTTCTCGATACCCTTCTGCCGACA
Source organism: Fidelibacterota bacterium (assembly GCA_947475365.1). Classification (GTDB taxonomy): domain Bacteria; phylum Pseudomonadota; class Alphaproteobacteria; order Rhodospirillales; family Rhodospirillaceae; genus SHVO01. The sequence goes on along the minus strand of CANJOI010000001.1, from coordinate 9,424 downwards.
CTAAGGGTCCCGCCGCCGGAGGGTCCTGTTGAACCCGCGTCGCTGTTTTCCGGCCAGAAGGATGTCTGGCTGGAGATCGGTTTCGGCAGCGGCGAACACCTGGCCAGCCAAGCCGAAACCCACCCGGGCGTAGGCTTCCTTGGGGCCGAGGTTTTCCTGAACGGGGTGGCCTCACTGTTGCGGCACGTGGACGAGCGCAAGCTGGCCAATGTCCGCATCTATGACAGCGACGTGCGGACCTTGCTGCCGGCCTTTCCCGCGTCAAGTTTGAAGCGAATTTCTCTATTGTTCCCAGACCCTTGGCCGAAAACACGGCACGCCAAGCGCCGCTTTGTTGGGCCCTCTAATCTGAACGAAGTGTCCCGCCTGCTGGCCGATGGCGGCGAGTTCCGGGTGGCGACGGACCACCCCATCTACGCCCGCTGGACCCTGCAGCATGTTCCGCAGCATCCCGACTTCGAATGGCGGGTGGCCGGCCCGGACGACTGGCGGGCCCGCCCCGCCGACTCGACCCCCAGCCGCTACGAGCAAAAGGCGGTCGCAGCCGGCCGCACGCCGATGTTTTTGCGGTTTTTCCGCAAGCCGCGGACCGCATAGCGGTCCGCTTTAAAGACTCCGGCCTTCCGCCGGGGGCCGCCTAAAACCTTGTCTTCGGGCGAAAAGCCCTTTATATCAGCGCCATCTTCATCAATGTCCGATCGACTTGGGGAGTGGGCCGATTGCCCACTTTTTTTGTTTCTGCGCCTCCCGGTCGGTGGACGGAGTGCGTATGGAACGTTTGCATCATCTCGAGGAGCGGGTTGAACCCACGCTGGAAGCCATGGGCTTCGCCGTGGTGCGCATCGCTATTACCGGCAGCGTCGGCCGCAAGACCTTGCAGGTCATGGCCGAGCGCAAGGATGGCGCCGCCATCACCGTGGAAGACTGCGAACAGATCAGCCGCACCTTGTCGGCGATCTTCGATGTCGAGGACCCGGTGCCCGGCCGCTACGACCTGGAGGTCAGTTCCACCGGCATCGACCGGCCGCTGACGCGCCTCAAGGATTTCGCGACCTACGCCGGCTTCGAAGCCAAGATCGACACCAAGATGCCGGTGGCCGGCCGCAAGCGTTTCCGCGGACGCCTCAAGGGACTGACCGGCGAAGACATCGTCATCGCCACGGAAGACGGCGACGCGACCATCGCCTTCGGCAACGTGAACGCCGCGAAACTGATTTTGACCGACGAACTGATCGCCGCCACCACCAACGCCCCCGGGCGGCAGACCGAACAACAACTGGAGAACTGAGATGGCACAGAGCATTGGCATGGCGCGCCCCGAACTGGTGCAAGTCGCCGACACCGTCGCCCGCGACAAAGGCATCGACCGCGAGGAAGTGTTCCAGGCCATGGAGCAGGCCATCCAGAAAGCCGGCCGCTCCAAGTACGGTCATGAGAACGACATCCGCGCCAACATCGATCGCAAGAACGGCGAGATCCGCCTGGCGCGCTATCTGACCGTGGTCGAGACCGTCGAGGATGAGAACACCCAGCTGACGCTCGCCAAGGCCAAGCGCAAGAACCCGGACATCGAAGTCGGCGGCGTGATCGTCGATCCGCTGCCGCCGATCGATTTCGGCCGTATCGCCGCCCAGACCGCCAAGCAGGTGATCGTGCAAAAAGTGCGCGACGCCGAACGCCAGCGCCAGTTCGCCGAATACAAGGACCGCATCAGCGAAATCGTCAACGGCCTGGTCAAGCGCGTCGAGTTCGGCAACGTCATCGTTGACCTGGGCCGCGCCGAAGGCCTGCTCCGCCGCGACGAATTGATCCCGCGCGAGCATTTCAAGAACGGCGACCGCGTGCGCGCTTTCATTGTCGACGTGCGTGAAGAACCGCGCGGCCCGCAGATCTTCCTGTCGCGCACCGCGCCTGACTTCATGGCCGCGCTGTTCAGCCAGGAAGTGCCGGAAATCTATGACGGCATCATCGAAATCAAGGCCGTGGCGCGCGATCCCGGCAGCCGCGCGAAAATCGCGGTGATCTCCAACGACTCCTCCATCGACCCCGTCGGCGCCTGCGTCGGCATGCGCGGGTCGCGCGTGCAGGCGGTGGTCGCCGAACTGCAGGGCGAAAAGATCGACATCATTCAGTGGAACCAGGACCCGGCGACCTTCGTCGTCAACGCACTGGCGCCCGCGGAAGTGACCAAGGTCGTGCTTGATGAAGATTCCGGCCGTATCGAAGTGGTGGTGCCGGACGACCAGCTGTCGCTGGCCATCGGCCGCCGCGGCCAGAACGTGCGCTTGGCCTCGCAGCTCACCGGCTGGACCATCGACATCCTGACCGAAGGCGAAGAGTCCGAACGCCGCCAGGAAGAGTTCAAGTCGCGTTCGAAAATGTTCATCGACGCCCTGGACGTGGACGATGTGCTCGCCCATCTGCTCGTCACCGAGGGCTTCACCTCGGTCGAGGAAGTTGCCTTCGTTCCCGCCGAGGAACTCACCGACATCGAAGGCTTTGACGAAGACATCGCCAACGAGCTGAAGGAACGCGCCACCACCTACATTGAGGAAGAAAACAAGAAGATCGTGGCGAAGATGGAGGAACTGGGCGTGGCCCAGGACCTGGCCGAAGCCGAGATCGAGGGCCTGGACGCCCGCAAGATCATCGCGCTGGCGGAAAAGGGCGTCAAAACCCTGGACGACCTCGCGGACCTGGCCGGCGACGAGCTGGTGGAGATGCTGGGCGAAGGCCTCACCGAGACCCAGGCCAACGCCATCATCATGGCCGCCCGCGCCCATTGGTTCCCCGAAGGCGAGGAGTCCAAAGATAAAGCCGGGGCCCCGGCCTCCGGCGAGCCGGCGTAGGGTCCAGCCCCACCGGCGTCCTGACCATGGGATTTTTGATGCAGGACCAAACGGACGGGGAAGATACGGCGAGCTCCGACGAGACGGGGCCCAACCGGCGTTGCATTGCGTCGGGCGAGTCGCTTCCGCTCGCCCGGCTGATCCGGTTCGTGGCGGGGCCCGACGGCACGGTGGTGCCGGATATCGAGCGGCGCCTGCCGGGCCGGGGTTTGTGGTTAACCGCCAGCCGCGATATGATAGAGCTGGCGACGTCAAAACGGGCTTTTGCCAAAGCCGCCCGGGACAATGTCACGGTTCCCCCGGGCCTGGCCGATACCGTTGCTGATCTTTTACGGCGCCGCTGCCTCAATTTCCTCGGTCTCGCGCGACGTGCCGGATTGGTTGCCGCCGGAGCCGAGAAAGTCCGCGCTCAGATCGCGACCGGGCAAACCGTAGCGCTGGTGGAAGCGGCGGACGGATCGCCGGCGGAGCGCCGCAAGTTTACGGCCCTTGTTCCCCATGCGCCTGTCGTGGACGTGTTCACGGGCGCGGAGATGGGAGCTGCCTTGGGACGCGATGCCGCCGTGCATGTCGCTTTGCGCGCGGGCGGGCTGACCACGGCGCTGATTGAAGACGCCGCACGCTATGCGGGTGTGCGCGCGAAGAACACAGATGGAGAGCGTGTCCAGACATGAACTGAACACTGTCTACGAACCGCTTTTGGAAGTTCACGACGCGCGGGAGCCTCGCGCGCATCACTCAAGGTTAGTTAAGCAGCATGCCGAGCGATACCACCAAACCTAAGGCCCCGTTGACGCTGAGCAAGGGGAAGCTGGAGCTGAAGAAGACGGTGGAATCCGGTCAGGTCCGCCAGAGCTTCTCGCACGGCCGGTCCAAAGTCGTTCAGGTCGAACGCAAGCGGAAGCGCCAGTTCGAAATGGGCGCTGACGGCAAGGTGCAGGAAGTCAAAGCCCCGCCCGTCTCCCTGAAGACCAAGTCCGACGAAGTGCTCGCCAAGGCGCGCGAAGCCCTCCAGCACGGCAACCTCACCGACGACGAGAAGGCGCACCGCCTGAAAGCGCTCCAGGACGCCATGAAGGCGGACGAGGAGCATCGCAAGCAGGCCGAGGAAGACGCCAAACGCGAAGCCGAAGAAGACGCCAAGCGCGCCGCCGAAGAAGCCAAGCGCGCCGCGGAAGCGCCGCCGGTCGCCGCGGCTCCCGCCAGCGCTCCGGGTGCGCGCGCTCCGGAACCCGCTGCCGCGCCCGCCGCTGAAGTGCGCACGGCAACCACCCCCGCCGCCGCAACCGTCGCCGGCGACGCTGCATTGATCGCCCGCCGTCCCGTCGCCGACGAGGAAGAAGAGGACGAGGGTAAGCCGCGCAAGCCCAAGACCGGCCACAAGCCGCCGGCCGTCAACAAGCGTACCGAGCCGCGCCGCCGTGAGGGCAAGCTGTCCATCACCGCCGCCCTGGAAGGTGACGACAAGGTCGAACGTTCGCGTTCCATCGCCTCGATGCGCCGTGCGGTCGAGAAAGAACGCCGCAAGGCCCAGCTCAAGCAACCGATGAACACCGACAAGGTGGTACGCGAAGTGATTTTGCCCGAAACGATTACCGTTCAAGAACTGTCCAACCGCATGGCCGAGCGTTCGGTCAATGTGATCAAATCGCTGATGAAGCTCGGCATCATGGCGACCATCAACGAAGTGCTGGACGCCGACACCGCCGAACTGGTGGCCCAGGAGTACGGCCACAAGGTGAAGCGCATCACCGAAGGCTCGGTGGAAGAAGGCCTGAAAGCCGCGCCGGACGATGAAGAGGCGATGACGACCCGCCCGCCGGTGGTGACCATCATGGGCCACGTCGACCACGGCAAAACCTCGCTGCTCGACGCCATCCGTTCGACCAATGTCGTCGCGGGCGAAGCGGGCGGCATCACCCAGCATATCGGCGCCTACCAGGTGCGCACAAAGGCCGGCCAGAAGATCACTTTCATCGATACGCCGGGCCACGAAGCCTTCACCGCCATGCGCGCCCGCGGCGCCAAAGTGACTGACATCGTGATCCTGGTGGTCGCGGCCGACGACGGCATCATGCCCCAGACCATCGAGGCGATCCGCCACGCCAAGGCCGCCGAAGTGCCGATCATCGTGGCCATCAACAAGATCGATAAGCCCGGCGCCAATCCGGCGCGCATCAAGACCGACCTTCTCAATCATGAAGTCGTTCTGGAAGACGTCGGCGGCGAGACGCTGTCGGTGGAAGTGTCGGCGACGCAGAAGATCAACCTCGACAAGCTTGAGGAAGTCATCCTGCTGCAGGCCGAACTGCTCGACCTCAAGGCCAACCCGAACCGCGCCGCCGAAGGCGCGATCATCGAAGCCAAAGTGGAAAAGGGCGTCGGCTCGGTGGGTACGGTTCTCGTGCAGCGCGGCACCCTGCGCCTGGGCGACATTTTCGTCGCCGGCGCCGAGTGGGGCCGCGTGCGCGCCTTGGTCAACGAACACGGCAAGCAGGTGAAGTCGGCCATGCCGTCGGCGCCGGTGGAAGTCATCGGCTTCGGCGGCACGCCGTCGGCCGGTGATGACTTCATCGTGGTCGAGGACGAAGGCCGCGCCCGCGAAGTCACCGAGTTCCGCCGCCGCAAGATCCGCGACAAGGAACACGCGGCCGGCGTCGGCACGTCGACCATGGAACAGATGTTCGCCAAGATCAAAGCCGGCGTCGCCAACGAACTCAGCGTCGTCGTGAAGGCGGATGTGCAGGGTTCGGCCGAAGCCTTGGCCGGCACGCTCAGCAAGCTCGGCACCGACGCCGTGAAGGTGAACGTGATCCACAGCGCCGTCGGCGCCATCAACGAATCCGATGTGACGCTCGCCAAGACCTACGGCGCGATCCTGATCGGCTTCAACGTCCGCGCCAACGCCCAGGCGCGCGAAACCGCCAAGCGCGACAACGTCGATATCCGCTACTACTCGATCATCTACGCCGTGGCCGATGACATCAGACAGGTGCTCACCGGCATGCTGGCGCCGACCTTCAAGGAAAACTTCATCGGCTACGCCGAGATCCGCGAAGTGTTCAACATCACCAAGACCGGCAAGGTCGCGGGCTGCATGGTCACGCAAGGCGTCATCAAGCGCGGCTGCAAGGTCCGCCTGCTGCGCGACAACGTGGTCATCCACGAGGGCGATCTGTCGCAACTCAAGCGCTTCAAGGACGATGTCAAAGACGTCCGCGAGGGCTACGAATGCGGCATGGCGCTCGCCAATTACCAGGATATCCAGAAGGGCGACGTCATCGAGTGCTTCGAAATGGAACGGGTGGAAGCGACGCTTTAGTTCAGTCGCGCGCCGCGCCGCCGTTTCGTCCGGGGGCGCGGTCCCCCGGAAGGAGTGCCTATGCCCAGGAATACCCGTAACGCCAAGCAACCCCCCGGCCAGCGCCTGCTGCGCGTCGGTGAAGAAATTCGCCACGTGCTGGCGGCGCTGTTCGAGCGCGAGACGTTTCGCGACCCCGGACTTGCCGGCAAGCACATCACCGTCACCGAGGTGCGCCCGTCGCCCGACCTGCGTCACGCCCGCGTCTATGTGGTGCCGCTCGGCGGCGGCGACGCGACCGCGGTGCTGGAGGGCCTCAAGCGCGTGAAGCCGTTTCTGCGGCGCCAGCTGGCGGACCGCCTGCAGATGCGATTCATTCCCGACCTGATCTTCGCCGCCGACCAGAGCTTTGACGAAGCCGAGCGCATCGGCCGTCTGCTGCACAAACCCGAGGTCGCCCGGGACCTGGACGCTGAGCGCTACGGCGCCGGGGACGAGTCTGAATCCGAGTCTGGGCCTACATCCGACTCGGAAGAGGACTAGGCGCTTTGGGACGCCGGAAAGGTGAGCCGATCCACGGCTGGATTGTCGTGGACAAGCCGGCAGGCTTGACCGCCGCGACGGTGGTTTCCCGGATAAAGCGCTCCATGAACGCCGAAAAGGTGGGTCATGGGGGTACTTTGGACCCGTTAGCCACGGGAATCCTGCCCATTGCCCTGGGTGAAGCCACCAAAACCATCAATTTCGCCATGGATGGCCGCAAAACCTACCAGTTCGAACTGGTTTGGGGCGCCCAGACCGATACCGACGACAGCGATGGCCAGGTGATCGCCACCGCCGAGGGCCGCCCCGACCAGGCCGCCATCGCCGCCGCCCTGCCGGTTTTCACCGGGTCCATCCAGCAAATCCCCCCCGACTATTCCGCCATCAAAGTGGGCGGGAAACGGGCCTATGACCTGGCCCGGCAAGGGGAGTCCCTGGCGTTGGAGGCCCGCACCGTCCGAGTCGACCGGTTTTCCCTGCTCGAAAACGGCCCGGAGCGGGCCAAATTCGAGGTGGATTGCGGTAAAGGCACCTATATCCGTGCGCTGGTGCGGGATTTAGCCCGCCATCTAGGAACTTTGGGCCATATCTCGGTGCTGAGGCGCACCCGCTGCGGCCCGTTCGGCCTGGAGGGGGCGATTTCCCTGGAAATGCTGGAATCCCTCGGGCATAAAGCCGCCGCTTCCGAATATCTTCTCCCGGTCGCGACCGTGCTGGACGACATCCCGGCACTGGCCCTGACCGCGGAAGAGGCCCGCCGCATGCGCCAGGGGCAATCCATCGCCCTATGGCCGGTAGCAAAGCGCAGCCCCCTGATCGGACTCACGCCCGGCGACGCCGTGCAGGTCAAATGCGGGGAGACGCTGGTAGCGGTGGCCGAGGTCGGGGAGGGCATGGTCCGCCCCGTCCGCGTCATGAATCTCTAGTCGCGCGCCGAAACGCGCGCGCTATACAAAGCAGGAGTACACGATGTCGATTACCGCGGAGCGCAAACAGGCGCTCATCCAAGAATACGCCACCAAGTCGGGCGACACCGGTTCGCCGGAAGTCCAGGTGGCGGTGCTCAGCGAGCGCATCAAGAATCTCACCGAACATCTCAAGGGTCACACCAAGGACAACCACTCGCGCCGTGGCCTGCTGGTGATGGTCGGTCAGCGCCGCCGTCTGCTCGATTACCTCAAGGCTTCGTCGGCTCCGCGCTACGACGCCCTGATCGGTCGTCTCGGCCTGCGTAAGTAACGCTGGCCATTGCCCGGTTCCGGTGAGGACGGTTTAGCGCCCCTTGGAGCAATCCAAGCCGGGCGCGTTGCCGCATTCACATCCCGCAGCGGCCGGAATCGGGTTTCAGAAAAGACCGCTGTGAAGTTAGGCGCGCATATCTCCGCGAGACGGAAACGCGCTGCGTAAGAAGGCAGAGAGTCTCTGCCGAGGATCGAAATCCCGGCTCGAACCCTCGGTCCGTTTTTGACTCACAATAGGGTGGGTTTTGAGCGGTCGAGCTGGGCGCGCAATCCGGCGCCGGTCCATGAGGGGAAGAAGGAATTACCACGAATGTCCATGTTCAAAGTTCATCGCAAAGAGATCGAATGGGGCGGCCGCAAGCTGGTCCTCGAAACCGGCAAGATCGCGCGTCAGGCTGACGGCGCCATCATGGCCACCTACGGCGAAACCACCGTGCTGTGCACCGCCGTCGGCGCCAAGTCGCCGAAGCCCGGCGTCGATTTCTTTCCGCTCACCGTCAACTACCAGGAAAAGACCTCGGCCGCGGGCAAGATTCCCGGCGGCTTCTTCAAGCGTGAAGGCCGCCCCACCGAAAAGGAAGTGCTGACCTCGCGCCTGATCGACCGTCCGATCCGCCCGCTGTTCCACGAGGGCTATCGCAACGAAACCCAGGTGGTCTGCACCGTTCTGTCGCACGACCTGAAGAACGACCCGGATGTGGTGGCCATGATCGGCGCCTCCGCCGCGCTCACCATCTCCGGCATACCGTTCATGGGCCCCATCGGCGCCGCCCGCGTCGGTTATGTGGACGGCCAGTACGTTCTCAATCCGCGCATGGACGAATACGAAAAGCAGTCGCTGGAACTGGTCGTCGCCGGCACCCGCGAAGGCGTGCTGATGGTGGAATCCGAAGCCAAGGAACTGTCGGAAGAAATCATGCTCGGCGCCGTCAATTTCGGCCACGACGCCATGATGCCGGTGATCCAGGCGATCATCGAACTGGCCGAAGCCTGCGCCAAGGAACCCTTCGCCATCGCGCCGGAAGCCCCGGAAGTCGCGATCGTGAAGAGCAAGCTGGCCGCGTTCACCGGCGACCTCGACGCCGCCTACCGCAATCGCGTGAAGCAAGAACGTTATGCGGCTGTCGGCGAAGTGAAAAAGAAGGCCATGGCGAGCCTGGGCGAAGAGAAAGCCGAACTCGCGGTCGCAGGCCCGGTGTTCAAGCACATGGAAGCGGACGTTGTCCGCGGCCAGATCCTGAAGACCGGCGTGCGTATCGATGGGCGCGACACCAAGACCGTGCGCCCGATCGAAATCGAAGTCGGCATCCTGCCGCGCACCCACGGCTCGGCCCTGTTCACCCGCGGCGAAACCCAGGCACTGGTCACGGCCACCCTCGGCACCGGCCAGGACGAGCAGATCATCGACGCCCTGGAAGGCGAGTACCGCCAGTTCTTCATGCTGCACTACAACTTCCCGCCGTACTCGGTCGGTGAAGCCGGCCGCATGG